>CANQXZ010000034.1 GCA_947627955.1 uncultured Clostridia bacterium
TATTTGCCCATGCAGTCGCCCACTATCCTCGCGGACTTCTTGTGCGGCTTGTCGGGGGTGAGCCCCATCTCGAACATGGTGTAGAGTATCCTCCTCTGCACCGGTTTGAGCCCGTCCTCCACGCGGGGGAGCGCCCTGTCGAGAATGACGAACTCGGCATAGGGCAGCATTGAGCCCGGCATGACCTGCTCTATGGGCTGCACGAACACGTTGCCCTGAGGTATGGAAGTCTGGTATCCGTTGGTCTTCTTAGCCATCAGTCCGCCTCCCTTTCGCCGTCTTTATTGAAGCGCACGCGCTCTATGAACCCGTCCACCTTGTTGAAGTTTGCGTTTTTGGCGAGGAATTCCTTCCTGCCGTCCACCTTGTCGCCCATGAGCATCTCTATCACGGACGCCGCCTCCGCCGCGTCCTCCACAGTGACCTGAATGAGATTGCGGCGCGCGGGGTCCATAGTCGTCTCCCACAGCTGCTCGGCGGACATTTCGCCCAGCCCCTTATAGCGTTGCAAAGAGTAGCCCTTGCCCACCTTTTTTATCTTTTCGTCGAGCTCGGCGTCGTCGTAGGCGTACTCCGTGACGTCCTTTTTATACACCTTGTAGAGCGGGGGCATTCCTATGTACACATACCCCGAATTTATGAGGTCGCGCATATACTTGAAGAAAAAGGTGAGCAGTATGCAGCGGATGTGCATGCCGTCCTGATCGGCGTCCGAGAGGATTATCACCTTTTTGTACTTTGTCTTTTCCACGTCGAAAGAGCGGTTGAAACCCGCGCCTATCGCCGAGATTATCGTCTTTATCTCCTCGTTTTGCAGGGCTTGCAGAGCCGTCTTTTTCTGCACGTTGAGGGGCTTGCCCCTGAGGGGCAGTATGCTCTGGAAAGAGCGCACCCGCGCCTGCTTGGCTGTGCCGCCCGCAGAGTCGCCCTCGACTATGAAAAGCTCGTTGAGGTCGGGATTTTTGCCCGAGCACGAGGCGAGCTTGCCCACGAGGTTCAGCCCGTCGTTTTCGCTCGCCGCCTTGGCTACGTCCCTCTCGGCGCGGTGCTTTATCCTGTCGTCCGCGGCGAATTTTGCCTTCTTTGCTATCTCCTCGAACACCGACTTGTTGCCGCGCACCGAAAGGAGCTTTGAAAGCCCCTCCGTGACCGTCTGCTCCACGGGCAGGCGCACTTCGGGATTGCCGAGCTTGGTCTTGGTCTGCCCCTCGAACTCGACGTTAGCCATCTTGACGGTGAGCACCGCCGTCAGCCCCTCCTTCACGTCGTCGGCTATGAACGCGGGGTCCTTGGCTTTTAAAAACCCGTTGGCGCGGGCGAAGTCGTTGACCGCCTTCAAGAGCCCCGAGTGGAAGCCGTTTTCGTGATAGCCGCCCTCTACGGTGGAGATGTTGTTCACGAACGAGAACATGCTCTCGGAGTCGTCCTTGTTGTGGCGGAGGGCAAACTCTATCTTTATCTTCCCCGCTGGCGAGCCCTTGACCTGTATGTCCTTTACGTCCGAATAGTACAGCGGCTCGGCGTACAGGGGGACCTTGTCGTCGTCGAGATATTTGACAAAGTCCACGAGCCCGCCGTCGTACCTGAACGAAACGGGCTCCATCGGCAACCCTTCCACAGCCGTCTCCACCACTTCGCCGGCTTCGTTTTCGCTCTCCTCATATGTGACTACGGGGCGCTCGTCTATGAAGTTTATCCTCACCCCCTTATTCAGAAAGGCGAGCTCTTTCAAGCGTTTGGAGATCGTGTCGTAGTTCCACACCACCGTTTCGAACACTTCGCCGTCGGGCATAAAGTGCACGAGCGTGCCCCTCTTTGCGGTCTTTATCCCCGTATCTTCGAGGGGGGCGGAGGGAATGCCGCACATCCACTTTTTCTTTGCCTTGTCAAAGTAGGAGGTAAAGGACATTCTGAACACGTTGCCGCGGTAAACCTCCACGTTCAGCCACTTCGAAAGGGCGTTGGTGACCGAAGCCCCCACGCCGTGCAGGCCGCCCGAAAAGGCGTAGTTTTCGTTGTCGAACTTGCCGCCCGCGTGCAGTTTGGTGAATATGACCTCCACGCCGCTCATCTTCGCCTTGGAGTTCACGTCGGTGGGCATGCCCCTGCCGTTATCCTCCACCGAAGCCGAACCGTCCTTGTAGATTTTGACGGTTATCTCGTCGGCGTAGCCGTTTGCCGCCTCGTCTATGGCGTTGTCCACTATCTCCCACAGGATATGGTGCAGACCGCCCACTCCCGTGGAGCCTATGTACATTCCGGGGCGCACGCGCACCGCTTCCAGCCCTTCGAGAATTTTGAGATCGTCCGCGTTGTAATGCTTGCTCTTTTCCATTGAACCCTTTTCCCTCCACCCGCGCACCGCGGGGCACATATTGGTGATATCAACTATGTAATTATACCATATTTTGTATAAAATGTAAAGGGCGGAGAGCAAAAAAAGAAAGGGTCGGCGAAAATTTCGCCGACCCTTGACCTTATATCAAGGCGTTTAAGTTATTTGTTCTTCTTTTTGGAGGACTTTGCGGATACTTCCTTGGCGTACTGCACGTCGATATCGCCCTTGTTCTTGGGCTTGATGACGAGGAGAAGCACTATGCCTATCACCGCCGCGCCCGCGATCGTAAGGAGGATAATGGAAGCCATATTGTCCTGCAACCACGTGTCCTCGCCCTTTATCGCCGCGGGGGTAGCCGAGGCGGAAATGCCCATGAACGCGCTCACCGAGCGGTCGCCCTGCAAAGAGCTCGTCACCTTGCACCTTATGAGATAGAAGGAGTTGCCGTCCTGAGGCACGAAAGAGCGGCTCGAAGAGTTCCACTCGTACTTGGAGAACTGCTCGTACTCGTCGCTACCCGAATCGAGTTCGGAGAGGGCGGGAATGCGGGTGAGATAGTCGTAATCCTCGAAGAGCTGTTCCTTATCCTGCATGAACTGCTCATAGGAGAGATACTTGCCGTGGTCGGCGAAGTAGATGTCGTTTTCGAAGCGGTAGAGCGTGTACACCGCCGTGGTGGAGACGCCCTCGATCTCGAAGGAGTCAGCCGTGTACGTCTGCCCGACGTACGCCGTATCCTGTTCGCCGGGGTCCTTTACCGAGATATCCGCAACGCCCGCCGAGAAGGTGAACCACGGGAGCTTATCTCTCAGCCCCTCGTCGTCCTCGTCGGCATACATGGTCTGGATCTCGTCCACCGAGAACTCCACGTCCTCGTCCTTGTCGGCGTCGTGATACCACATCTTGTTGGAAGCCGAATCCTGCGCGTAGACGGTGAACTTGTATTCGCCCGACGCCGTGAGGTCTATATAGAGCTGGTTGAACGACCTGTTGGTGTTCTGCGACCACGAGCCGTCAGCCATATAGTATATGGAATAGGACATGTCCTTGTAGGAGTCGGCATTGTCGGAGACGAGGCTCTCGAAAGAGGGAAGATAGAAGTCGTCAGCCCCCGCGCGGAGGTCTGCCGCCGCTTCGTCCACCTTTTTCTGATAGTCTTCCACGAGCTGCGTCCAATCTGCGGAGGTATCCTCGTATTTATAGCTTGCGCCCTTCTTGTCCTCGGCAACGGCTATATAGTCGTGGTCGTTCACGTGTATCTTGTATTCGTCCTCGACGAACCAATCCATCATTACGTACGCCGACTGTCCGCCCGTGGAAGAGGTGTCCGTCAGCTTGACGTATACCTTCACCGCCGCGCAGGGCGTGAGGTCCTTGAAGGAGTCTTCTGTATAATCAGTAGTAGCAACGGGCAGATAGCTGTCGCCGTGGGGGATTACGTATTGGTCCATATCGGAGGTCACCGTTCTGAACAGCGCCTTGTCGGTGGGATTTTCGGGATTGAACGACGTATCCTTTGCCTGCGTGTCGCTCAGAATGAAGTAACCTGTTACGACCGTGGGCGAGGCGACGATGACGTCTATCGCCTTGACGCTGAGGTTGAGCTCCCCACCCTTCTTGACGAAGGTGAGCCCGCTCGTGAGGCAGAGCACGGGGGGAACGTCGTCGTTTATCTGTCCGCCCGAATAGTACTCCGTGTCGTCAATGGTCTCCTTGGTTATCTTCACGTTGGTGTCGCGGGCGGCGCCGTCGGAGGTCCTGTTGAGTATGAAGGACTGTCCGTTCAGCTCGTAAAGGGGCATGCGCACCCTCGACGTCGCGCCCTCGGGCAGCTTGGCTTTGAAGGATATGGGCGTTACGGGCGTGGTGGACGACGTGCTGTATTCGGCGTACATCCTGCCCACGTTTTCGAACTTGCCCTCCTGCACTACGGTAGGTTCGCTCAGCTGATTTTCGTCCTCGCTGTATACCTTTACGGAAAACTCGCCGCTTGCGAGGCTGCTTTCCTCGGACATGGCAATGACTATGTTGTCGTACGCTATCGCGGTCAGCCCCGAAGTGGGGATATCCGCCGCGTCCTTTTCCGCGAGCTCCTTATCGGAGGTTATAACGGCGTACACCTTGTCCGCCGTGCCCGCCGCCGAAGTCCCGGGAATGAAGATTATATAGTTGACCGTCTTTTTGTCCTCGGTCATGTTGTACTGCTGGGTCTCGAAAGTCACGGTGAACTTCTCGAAGTTGAGCTCCTCGAAGCCCATCTTCATCCTGAAATAGCCCGTAGCGGGAGCCGCGTTCTCCTCCGTGACCGCCTTTATGTCGGTTACCGTTTCGCCTATCTTCCAATTGCCCGTGGCGGGGTCCACCTCGGGGGTGACCGAGGGGTCGTAGTCGATATCGGTGTCCTCTCCGCCTATCGACCACTTGCCGTTGCCGCCGTCTACGGGGGTGTTTATCTTGTAGTCGTCGCAGTCGGCTGAGTTATAGAACCACTTGTAGGCGAGGTTGCGCCTGTAATTGATCGCGTCGTCGTCGGCGGTGAACACGAACATGGAGTAGAACCAATTGTCCTCTATGTCGTCCGCGCCGGGCTCGGTCGCCTTTTCGACTTTGTGCGCCCAGACCTGCGCGTTGCCCGCGGCGTTGAACGCGCTCGCCCTCGTTATCGTGACGTTGCGCTCCGCAAAGGCGTTTAAGGAAACAAATGCGCCCAGCGAGGCGAAGAGTATCGCCGCCAACGCTGCTATAAGGCACAATTTCAATTTCAAAGACTTCATAATTTTCTCACTTGATATGTTTTCGGCGTTTAAAAGCGCGAATATGCGCATAAACGCGCGCACACAATATAATACTCAACTATATTACAATAACGGCGGCTTATTTGTCAATAAATTTTGTCCGCCGAATTCAAAAATCCGAAGTTATTCCACGGCGTTTCCTCGCGTGGGGGCTCGGCGATAAACCTCAGCGCCTCCCCCGTGACGGGGTGGGTGAACCTGAGCGAATACGCCCACAGCGCCAGCTTGCCCTTTACGGCTTTGCGCCCGCCGTAGCGCATGTCCCCGTACACGGGGCAGTTGATAGCCGCCGTCTGCACGCGGATCTGGTGCGTCCTGCCCGTGTGAAGGGTTATCTCGGCGAGGGAGAGCCCCTCCGCCGTCTCCTTTATCTCGTAGGCGAGGGAGGCGAATTTGGCGCCCTCCTCGCTCTCCGTGCATACGTACACCATGTTGTTCACGGAATTCTTGCGCAGGTAGTTGACGAGCGTGCCCTCCGTGCGGTTGGGCGTTCCGCAGAGCACGGCGAAGTACTTCTTTTCGAACCCGCCGCCCGACATCTGCGCGGACAGCCGCGCCGCCGCCTTTGAAGTCTTGGCGAACACCATCACCCCGCCCGTGGGTCTGTCCAGCCTGTGCACGAGCCCCAGATAGACGTTGCCGGGCTTGGAATAGGTCTCCTTTATGTACCTCTTCACGCAGTCGAAGAGGTTGTCGTCCCCGCTCTCGTCGGGGCAGCACGCCACCATCTGCGGTTTGAGCACGACTATCAGGTGGTTGTCCTCATAGAGGACGATCAGTTCATCTTGCGACATATCTCTCTCCCGTAAACATACCGCTCGCGCCGCAGGGCAGGGGAATGCCCTCCTCCGTTGCGATGCCCACCTCGTACGCCTCGGTGACGCCCGCAAAGCCGCCGAGCGCAAGCGTTAAGATATTTTTGAGAACGGCGGGCTGTAACCCCGTCGTATAGCTGTTCAAGAGGAAGAAAAGGGGGTCGGGCGAAAGCAGTGAAGCGCACTCCGTTACAAAGCCGAACAGGTCGCGCTCTATCTTCCACATCTCCCCTCCGGGACCCCTGCCGTAGCTCGGCGGGTCCATTATCACCGCGTCGTAGCGGTTGCCGCGCCGCTTTTCGCGGGCGACGAACTTCATGCAGTCGTCCACTATGTAGCGGACGCCGTCCACGCCCGAAAGCCGCGCGTTTTCGCCCGCGCGCTCCACCATTCCCTTGGCGGCGTCCACATGGGTCACCGAAGCTCCCGCCTTGGCGCACGCCACGGAAGCCCCGCCCGTATACGCGAAGAGGTTGAGCACCTTCACCTCCCTGCCCGAGCGGCGGGCGGCGGCTATCAGCCTGCCGCACCTCTCCCAATTGACCGCCTGTTCGGGGAAGAGCCCCGTGTGCTTGAAGCCCATGGGCTTGACCTTGAACGCGAGCTCGCCGTAGTGCACCGTCCAGCTCTCGGGGAAGGGGGAACGTATCTCCCAGCTCCCGCCGCCCTTTTCGCTCCTGCGGTATACGGCGTTTATGCCCGCGCGCAGGGAGAGGTCCTCTCCCTTCCATATGACCTGCGGGTCGGGACGGAGCAGTATGACGCCGTTCCAATCCTCGAGCTTCATGCCCGCGGACGTGCCGAGTATCCTGTATTCTTTCCAGCCGTCTGCGATCTCCATGCTGACAATTATACCAAACGCGGCGGCGGATGTAAAGTAAAAAAGAAAGGCGGCGGCGAAATTTTCGCCGCCGCCCCGCCCTATGAGCTGTATCCGTAGAGCACGTTGTAGAGGGTGGTATAGTATTCCCCGAGATAGCGGCGCGCCACGTCGTCGTTCCTGTAAAGGTTCATCCTCTCCACAGGGTCCTCTATGGCGAGATAATACGCCTTGACTATCTTGTACCTCTCGGTGTAGGTGAGGGAATAGTCCACTATGTACCCCGCCTCCTCCGAGCCCTCCCCCGGATAGGGTTCGTTGAGCTTCATGTTGTATACGAGCTGTTCGCGGAGGATGTCCACGCGGTAGTCGTACTCCTTTTTCAGAATGCGCGTCTTATGGTCGAGCAGGTTGGAAGAATACATGTCGTTTGCGAGCAACTTGGCTTTGAAGTCCTCTATGTCGCGTTCGAGCGAATGGGTGAGCTCGTCCTTTTTCTTCTGCGCCGTCCTCAGAAGCTGCATCTGTATCACGGAGAGCTTTTCGAGCTCCTCGTCGCTGTACTGCAATATGTCGAATATCATCCGCGTTCCTCCCATATCAGCCTGAAACGGCGCACTTCCCCCTTGCCGCTGAGTTTAAACCCGAAGCGGGTCCCGCGCATGCGCATGGCGTGCACGCCGCTGTTCCAGACGAACCTGCGCGAGCCGCAGCCGTTGTCCGCCTCGCAGGTGAGGTCGCCGTCGCACTCCACGTCCGCCGCGATAATGTTCTTGCGCCTGCGCGAGCCGAAGTCGAGCCCCGCGTACTTAGCCGTAAATGCGCCCGTGCCCGCCCTGTATGCGGCGTAGTCCGAAAAGGCAATGAGCCCGCTTGTGTCCTCGGCGAACGCCTGAGCGTCGCAGAGGCAGGAATATCCCGCGCCGAGCTCCGCGTCGTATACGCACAGCGCCTTGGAACCGCCGTCCGCCGCGGACTTGCCCGCGAGGAGGTAGTATCTGCCGCGGTAGACGAAGGACGACGTGCAGTCGTACGCGTTTTCGCCGACGTATCCCTCCACCTTTTCCACTTCGCCGCCGCGGTAGCGGAAGAGCCCGTCCGCGCACATGAACAGCACGGAGCCGCCTATGACCTTAGCCGTCTTGGCGACATAGCCGTCAATGTCTATCCCCATTCCGAGGGCGAAGTCGTCGCCCAGCCCCGCCGCCTTTATGCGCTCTATCCGCCGCTCGCGGAACACTATCACTTCTTCGCCGACGGAAGCCACGTCGAGTATCTTCCCGCCCGCAAAGCCGAAGGTGAGGAGTCCCGCGCCGTTGGCGTCGCTGTCGCCGTCGTTATAGCCGTCCGAGCCCGACCAGAACAGCGCGTACGGGTCGTTTCCCGCCGCCCCGAACAGTCTGCCGCGGCACACCGTCCCGCAGGAGAGAAAGGGTATCGCCGGCGCGGTATCCGCCCCATACCGCCCGAACGTGGCGAGATTTCCGCCTGCGAACAGCACGAGCCCGCCGCCCGTTTCGCCATATCCGTTGTACTCGAATGCGAACGAAGGACAGTCGGGGTCGAACGTGAAGGTCTGCGTGGGCGAGAGCATCTCCGAGGTCTTTCCCGTGCACACCTCCCCCGTCGTCTTGTACATTATGTACGCGTCGTAGAGGGGGGAAGATATGACGCAGCCGATATTCCGCACGGACTTGCCGTACAGCCTCGAAAAGGCGAGCCCCGGGCTGAGCTTGCCCTGCGCCGCGGCGCAGGAATTGAGGACGGAAGGGCGTGCGGAGAGCAGGTCGAACTCCCCCCTTACGTCCTTGGGGTAAAGCGACGTCACACCCACCTCCTCGGGGGGATCTTCATCCCCTCCGCGCTCTTGTATCTCGCCCTGTCTATCGCGGCGCGGTAGCGGTTTTCCCAGATCTCCGCGGCGGCGGCTTCGCCTGTCACGAGGCAGACCTCCGCCGTGGCGCCGAGCGCAGCCAGATCGCCGTTTTCCACCGTCTTGTCGCCGTCGGCAAGCCCGTTCTTTGCGGGCGGGACGTAGTAGTACTCCACCTCCACCCTGCCCTTCGAGGAGATCATTCCCTCAGCCGTTAAAGTGTAGTCGGCTTTTCCGCCGCCCTCCGCCTTGACCGCAAGTATGCGCACGGGCGGATACTTAAAGGACGAAAAGGGGTAGTTGCCGTCCGGAGAGGAGAGCTTTTCGGAGTGCTTTAAGGGGAGATAGTACCTCGCAAGCTCGTTTTCTGCGGCGGAAATGCTGAGGACCGCCGTCTCGTAGAGTTCGCGCGCCTCGCCCGAGGGCTCCTCCGAAAGCGAAGCCGCCACGTCGTCCCTGCCCACGTTGCAGAGGACGGCTTTGAGCACTTCGAGAAAGGTCATACTCAGACGTTCCTTATGACGCCCTGCGCGCAGGGCTTTTTGCAGATGAGTTCGGCGTATTTGACGAGCGTGGCGCTGTACGCCGCCTTCCCGGGGATCTGTTTGAGGATCTTGCCGTCCTCGTCCTCGAGCCATTCCCAATCGCAGAGCTGGCTCAGCACGAAGTCGTCCGTGTTTATGAAGTATATCGTGCCCTCGGGGCAGAACTTGTCCGCATAGACGGGCACGTCGTTCACCGTAACGACGCCGAAACCCGTGCGGGCGTCTATCCCGTTGACCACCCTCCTGCCGTCCGCTATGAGGTCGGCTATCTTCTTCCTCGTGGCGTAGGAGCAGAGTATCATGTTGACCTTGGAGTTGAAGTTCTCTTCAAGGCAGTCGAGCATATCGGTGAGGTCGCCCTCGGTGAGCGCGGAAGAGAGGGTCACGGCGCGGGGCTTGAAATAGCTCTCCTCGTTCCTGTCGTAGGAATAGAGCTTGTCCTCGGAAAAGATGGAGGCGAGCCCCGTGAGCTCCTTGTTGCCTATGCCGTGTATGCTTATCTTGCCGCCCTCGAAAGTGCCCGTGGGCGCGTCCTGAAGGGTGACCGTCTTTTTGACCTTGTCCACCGCGGTTATGAGCAGCCCCGTGTTGCCCGATTCGCCGCCCGGCGTCTTGGGCGTGACGTCTACGTACAGCCCGACGAAATAGTCCTTCGCGCTGTCAACGGTGAACACCTTGCCGTCGCCGCCGACGGAGACGACGTTACAAAGAAGCCCGTTGCCGTCGCCGTAGAGCATGCGCTGGAAGTTGTATTTGGCAGCGGAGACGAGCCCCTCCATCTCGGCGTTTACGAGGTTGACGAACGCGCCCGTGCTCTCGCGGGAGGCGCGAAGCGCCTTGTCGCTTATCTGAATGGTGCCGTATATGTTTTTGAGGGGCACCGTTATGTCGAGATATCTGTTCGCGCCGGGGTCGGGGAGAGTCTCGTCCTCGTCGCTCGCCTTAACGCCGTCTATCCCGCCGCGCACTACGGCTATCTTCACGTCCTTGCCGCACACGTCCGCGCTCGACTTCTCTATCGCCGCGAAAAAGGGCGAAACGTTGTCGTTGAGCTGCGCCGAAACCGCTTTGAGATAGTAGTCCTTTAAAGCCTTGTCTGCATTTTCGATAGTTATCAATTTTTTTCTCCTTTTTTTTAATTTTTCAAGAATTGTCTTGCGAGCGCGCCCGCTTCCTTGACCGATCTGGGCGCGTTTGCGGGCGCGGCGCACGCCGCGCCTCCCGATACGAGGGGTATGCCCGCGGACGAAGTTATGTCCGCAAGATATTGTCCCACCACCGCGTCCCTTACCTTGCGGCTTCCGAGCGCGGCGGCGATCAGCGTATCGTCGTCAGCCGCGGGGGAGGGCGGTGTAGCCGCCTTGTTCCCTTCGAGCTCTTTCAGTCTCTGGCTGCGCCGGGTGAACTCCGCTTCCAGAGCGAGATATGCCTCCATGAGGGCTTGGGCGCTCTTGAATTTGCCAAGGTCGGGCGCTTTTTCTTCACTTTTTTCCGCTTCCGCGGCGTCCGCCCCCTTGCGCATATCTGCGTCCTCGTTCTCCGCATGGATATCCGTGCTCTCCGTGGCTGTATTTTCCATATTCTCCTTTTCAGTCATCATTCTCTCCTTTTAAGTTTTCCTGCGACGGATACTCCGCCAAAGAGGGGTATCCGAGCATGCTTAGTATCTTCTTTTTCACTGCGGCGCTTATCCTGCCCGCGTCGTCCGACAAGAGCCCCTTGTCGAGAAGCTCGAAGATGAGCGTGCGCCTCTGCGCGGGGGTCATGTTGAGGTCGGTGTCCGCTTCGAGCACCACGTCGTCGCTCGCTATGTCGCTGCTCCTGAAAAAGCGCGCCCGCCTCTCGCCGCCGCCGTCGTCCAGCCTCATAAGCCTGCCCTCGGCGGCAAACTGCCCGAACAGCCTGAGTATCTGCCTGCCCAACGCCTTTATGGCGCTTTTCAGGCTCTGGTACGCCACGTTGAGGCGGTCGTCGTCCTGTTCGAGGATGAGCTGCAACCCCGTAGCCGAAGTCACGCCCGCAAAGCTGTCCGCCCGCTCGGAGAGCTCGTTCACGCCCGAGATCTTTATGAACTCGTTCAAAAGGCACTCCTCTTCCTTCCAGAACTCATCGGGCACGGAGCCGAGGGTCAGCATCTCGGGCGGGTTGCTCCCCTGCCTGTACACGATTATCTTCCCGGGGGCGAGCCCGTCCTCGGCGAGCTCCTCCACGTCCACCGAGCCGTCCTCGACGGCAACGGCGCCCATGGCGATGCGGTTGAGATATTCGTGCTTGCGGTTTTTGACGGCGTTGAACGCCCTCTGCACGGGGATGAGCCTCTCCACCACGCTCGCGCCGAAAAACGCGCCCGGGACGGGGGCGGAGATCTGCTTTATAAAGGGATAGCGCCTCGTGCCGTCCGCACCGTTCACGTAGGGCAGCGCCCCGTCGAATAAGAGTTCCCCGCCCGCCGCCACGGAGAGCCTTCCCTCGGGGCAGTCCGCGGTGGGGAGCTCGTATCTCTCGAGCACGAGCTCGAAATTCTCCTCCGTTCCGCCGTCCTCACCCGCGCTTATCCCCGCCTCCGCGGGAAAGGCGAACTCGCCGCGGGGTTTGCCCGCGAGCTTTATCCCGTACATCGAATATATCTCCCCCACGGGCAAAACGCTCGCATGTATCAGCCCGCGCTGCCTGTCCAGCTCCTCTTCCGTTAGGGAATAGGGGTATATCCCGAAGGGCGAGAGCGCCTTTATGACCACGTCGCCCTCCCTGACGCACCCGCCGTCCGCGCCGAGCCCCACTTTTCTGCCGCCCGCGGGGTCCCACATCACCTTGTAGAACGCCGTGCCGCAGATCTCCGACCACATCGTGGCGCGGGAGATAACGCTCTCCATGTCCTTGTCCTCCCAGACGGCGGAGAGTATAGCCGAGGAGAGCTTTGCCGCAGCCCTGTCCCCCTCAGCCGCCGAAGCCGCCCGCACCGCCAGCGCGGGGCGTATGCGGGACAGCTTGGAAAGGCGGGTATCCACGATCGGCGCGATGTGGTTGAACACCCTGCGCTGCTCCCACTCGTAATTCTTTTCGGTCTCGACGATCTCCCCCGAGCCCGATATCCTGCAATACTGCCTGCCCGCCGCAAAGTCGAGATTGAGTTGCCACTGCCTTTCCAGCCCGCGCCTCTCCGCTTGCAGGCGCAAAAACTGCCTCTCTATCTCCGCCGCTTCGCCGCGGCGGCGCTCCGTCTCAACGGATATCTCTTCCATTCATTCCTCCTTCAACATCTCCACAAGTTTTTGCCTTTCGGCTTCGAGCTCGCCGTCCGTCGGCTCGCCCTCGCCGCCCATGAGCAGTTTCACCGCCTTGATGTCGGGCGGTATCTCCCTCTTGGTCACCTTCTTTTTCACGAGTTTCAGCTCCCCGTCCTCCACGGCGAATTCCTCCACCGTCTCGCTCGCGGAGAGCCCCGTGGCGCACTTGTAAAGCGCGCTCTTAACGCTCTCTTCCGTCTGTATTTTTCACCTCCGTTTTGATTTGGTCGGGGCATATTGCGGGGTCAATCCTCCCTGCGCCCCATTTTCAGCCGCCTTATCCTGCGCAGTTTAGCCCTCGCCGCGTCGGAGAGATTTTCCTCCCTCTTTGCGGGGCGCGGGCGGGTCATGAGATAGTATCTCAGCTCGTCCATGCAGTGGTCGTCGCGCTTTACGGGCACGTCGTCTCCCGCCCAGAAATAGCCCTTGAATTCCTCTATCATGTTCCTGCAACAGGAGAAGATATACAGATCCCCCTCGCCGTTCCCCCTCTTCAAAAAGGATTTGACGCGCGATATCCCCGTGAAGAGGTCCTTGTTTACCTTGGGATTGACGAGAATGCCCCGCTCGCGGAAGAGCTCCGTAACGGACTTGGACGAGGCGAGGGTGCGCTGGTTCGCCGCGCTGTCGATGAGCGCCGTCACCCTGCCAGCGGAGTCCGTCTTCCAGCCGAGCGCGCGGCTCTTTTCGAGTATCTTCCCCGCGTGGTAGTCCACGTCCTTGCCCGCGGCGAAATGTTCCGCCACGACGTACACGTTCCCGTCCCAATCCACGCAGTACCAATGCGCCGAAAGGGGATTGTTGAGCCCCGGATCTATGGAGATAACGTCCTGCCACTCGGCGGGCACGTCGAAGGGCTCTATCACGTGCACGCTCTCGTCGAACTCGGGGTAGACGAGCCCCTCGCCCTCGGAAAACCTGCCGAACTTCCGGGCGTCGAGGGCGGACTTGTCCAGCGCGCTTTCAAGGAGAGCTATCTCCTTTTTGGGCAGAAAGGGGTTGTCCTCCCACGTCATCGATTCGTGCCATATCTCGGGATTTTGCCTGTTGTTGAGGAATATCTCGCCGTATATGAAGGTCTTGCCCTTCAACGGGGTCATGGTGCCGAAGATATCTCCCCGCCTGTCCATGACCCGCATGAGGCACTCCTCGTACACGTCGCGCGGGGGCTCCTCGTCGAACCAGACGAAGTCGAGGCTCGAACCTTGAAACTTTTCCCTACCTTGGTCGCAGCTTTTGAAGCCGAGGGTGGATATGCCGCCGAAGACGTTTTTTATCTTTATCTGGTCTATCACCCCGCCCGAAGGGCTGTCCCTCCTGCCCGACAGCATGGTTATCTCCGCTATCCAGCTCTTGGGCAGATAGTGCAGTATCTTCGCCTGCGCCACGTCGCGCTGGACCTGCTGCGAGAGGGAAACGCACCACCCGAACACATCCTTTTTGTT
Organism: uncultured Clostridia bacterium; assembly: GCA_947627955.1. Classification (GTDB taxonomy): domain Bacteria; phylum Bacillota; class Clostridia; order Christensenellales; family Borkfalkiaceae; genus Coproplasma. Next base: position 13,919 of record CANQXZ010000034.1, read on the forward strand.
CTTCCTGTAAGGGTGGTTGCCCCTCAAAAGCCACACGCACTCCACCGCGCCGCACTCCGTCTTTCCCGAACGGTTTCCGCCGAACACCCAGCGGTTGCGCTTTTTGCACTTGTGGAAGGCGAGCTGTTTTTTGTGCTTCTTTCTGCCCGTGTTGTACCCTGCGAGGGCGCCGTCTCCCCTGCGCCGCGCAAGCTCGGCGTCTATCTCCCTTATCCGTGAAAGAATATGTTCCCTATCCATAGACATTTTATGACATAACTCCCCTGTTTTTTTTACGCGCGCCGCTGTATAATCGGCTGGTATGAAAGTCCCTTTAACGGCGCTCGCGCTCCTTATAGCAATAGCCGCCCGCTTCCCCCTTGCGGCGCCCGCCCTCGCAGAAAACGGCAGGACGTATGCGCGCGTGACCTCTTACGAAGCGGCGCTGTGCAGCGAAGCCGACGATTCCTCCGCGCTGTTCTTTTTGCCGTACACCTACTGCGTGGAGGTGCTCACAGAAGACGACGGCTGGTGTTTCGTCCGATACGCCCGCAACGAGGGGGCGTATAAGGAGATAATGGGCTATTGCCGCGCCGACGGGCTCACCCCCACGGAGAGCCTGCCCGAAAACGAATACCTGATCTACCCCGTCACGGTGACTCTGCGGGCGAACCTGCCCGACAGCACCCTAGAGGCGCTCGCCGTGAGCGTGACCGCCTCCTATTACGGCTCCTTCCGCAAGAACGGCGTGTACTGCTCGTACGTCCTGTACGACGGCAAGTTCTGCTATGCGGAGGAGACCTTCAACGACTGGCCCTATAACGAACTGCCCGCCGAGCCGGCTTTCTCCGCGCAGGACGGGGATGACGGCAACGCGAAGCTCGTCACCGCGCTCATAGTCACCGCCGTCGCCGCCGCAGCCGTCGCCGCGTTAGTGCTCTCCGGCAAGCGCAAAGTCAAGCCCTGACAGGGGTATGAGGCAGTAGTACTCGTCCACCATCCTCAGCCCCTCGCAAAATCTCGCCGCGTTGCGCGCATGCCTCGTGAATTTGACGACCGCGCGCTTGTACTCCCTCCTCTTGTCGGGCGGCAGGGAGGAAACGCCGCACCTTGCCATGGCGTAATCGTACAGCGCCGTCCGCGTTCTGACGTCCAGCCCCGCCACCACCCCGTCGAGATACCGCCAGAGCCGCCCGAGTTCCTCCTTTGCGGCTATTATGTCCGCCATTTTTTCCGCGCAGCCGAGCGTGTTTTGTATCCCCTCCCCCGCGCCGAGCGCGCACCCGAGTATTAAGTTCTGCATCGCCCCGTCAAGGGCGTCTGCGCCGAAATAAAAGCGCAGAAGACGTTTGCTTTTCATTGTCCACGACCCAAAAATATAAACAAATGTTTGCTTTTGTGTTTAAATTATAACCGCCAAATATGACAGTTAACGTACACTTTAAAAATAATTTAAAATTTTTAAGGGCAAATTTTTGTGTATCCGCCGTAACATTTCGGCGCGTTAATATTTCTCAAACAGTTTACAAACAAACAGCCGTTGTGATATAATTCCAATAATGAAAAAGTTTTTCCTATCCGCAATTTCACTTTGCGCCGCCGCGGCGCTTGCCGCAGGGAGCGCTTTGCCCGCTTCGGCGGAAGCCGCCGCCTATCCCGACATCGGCGGGGGCGAGCTCGCCTTTACGTCAATAACCGACTATGCTGTCGACGGCGAAAACCTGTGCGCCGTGGCTGAGGGCAAAAAGATAACCGTACTCAAAGACGGCGTGCAGACCGTGCACACCTTCGGCTACGAGGTGGACTCCCTCGACTATTCCGAGGGAAAGTTCTACTATTCGCTCACTTCGTCGGAATCTTACTGCGTGCTCCCCGACGTGCCGGGGCAACTCGGCGAGACCGCCGAGGGCTTCGAGCCGCACACGTTTTCACTGCCCTACACGCCCGCGGGCTCGCAGTATACATATAATATAGACGGCAGCAGCGGCAACCTGTATATATGGGACGGCAAGAGCACAGCCGAAACGAAGAGCGACGGCAAATATTCCCTCCTGAAAGAATACGGCGGCAAGGTATATGTTGTTAAGACGACCACCTCGTTGAGCCAATCGAGCGTGCTGTGCACAGTGGACGGCACGACTGTCACGGACTATGACATGACGTATAAGAACTATCCCCTCCTCGAGGAGATCCCCGAGGGCGGCTCGGCAAAGGCGCTAAAAGCGTTCTCGCCCGCCCCCTCCATCAAGCACGTTGAGTCGGCGGACATAACGGAACTCGACCTCGAAGAGCTGAAAGAGGGCTCAAGCCTGCCCGTGGTTTCCCCCAAAGAGCACACGCAGGAGGGGTATACGGGGAACGTGCTCCTTCTCTGCTCCACCGACATCGCGGCGATCATAGCCGTGGGCGATAAGGCGTACATGTGCGACGCCTCGAAGATCTCCCCCCTTTCCGACGTGACGCTGTCCGAGCCCGAAACGGCTTCCGCCACCGTCAACTCGCCCGAATGGGCGTACTCCCTGCCCTTCATAAGCGGCGCGACTAAGCTGTTCAAGATAGAGACCGGGGAAAAGGTGACCGTGACCAAAAAGCTGTCGTCGGCGGACTTCCCCCAGCTCGCGCACGACTTCTATCTCGTCGAAAAGGAGACGGGCGAGGGGCAGACCGAACAGGGATACGTCGCAAAAGAGTTTCTCGAACTCGCCTCGGGCGGCGGCTACAACGAGAGCGGTTCGTCGACGATCGGCGACCCCTCCCCCTCCGAGGACGACTACGTAAAGACGGTCGTACTCGTGCTCGCGGTGGTACTGCTCGTACTGCTCGGCGTGGGGTATCTCATTTGGATATCCACCTCGGGAAAGTCCAAAAAGAGCGATAAACCAGAAGAGGACGTAGGCGATAAAAAATAAGCCCGCATGGCGAGCGCCCCGCCGTACGGCGGGGCGCTCGAAGCGGACTGACATATCAAAAAATGCGGCGCACAATCTTTATAAATTTGTGGAAAAGTGTTTTAAAATAAGTTGACAGCATATTTTTGATTTGATATAATTTTTTAGCATTGAGTCGTGCAAACCGCTCGTGCGTTGTATAAACGAACAATGCGGGTGTAGTTCAATGGTAGAACACTAGCCTTCCAAGCTGGTTGCGTGGGTCCGATTCCCATCACCCGCTCCAAACGCTTTTTAGGCTTTACACGCGCGGACTAAATGCTATTCACGCGCCTGTAGCTCAGTAGGATAGAGCAACGGCCTTCTAAGCCGTGTGTCGGGGGTTCGAATCTCTCCAGGCGCACCAGAAGTATGGCGGGCGTAGCTCAATCGGTAGAGCGCCAGATTGTGGCTCTGGAGGCAGCAAGTTCGAAACTTGTCGCCCGCCCCACTTTCGTTCGCCGCCTATGCGGAAGGGACGATGGGGTATCGCCAAGCGGTAAGGCACGGGATTTTGATTCCCGCATTCGTTGGTTCAAATCCAG
>CANQXZ010000035.1 GCA_947627955.1 uncultured Clostridia bacterium
CAAAAATCGATTAAAATAAAGTATTTTGACGGAAAAATGCGCATAAAAAATTTGAATTTGAAAAATTTCAGAAATTACGCCGACGAAACGCTCACATTTTCCGATGGGCTCAACGTGCTGTACGGCAAAAACGCGCAGGGCAAGACCAATTGCGCCGAAGCCGTTTACTACCTCTGCACGGGCACTTCGCCCCGCGCCAAGCGCGATAAACAGCTGATAATGTCGGGCGCGGAGTGCGCGGAGATCTCCGCCTCCGCCGAGGGGAGATACGGCAATATCGAGATATATGCGCGCATAACCGAAAGCGGCAGGGAGATAAGGGTAAACGGCAACAAAATTTCGAGAAACGCCGATATCCTCGGCAATCTCTTTTCCGTGTTTTTCTCCCCGCGGGAACTCCGCCTCATACAGGACGGCCCCGACGAGCGGCGCAGGTTTTTAAACGTCTCGGTGTCCCAGCTGTCCCGCCCGTACTATATCGCGCTCGTCCGCTACAACAAGATATTAGAACAGCGCAACAACCTCTTAAAGGACAAAAATCTCGACACGGTCTACGATTTACTGCCTGTTTGGGACGCCGAACTCACCAAATACGCGGCGACCGTCGCCCTGCGCAGGGCGGACTATGTGGAGAGGATAGCCCCCATCGCGGCGCGCGTGCACTACGATCTGACAGACGGCGCGGAAACGCTCGAAATTTCCCCCGACAGGAAGTATTCGGGGAGCGAGGCGGAAATAGCCCAAAAGCTGTACAGGGAGCTCGAAGCGGGCTATGAAAGGGATATCCGCCTCGGCTACACGGCTGCGGGACCGCACCGCGACGATCTGAACATAACGATAAACGGCGCCGACGCCAAGACTTACGCCTCTCAGGGGCAGACGAGAACGGCGGCGCTCTCCATCAAGCTCGCCGAGGTGGAGATATTCAGGGAGCTCTCGGGGGAATACCCCGTGCTCGTCCTCGACGACGTGATGAGCGAGCTCGATCTGCCCCGCAGGAAAAAGCTCGTCGGGCACACTTCGGGATTGCAGACCATAATCACCTGCACGCACGCGGAGAGGGTCCTCTACGGGCGCGAGGCGAACAAGATCAGGATAGAGGGAGGCAAGGTGAAAAAATGAGAGCCGATATGCACATCCACACGCTCGCTTCGGACGGGCTGTTCACTCCGTCGGACGTTGTGGCGGAGGCGCAAAGGGCGGGGCTGGGCGCGTTTGCCGTCACCGACCACGACGCCGTTGCCGCGCTCAAAGAGACGGCGATCCTCGCAAAGGCGGCGGGACTGCGCCACATTACGGGCGTGGAGATCTCCGCATATGTCGGCGACGTCAAGATACACACCCTCGGCTACGGCATAGACTATCTCGACGGCGGCTTCAACGCCTTTTTGGGGGAACTCAGGGAGGGTTCTTTCGTCCGCCTCGGGGAGATACTGTACAGGCTGAAAAAGTGCGGCATACTCCTTACCGAGGAGGATTGCGCCGCCGAGAGACTGTCGGACGCGGTCCCCGTCCACGTGATGCACGTCTGCCGCGCGGCAGTAAAAAAGGGCTACGCCGCCGACGTGAACGAATTTTTCTTCAACTACGTGGCGTACGGCAAGCCCGCCTTTTCCAACGCCGCCCGTCCCACGCCCGAGGAGGCGATAGACGCCATAACTTCGGCGGGCGGGATACCCGTCATGGCGCACCCGGGCAGGATCGATCTGCCCGCGGACGAACTGAAAGCCCTTATAACGCGGCTTGCGGGAAGGGGGCTCCGCGGCATAGAAGCCGTGTATTCTGCGCATACTCCTGAGGAAACGGCATACTTCAAGGAGCTTGCCGCAAGTCTCGGACTGTTGGTCACGGGCGGTTCCGACACCCATTTCGCGGGCGGTTGGAGAAAGATAGGCAGTCCCGCGTTCGAGCCGTCGGAAAGACTGCGGCAGATTTTGGGAATTTGAAAAGAGCGCTTTTAAAACTCAGTTTGCTCATTATGGTGCCCGCCGTTCTGGCGGGCATTGTGTTTTTCATGTGCGCGTTTTCCCGTTCCCTGCCCGCGGGCGTGAGGATAAACGGCTTAAACGTGGGCGGAATGCCGCATGACCGCGCCATAGCGGCGGTGCGCGCGGAGATAGAGAGGGAACTCGGGCAAAAGAAGCTGACCGTCACGGGCAAAAATGGGGAATACTCCTTTACTTATCCCGAAATATCCTATAAAGACGACCTCAATGCGCTGGTCGGGAACATAAAAAAGGGAGGGGATTATTCCGCCCGCGTGGAGTACTATCTCTGCGGCGGGGAGGAGACCCTCTCGTATATCGCCCTCTCGGAGAGCGTGCCCGCGGAGGAGCCCCGCGCCGAATTTCTCGCCTCGGGGGAGCCCTTTTTATACTTCGGGGGCGCCGACGGGCGGGAAGCGGACGTCCCGCGTCTTAAACGGGACGTGCAGGCGGCGCTGAAAGGGGACTTCGGCGAGGTGGAGATACACTATATTAAGACGGCTCGGAAGTCCTCCGTGCAAGAGATAAAGGAGCGCACTTCCCTCTTGGGGGAATTCACGACATATTTCGACAATTCCAACCTCTCCCGAGCTTCCAATATCCGCCTTGCCGCCGAACTTCTGAACGGTTGCAGCATGGAGAGCGGAGCTACGCTCTCCTTCAACGAGAGGGTGGGACCCCGCACGGCGGAGAGGGGCTTTCTGCCCGCAAAGATAATAGAAAACGGCGAATATACCGAGGGCGTCGGCGGCGGGGTATGTCAGGTGAGCACCACCCTCTACAACGCCGCCCTGCTCTCGGGGCTGAAAATAGCCGAATATCATCCCCATTCCCTCGCCGTGGGCTACGTTCCGCCCTCCCGCGACGCCATGGTCAGCGGCAGCGCGTGCGATCTGAAGATAACCAATCCCACGCCCTATCCCGTATATCTGCGCGCCGAGGGCGGGGAGGGCAGAGTGCGGCTGAGGATATACGGCAAGAGCGACGGCGTCAGATACAGCCTCGAAAGCGAGGTCTTGGGCTCCGTGCCCGCCCCCGAAGAGGAGTGCTCCGACCCCTCGTCGGCACGCGACGGAAAGGACGGCGTAATAAGCGAGGGCTATCTTGTCGCCGAGCGCGGCGGATACAAAAAGCGCATGAAGCTGCGCACGGACAAGTATCTGCCCGTAAAGCGCGTCGTATACTCTCCCCCGCAGGAAGATACTACACAAAATATTGTTGATTTTGAAAAAACAACACCCGATAAGTTGTGTTTGGAAAATTTTTATGTTATACTTGAAAAGTACTTCCGCAACGACAAATGGAGAAAGTTTTATGATCAAAATTCTGCTTGACGCAATGGGCGGCGATTACGCCCCCGCAGCCACCGTGGAGGGCGCGTGCACTGCGCTTTCAAACGACAAGGAACTCTATCTTATCCTGACGGGCAGAAAGTCCGAAATAGAGGCTGAGCTCGCAAAACACAAGTACGATCCGTCCCGCCTCGAAATAGTGGACTGCCCGGACGTCATCGATATGAACGATATCCCCACCGAGGCGATAAAAAAGAGGGGTTCTTCCCTCGTCACCGCCTATTGGATGCTCAAAAAACAGGACGACATATGCGCCCTCGTCACCGCGGGCTCCACGGGAGCCACTATAGTGGGCGGACAGCTCATTTTAGGCAGGATACGCGGCATCAAGCGCCCCGCGCTCTGCCCCGCCATTCCCAATCACCGCGGCGGAGTTACGATGCTCTGCGACTGCGGCGCAAACGCTGAATGCAAGCCCGTAATGCTCTGCCAGTTCGCCGTGCTCGCCTCCGCGTACGCCAAGGCGGGCTTCGGCATAGAAAAGCCCCGCGTGGGACTTTTGAACAACGGCACGGAAGAGCACAAGGGCGACCCCCTGCGCAGGGAGACCTATAAGTACCTCTCGGGAATGGGGAACGTAATAGATTTCGCGGGCAACATAGAGGGACGCGACATAATGCTCGGCGACGTGGACGTCGCCGTGACGGACGGCTTTTCCGGGAACATAGCCCTCAAATCCATAGAGGGCTGCGGCAAGATGGTGCTGGGCGTCATGAAAAAGGAGCTCTCGGCGACCCTGCGCTCCAAGATAGGCTATCTCTTCGCCAAAAAGGCGATAAAGAACATGCGCGGTCAGCTCGACTTCGAAAAGGTGGGCGGCGCGCTCCTTCTGGGGCTGAAAAAGCCCGTCATAAAGAGCCACGGCTCCTCCAAACCCCAAACCATAGCCGCGGCTGTCGCAAATGCGGCGCGCATACACCGCAACGGGCTCGTGCCCACTGTTGAAAAGATGCTCGAAAGCGTAGATCTCGATTCGCTCATACCCGCAGAGGGAGAGGAATGAACTACGGCAAAATAGAGGAGAGCCTCGGCTATGCGTTTAAGGACAAAGGGCTTTTGAAGACCGCCCTCACCCTCGCCTCGGCGGACCAATACGACAATAACCAGACCCTCGAATTCTTCGGCGACGCCATTCTCGAATTCATAGTGTCGGAGCACATATACGACAAGTACAAGAGCGAGGGCGAGCTTACGGAGCTGAGGAAGCTGTTCGTCTCCGACACGGCGCTGTATCCCGTATCCGAAAAGCTGGGGCTCAAAGAGCACTTCATAAGGGGTCCGGGCGACACCGTGCTCAAAAAGAGCATACCCTCGGCGTACGAGGCGGTGCTCGCGGCGATATATCTCGACGGCGGCATGGACGAGGCGCGTTCCTTCGTGCTGAGGACTTTGGATTTCTCCACCGTAAGGCGGGAGGAAAACTACAAGGGCGAGTTGCAGGAGCTGTTGCAGTCCCGCGGGCGGGCGGCGCCTGTATACGGCAAGGAGGACGTCGGCACCCCCAAATCGCCGCGTTTCCGCTGCTCGGTGACCGTCTACGGCAAGACCTTCGAGGGGGAAGCGGAGAATGTCAAAAAGGCGGAGAGGCTCGCCGCAAAGAGAGCCCTTGCCGCCCTCCGCAAAAACTGATAACGGGTAAAATATGATAACTTTCAAACAGATACAACTTAACGGGTTCAAGTCCTTTGCCGACAAGACCACCATCCCCCTCGGCGAGGGGGTTACCTGCATAGTCGGACCCAACGGATGCGGCAAGTCCAACGTTGCCGACGCGATCCGCTGGGTGCTCGGCGAGCAGTCGGCAAAGATGATGCGCGGCTCGCAGATGCTCGACGTCATTTTCGGCGGCACCGAGACGAGGCGCATGACTTCCTTTTGCGAGGTGACGCTGACTTTCGACAACAGCAACCGCGTGTTCGACATAGACTGCGACGAGGTGGAGATGACCCGCCGCCTTTACCGCGACGGCACGAGCGAATATCTCCTCAACAAGGAGCCATCCCGCATGAAAGTGCTCACGGGTCTTTTGCACGGCGCGGGCGCGGCAAAAGAGGGCTATTCGATAATAGGGCAGGGCAGGATAGAGCAGATAATGAACGCCAAGCCCGAGGACAGGCGTTCCATATTCGAAGAGGCGACGGGCATAGTCGTGTTCAAGGACAGAAAGGCGGAGGTCGAGAGGAAGATAGCCGCCTCCAAGGACAATCTCTTCATACAGAACCAGCGGCTTCTCGAAGTGGAGAGGTCGTTATCGGTGTTGAAGCGCGCCGCCGACAACGCGAGGCGCCACCGCGAGCTGTTTGAGGAGATGCGCAGGCTCGAAATGAACCTCTACATAGCCCGCCACGACGGCGCCGCAGGCGCCAAAGCCGTGCTTGCAGAGCAGGACAAGGCGCTCGGGGAAAAGTTAAAGGCGCTCGAAGAAAAGCTCTCCGCCCTCCTTGCGGAATACGGTTCCTGCCGCGATTCGCTCACAGGGGCGGACGCCGAATTGCAGGAGATAAACGACCGCATAAGGCAGTATGCGGTGGGCATGGAGCGCAAGAGCGGCGAGGCGAGGCTCTACACCGAGAAGGCGCGCGCCGTACAGGCGACCCTCACCGACGCGCAGGAAAATCTCGTGTACTCGGCAAAGCGCATCGACGATATAGACAAGGAGATAAGGCGCGCCGAAGCCCTCGCGGCGAGGAACTCGGACAGGGTGGAGGCAATGAAAGCCGAAGCCGAAGAACTGCGCAAGCGGACGGCGGAACTCTCGGGCAAGATATCCGAATACGAATACATGACGGGCGAACACAGGAAAAAGGTGCTCGATGCCTTTAAGGATCTGACCGAAATGCGGCAGAACATGGGCTCGCTCTCCGCGCAGAAGGCGCTGCTCGGGGAGAGACTCGCCGAAATTTCGGACGACATGGAGAAGATACACGCCCGCCGCGACGCGCTCCGCACCGAATACGAAGGCTGCGTTTCGCGCAGTAACGCCGTAACGGAGTTCCTCGGCAACGAAAACGCCCTCACCGAGGAGGCGGAAAAGAAGTCCGTCGACGCCGAAAACAAGCTCCGCAACATGATAAACCAGATATACGACGCCCGCGCGCAGATAGATTCCCTCAATTCCTCGCTCGAAACGTGCAAGGCTCTGCGCGACAGGTTCGACGGCTACACCTATTCCGTCAAAAAACTGCTCGGCGACAGCCGCAACGACCCCCGGCTCGCCTCATGCATAAAGGGGCTCATAGCCGACGTGGTGAGCTGCGGCAAGGAATTCGAAGTGGCTATCGAGACGGCGTTCGGCGGAGCCATGCAGAACGTCATAACGGGCACGAGGGAGGAGGCGCAGCGCCTCATCGAGTACCTCAAACGCACCCGTTCGGGGCAGGTGACGTTTTTGCCCGTCGAGGCGATGAAGCCCCGCTACGAAAACGACCAGATAAAGTCCGCCGTGCACGACAAGGGTGCGCTGGGCTTTGCGATAGACCTCGTAAAATACGACAAAAAATTCGAAAACATAATACATAACCTCCTCGGCAACACCCTCATAGTGGACAATATCCTGAACGCCCGCCTGATCGCCGCAAGGTATCCGCGCGCCTTTAAGATAGTCACGCTCGACGGCGACCAGATAGCCGTCAGCGGTTCCATGACGGGCGGCTCCAAAAAGGAAGTCGCGGGCAACCTGCTCGCGAGCGAGCGGCGCATAAAGGAGCTCTCGGAGGCGATAGAGGCAAAGAATTCTTTCCTCGCCCGCGCGGCGAAAAAGCGCGAAGAGCTCGAGGGCGAAAAGGCGCTCGCGGACAGCGAAGCCGACCTTCTGCGCAAGAGGTTGCAGGATGCGCGCGTGGAGCTCGCCCAACTCACCGAAAAGCAGACTTCCCTCATAGGCGCGGTCACGTCGGCGGAGAGCGAATACGCCGCCTACGGGCAGTCCGTGCAGGCGCTCAAATCGCGGCTCGAAAGCCTCGACAGCGAGTATTCGGGCGTCAGCCGCGGCGCGAGCGACCTTTCAGCGCAGTCGGACGACGCCTCGGCTAAGATAGACGACATGAGCGCCGAATACGATAAGCTCACCGCCGAGCGTTCCTCGCTCACAGAAAAGCTCAACACAGTGCTCGTGGAGGCGGCTTCTTTGGAGAGCGCCGTAAAGGCGGGCGCGGAGAACGTCTTGCGGTTAAAGGACGAGAGGGAAAAGCTCACGGGCAAGATACGGGAGATAAACGAAAGCATACCCAACATAAAAAAGCAGCTCGAAGAGCTGAACAGGGAGGCTGAAAAGAAGGCTCTCACCGAGGAGGAGCAGATAGCCGTGGACGGCTTGCGCGCCCGCCTTTCCGAGGTCAATGCCTCCAAGAGCATGTACAACGCGCGCATGAACGAGATAGAGCAGGAGCGGAAGGACAGCCTCGAAGAAAAGGAGAGGCTGATAGCGCGCAGCTACGAGATCAAAAACGCCGTCAACGCGATAGATATCGACCTCAACAACCTGCGGGAGCGCATTTCGGTTGCGTACAACGCGGACTATGAGGCGTGTCTCGCGGAAAAGTGCGAAAATTTCGATCCCGACGCCGCAAAGGAGCGGATAGACGTCCTGCAACGCCAGCTCGCGCACATAGGCTATTTCGACGACGCCTCGATAGAGCAGTACGACGAAGCCGTGGCGCGGCACGACAGGATGATAGCCGAAAAGGAGGACCTCGAAAAGGCGCTCGACGACTTGCAGAAGGCGCTCGACGATATCCGCGCGGAGATGCTCAAGATCTTCGACGAGGGCTTCAATATAATAAGCGAAAACTTCAAGCGCACGTTTAAGGAACTCTTCGGGGGCGGGAGCGCGGAGCTTCTGCTCGACTATACCGACTGCGACGACCCGCTCAACGCGGGCGTGGAGATAAAGGCGTGCCCTCCCGGCAAAAAGCTGACAAAAATTTCCCTGTTGTCGGGCGGCGAGCGCGCGCTCACGGCGATAGCCATTCTGTTTGCGATAATAGGCATGCGCCCCATGCCCTTCTGCGTGCTCGACGAGATAGAGGCAGCCCTCGACGAGGCGAACGTCGCCCGCTATGCGCGCTATCTCAAAAAGTTCGCGCAGAACACGCAGTTCATAGTTATCACGCACCGCAAGCCCACTATGGAAAACGCGGATATCCTCTTCGGCGTGACCATGGAGGAAAAGGGCGTTTCGAAGATAGTTTCGGTCAAGCTCTCCGAGGTAGAGGAGAGGCTCGGCGGCGACACCGTTATGTAGGGGTAACTGACGATGGGATTTTTTTCAAAGATAAAGCAGGCGCTCAAAAAGACGAGGGAGGGGCTCTCTTCCGCCCTCTCGAACCTGTTTTCCAAGGACAAGATAGGCGACGAGTTCTATGAAGAGCTCGAAGAGATCCTGATAGGCGCCGACATCTCGGTCGGCACCGCAGAAGAGGTCGTGGAGGAGATCCGCGCCGAGGCACGGCGGGAAAAGTTGAAGGACAGGGAGTTCGTCACGGGGCTTTTAAAGCGTTCGCTCGAAGAAAAACTCACGCAGGCGGAAATACCCGAGATAACCTATCCCGCGGTGATAATGCTCGTCGGGGTGAACGGCGTGGGCAAGACCACGACCGTCGGGAAGCTCGCCAACTACTTTTTAAAGCAGGGCAAAACCGTCACCGTCGCCGCCGCGGATACCTTCCGCGCCGCGGCAGCCGACCAGCTCACCGTATGGGCTGAGCGGGCAAACGTGCGCATAGTCAAGCACGAGGAGGGGAGCGACCCCTCGGCGGTGGTGTTCGACGCCCTCTCGTCCGCAAAGGCAAAAAAGACGGACGTCGTGATAATAGACACGGCGGGAAGGTTGCACGTAAAAGCCAACCTCATGGAGGAACTGCGCAAGATGACCCGCGTGGTGGAGCGCGAAATGCCCGAAGCGGACTTCTTCACTCTCCTCGTCCTCGACGCCACAACGGGCAACAACGCCTCCAAGCAGGCTGAAATATTCGACGACGCGGTGGGCGTCGACGGCGTGGTGCTCACCAAGCTCGACAGCTCCGCAAAGGGCGGGTTCGTCATCTCGCTGTGCGGCGAGCTGGAGATACCCGTCATGTTCACGGGAGTGGGCGAAAAGCTGGAAGACCTCGAACTGTTCGACCCCAAGGAATTCATAGAGGGGATATTATGACGAACAAGGAGAAGATGCTCGCGGGCGAACTGTATATCTGCGACGCCGACCTCGTAAAGGAGGGAGACCGCGCCCGCGCCCTATGCAGGGAGTTGAACTCGGACATATCCGAAGAGCGGCGCGCCGCCATAGCAAGGGAACTTTTGGGCAAGAGCGGCAAAAATCCCCACCTCACGCAGGGATTTTACTGCGACTACGGCTCCAACATAGAAGTGGGCGACAACTTTTACTGCAACTACGGGGTATGTATCCTCGACGTGTGCAAGGTCGTCATAGGCGACAACTGCTTCATCGCGCCGCAAGTGGGCATATACGCGGCTACCCACCCGATAAACCGCAAACAGCGCGTATCGGGGCTGGAATACGGCAAGCCCGTCACGATAGGCAACGACTGCTGGATAGGCGGCGGAGCCATAATCAACCCGGGGGTCACGCTGGGCGACAACGTCGTTGTCGGCAGCGGCTCGGTAGTGACGAGATCCTTCCCGTCTAACGTCGTGATAGCGGGCAACCCCGCTCGGATAATAAGGCGTATAGGGGAGGAGGACAGATAAAAAAACCGCGGACGGAAAAATTTCCGTCCGCGGCGCTTTTTTTGCGGGCAATTCCCGCTTCGGCAATAAGGCGCCTTACAGGTCGTCCGCATCCTGCACGGGTCTGCCCCCGTCGAGCGGACAGCCTGTATAGCTGCCGTTAGGGTCGTAAGAGTCTTTGAACTTATTTGCAGTTCTTCGTGCTCTTGCCGCCACAGTTCTTACCGCCGCAATCCTTGCTCTTCTGGGAGCCGGACTGCTTGTTGTTTTCGTTGGTCTTTCTCATATTTTCTCCTTTTCAAACGGAATGTGCAACTCCACTTCGCCCTGACTCGAATTACAAAGCGGGCATCTGTCCCACGCCTTTTTGGACGTGTGCATATAACCGCACTCGCTGCAAATATAGAGTATGGGCGACTCGTTAGAGTATAAAACGCCCTTTTTGAACGCCTCGTAGAGATAGTTGAACACGGCTTCATGCCGTACTTCGACCTGCGCTACGAGTTTGAAAAGACTTGCAATATCGTTAAAGCCCTCTTCTTCGGCGTCCCTTGCAAAGGCGGGATAAATTTCCGCGTGTTCCTTGCGCTCGTCCTCGGCGGCAAATCTCAAACTCTCCTCGATATCGCCTCCGTGATAGGGAAATCCCGCCATAAGGTCGATATTGTCGAGTTTTTCGCCCCGCTTATTGAGCTCTTCAAAGAACCTTCTCGCGTGCACCGTTTCGTTCTTCGCAATGGTCTTTATTGTCTCGGCGAGGGTGATATACCCCTGTTGCGTGGCGGCGCGCGCTATAAGCTGATAGCGCATGCCCGCCTGGCTTTCGCCTGCAAAGCTCCTTGCGAGATTTGTGTAAGTCTTAGTTTGGTCGAATTGCATAACTTTCCTCCGTCAGCATTATTTTGCGGAAAATCCGCGCCGTTATTCCTCGCGGCAATGGTAATATTTTGTATAATATTTCCTCGATCGCCCCAAAAAAATATTGCATTTCGGAAAAGATGGCTATATAATTATCGTGATCAAATTTTCGGAGGCAAAAAAACTATGTTAAACGAAAAAATCGCCGCGCTTTTGAACGATCAGGTGAACAAGGAACTCTATTCGGCATATCTCTATCTCGATTTCGCCAACTATTTCGAGGACGAGGGGCTCGACGGGTTCGCACATTGGTATGAAATTCAGGCGCAGGAAGAGCGCGACCACGCGTTCATGATAAGAAGGTATCTCATAGACAGCGGGCACAGGGTAACTTTCGAGGCTGTCGCAAAGCCCGACAAGACTTTCAAGACCCATCTCGACCCCCTTACCGCAGGTCTCGAACACGAAAAATACGTCACGTCCCTGATCTGCGCTATCTACGCCGAGGCGTTCGCGGCAAAGGACTTCAAGACGATGCAGTTCCTCGATTGGTTCGTAAAAGAGCAGGGAGAGGAGGAGAAGAACGCCGACGATCTCATAAAGAAAATGAAGCTGTTCGGCAGCGAGCCCAAGGGGCTTTATATGCTCAATCAGGAGCTTGCGGCAAGGGTATACAACGCGCCCGCGCAAGCCGAATAAGAAAAAAGGCTACACCCCTGCCCGCCGAATGCGGGCAGGGGCTTTCCGCTTTTTGAAGCACGTAAGGCGGAAAAAGTATAAATGCGCCCCAAAATTTGCGCAAAACCAAAAAAAATTACCCGAAATCGGCGCGGGATACATAATTCCGCGGCGGAAATTATATTGTTACACTGTGCGCACGGTATTGACAAACGTACGCGGCGGGAGTATAATTTCATTAAATAAAAAAGGCGGTAAACTTATCATGGAATGGTTAAACGAACACAGCGGGCTCATAGCCCTCGTCTCGGCTGTTATCCTTATCTGCCTTATAGGGGTAGTAGTATGGCTTCTGTTGCGCCTGCACGGCAAAATTGCGGTGCAGAGGCTCAATTTCCTCGGTTTCTACTCGGTGGAAAGGGAGACGGGCAGGCGCTATGCTGGGATAACGATAGGCAACAAGTCTTTAAACGACGTCGGGCTCGACGAGCTGGGCGTACAGAACGGCAAGGTCAACTTCCCTCTCACGGAAAAGTTCAAGCGCGACAAGGGCATGCCCGACGACGCGCGCGTGGTGGTTGAACAGCGCAGTTCCGTTTCCTTCGACATCTCGTACGACGAACTCAAAAGTCTTGCCGTCAGAAAAAACGGCAAGAGCCTTGTGCACACCCTGCGCGTGTATGCGGTAGACCTCACGGGCACCTTATACAGGGGCAAGATACCCGCCGTTAAAAAGCTGTTGAAGGAGATACTCGGCGGCGTGGGCGAATACGCTCCTCTCCCCGAAAAGGCGGAAGTTCCCGCTCCCGCGCAGCAGCCCGAAGTTCCCGAAACGGACGAAGCCGCCATATCCGAAGTCGGGGAAGCTCCCGCTTCCGAAGATACGGCAGTATCCGCCGCAGCCGAAGAGGAGCAGGCTTCCTGAGAAGTAAAACAAAAAATTTCTCCCCCATGAGGGGGAGTTTTTTTTGTGATTTTTTTTAAACAGCCATCCCATATGCAATGTTAAGGCTTTATAACTTATCTCAGGCGCGCTGAAATAACAATTTATAAGGAGATAACCGTGAAATATAATATTTGTACGTGGAATATGCAGGGGGTAAGGGATTTACCCGCAAGATTAAAGACGATTTCGGGTCTGATCAAAAGCGATCGCTACAATGTCATTTGCTTGCAGGAAGCGGGTTCGCTCAAAGACTATGCCGACGAAAACGCCATCCGTAATGCCCAAAGCTACTCCGCTTATCTTAAACTTCATTTTGAAAGATTTTCCCAATGCGGCTTTGAAGCCGATGAGCGGGCAACCTCAGGCACAGTCGGCAGATTCAAGTACGTCAGAGTGCCTCTCGTATACAGACAAAGAGGATATATCCTCTGCCTTGCGGAGGATACGGAGGATCATAGCAACCGCCTGTCTGTCGGGATGCTGTTCAATGCGGAGCTGAACGGAAGAGCGATAGAAGCGGAAATTTGCGACTTCCCGCCCGCCCGTCGCCCCATCGTGCATATTCAACCGAATGACAACTTGGATGTGTTCAGCATGCATGCGGTGGCTGACGCAAGGCGGTCGCTCATACAGTTGCCGGATATCCTGCGGCAGATGGATATTCAGCCCGGGGACTTTTTACTCGGCGCGGATTTTAATTGCAAACCTTCCGCCGCGGGCATGTTCAGTGAAAATTTAAACGGAGGCGGCTATACATACGAAATCGCAGAAAACGATGTCAGATGCCGCCTTGTAACTACGGGTCAAAAAACGCAGGGCACGGGAAATCAGTTTCATAACTCAAAGGAGTTGGATTACTTCGCCGCAGGGGAGAATCTGTATGCGCATATGCAACGTGTAACCGTTAAAAAGATCTCCGCCTCATGTTCGGACCACGCGCCCGTAATGCTGCAATTCGAGCTGTAATTATCTCGGATCTCGTTCTCCGCCGCAAAAAAATCCCCCGCCTCAAGGGCGGGGGCTCTGTTTCGTTATTGTATAAGCGACTGTATCAAATCGAAAAATCTCGGCTGCCCGCTTAACGCCTCAGTGTAGTTAATGTAAATGTATTCCGAATTTCTCTGTATCTCCGCCTGTGCGGAATAAGTATTGAAGCCGAAGTTCGGGGTTTGCTTCTCTTCCGCGAGGTAACGGATATCGTACAGCGGCAGATTTTCGAACGAATAATTATCTGTTATTGTCCAGCCGTCGTAATTATAATTCTCGTTGCATACGGCGAGAATCGTCATGTCCACAGCGGCGTCTATGCTTGTTATATCCGCCCGATACATGATCACGTCGCCGCTTACGCTGTCGGTCGTCTTTTCAACCATTACGGTGTAAAGCGTATCGCTTATGTTGAAGGTGAATTCCTTCATGTCGTCGTCCATCTCCCGCACAGTCGAAGAGCTCCGCACGAAGTTGTCCTCATAATAGTGGGGGGCGCCGCCCTGCGCCCTTGGAAAGAACACCAATACGCATACCAAAACTGCAACCGAAGCCAATATCCCCGCTCCCCCCGCGGCTAAATATTTCAGCCGCGGAAACCGGCGCGCCGCAGGCGCGGGAGAATTTGCCTCGATCTTTGCCTTTGTCTCCTGCAAAAACCGTTCGTCCGATTCGGACAGGATGGTCTGTCTGTCCTGTTCGGCTTGTTGATAAAGAATTTTTTTCGTCTTCATATCAGTATATGTTTACCGCCAGTGCGTCGTCTATTTGCGTTTGGTAACGGATATCGAATAAATCGTTAGTTAAGCTGTTTTCTAACCCGGAACTCACCGATACCAGATCGTAGCTTTTAACGCCGCCTGAAGTCTCATATGTATAGCTGCTGTATCCGAAACCTATCATGACGTGCGTCGCCGTCGAAACCCTGTAGCTGAGAGCGTCGTATCCGTTGGAAGAATTTATTTTCATCACATTGTAACCGCTCAGAAAGAAGATTATGGGCTGGTTTGTCTGCATGTTTGTCTTCATTTTCGAGTAGTCGAAGGAGCCGTTGCTCATGCAGGAAGTGAAGCTGACGGACCTTCCCTTTTCATTGCAATATCTTGTCAGCCCGTTCTTGAATTGGTCCTCGGTCATTCCGTATCCGCCGCCCGTCATGTATTCGTACAGTTGCGTTATTGCGGCGTTCGTATATTGGTCGCCAACGCTGTAAGAATATGTATTGCCTATCGGCGTGCCCGAGACGTGGTTCGGGATAAGGTTTTCGTCGTATCTGTCGTAAAACGCGACCACGTTTCCGCCGGCGACCGCGCCGCAGGCGCCGAGAGCGGGAGAATATGTAAGGAGGGGGAATCTGAAAGCAAGGCTGTAAGTTGCCGTCAGCGTCTTCGAAGTATAATATATGTTTTCTGTCGCGGTGTATGAAGTGGATCCGCCGTCGCCGTACATCCCCGTATCCTCATAATATACGATCTCGTCGTTCACCGCCTGCGTTTCATGCTGTTTGTCCAAAGGCATAACGCCGATGGCTGCCGCCATGACGGCGCTTAAAGCAATTGCACCAAAATGTAACATCTTTTTTCTCCTTTAAAAATATTTTCTACTTATACAGACGTAGCGGGAGACAAAAAAGTTACAAAAGTTTTCCGAGAATTTTATATGCGCGGCTCGCTTTTACGCGGACGTTGTTGCAGGAGATCTCCATATCGTTGGCGATCTCTTTGTATGTATAGCCTTCCCATATGTGCAGATATATGATTTTTTGGGAAGCGGGGTCGAGTTTGTGTATCACGGCATTGAGATCCGCCCGCAATATGGTGCTGTCTATCCTGAACGGGGCGGGCGTTATCTCCGACAATTCAAATTCCTCGTGGCGGGCGCGCAGTATGTCTTTCGCCTTGTTCTCGGAAAGGCGCATCAGCCACGTCGTGGGAAATTCTATATTCTCTTTTAAATTAAGGGAGAGCAGCGACAGAAAGACTTCCTGCGCCACATCTTCGGCGGATACCAGCTTACCGAAAACGCGCAGAATATGGAGCTTTACTTTACTGTAATACTCTGTATAAATTTCCTCGAATGCGCGGCTGTCTGTAGATATTTTTCGCAGCAGGCGGTTGAACTTCTGTGTATCCATTTTTTATCCATTCTACGGCTCGCTGCCGAAGTTATCATACTGTACATTATAATATATTATCGTGCATAAACCAAACAAAAATAAGCGCATTATTCGCATATGTGAATTTTTAACAAAAAAATATCCGTCCGCATCGGGAAAATGCGGACGGAGAGGGCTTTTGCCCGTCAGTCTTGCGGATGTTGTTTTCGGTTTTACTTGGTCAGAGCCTCTTGGACGGCGACCGCAACGGCGACCGTCGCGCCCACCATGGGGTTATTGCCCATACCGATAAGTCCCATCATCTCGACGTGCGCGGGAACGGAGGAGGAGCCCGCGAACTGCGCGTCGGAGTGCATTCTGCCCATCGTGTCGGTCATGCCGTAGCTCGAAGGACCCGCCGCCATGTTGTCGGGGTGGAGCGTTCTGCCCGTGCCGCCGCCCGACGCAACGGAGAAGTACTTCACGCCGTTTTCGTTGCACCACTTTTTATAGGTGCCCGCAAC
>CANQXZ010000036.1 GCA_947627955.1 uncultured Clostridia bacterium
TCTTATTCTAACACAGTTGATTTATATGAACTACTTTTTTACCCTTACCCGTTGCACTTGATATGATAATTCACCAAGACGTTGTAAAAAACGGACGGCTGAGCCGTCCGTTTTTTCAGTACATGATAGGCATGTACAGCCAGAAAAATTGAGTGCAGAATAAGATGACGCCTATCCCGCCGAATATGAGCGTGACGCCGAGCTCCACCGCGCTGATAATTATGCCCGCGAGAGCCAAACTCTTGCCCGGTAAACCCTCGTTGCGGCATTTTTTATAGCCTATGATACTGCACACCAAACCCGCTACGCTCATGAAAAACGAGAGGATAAAGCCGACGAGCGCCATAGTGCAGAGCTCGTCGTTCTTCTTGCCCGAATATTCTATATCGCCGACCTGCGTGCCGCAATAAGGGCATATCGCGCACCCGTCGGCGAGCTCTTTACCGCAATTTTTACAGAACATATATCTCCCCCGTTCAAAGCGCAGTCACGGCGGCAACTCCAATGGACCCGATCATTGCCATCCAGACTACGAAAATCACCATGGATATGACCGATACCACCATCTCCACTATGCTGATTATTATCCCCGCCAAGGCAAATTCCCTGTTGGCATAGCCTTCATATTTCGCCTTTTTATATCCTATGCAACTGCAAATGAGCCCTGCGAGCGGAATTATAAAGGCGAGCACGAGCCCGACTATAGCCACGGGATTATCCTGCGCCCCGCTTTTGGCGGGCTGCGCAACAGGCTCGGGAGCGTTTACATTCGCCCCGCAATACGGGCAGAATACCGCGCCATCAACAATTTCTTTGCCGCAATTTTTACAGAACATTTCTTATACCTATCCTCTCTTTCCCATATGGGTCGGTATTATTATACTACACGCGAACGGGTTTATCAACTGTTTGAATGAAAAAATGAATCGGCAAGCATATGTAATATATTCATGCTCCTATTTGCAAAATTTTTAAAAAGCCGGATAAAAACGCTTGAATTTTCCGCGGATATGTTATAAAATTATCAAGCAACAGCGGAGTGGTCTTGCTCCGCAAGCGATACGTCGAACGCGCACGGCTCGAAATCGTGCCGAAAACTTTATATTCGACCTTGCAGAGATGGCGGAGTGGTCTTGCTCCGCAAGCGGTACGTCGAACGCGCACGGTTCGCAATCGTGCCGAAAACTTTATATTCGACCTTGCAGAGATGGCGGAGTGGTCGAACGCGCACGACTCGAAATCGTGTTACGTAGGAATACGTACGGGGGTTCGAATCCCTCTCTCTGCGCCATATATAGTAGTTCGGCGGGAGTATAACCACAATATCTCCCGCCGAACTATTTAAAATCACACAAATTTTACGAAACGAATTTTTTGTGTACCAAATTTGTACCAAAAACCCATTGCACAAAGCCGCTTCACTTCGGTGAGGCGGTTTTTTGTTTGGCAATGAGGCGGTTAAGACGAAATTTTTCGAGGAACGTCGGCTTCACGTTGTCAACTTCGAGGGCAAATAGCCGTTCCTCTTTTATGCCGAGCTGCGCCGCAAACGTGCATGGGTCCAGCTTATTCCGAAGCCGATATTCGCGGAGCTTCAAGGCGAACTCCGAATGTTGTACGTTAAACGTGTATTCCCAAACAGGCATAATGTTCTCCTTTGGAGTTTCAAGCGGGACTTGGACCCGCAGCCTATCGCTTACAAGGCGATTGCTCTGCCGATTGAGCTAATAAAGCATTCAGCACTTCTCTTACCGTGCAGGAGATGACATCGCGTTTTGTTAGCCTTCGGCGGCACGAGTGCAAGTCAGTTTGAACTCTTGACATTCAGTGGAGTTATCGAATTGTCAATGGTGCTGTAATAATTATTCTTTTCAAGCGTGTAATGTATCGTCGCAGCGAAGATAGCAAAAACCTAACTATTTATTTTCTTATATGATAGTTATTCCAACTTTTTTTACCGCAATGGGGACACTTCAAGTATCTTCGCTTAAATGTATGGGGCGCCCAAAAATATGCAGTCAAAGTCGGAACGAATTTTTCACCGCATTTCTCGCACGTATAAATTTCGGTGTTTACCGCAACAAGAAGTATGACCAATACATCGGCAACCACAACTATTATAGCGATTCCGATAATAACAAATTTAAGCCATATTTGTATAACGAATAAAGCCGCTAAAAGACTTAAAGCAATGACGGATAAGATTACTAAGATACATGAAATTGTAGAAATAATAACCTTCTTTTGCGGAGTAGTTCTATCGACAAGATAAGCCATATTTTCTTCTGCTTTTTCGATGTATTGTTTTTCGTCAAGCCGTTCTCCCGATAAAAGCTCATTGATGCTTATTCCTAAAAGTTTACATAGGGGCAACATTGAACTGACTTCGGGCAAACCGTTGCCTGTTTCCCACTTTGAAACTGTCTTTTCGGAGATACACAATTTTTGCGCTACTTCCCGTTGGGTTAAATTTTTCTCCTTTCTTATCTCTTTAATAAACTGACCGATTTTGACTTGATTCATAAAAGCAGACCTCCTTATGCCTCTATTGTAGCATAAAATGATTTCTAAATACCCCCACGCTCCGTAGAGTTAAGCCACCCTACGAAAAAGAGGGATTGAAATTATCGTTTGATATTCGTTTTTCCGCTAAATTCCTGTTTAATGTTTCCATTATATCACAGCCGCACAGAGAAAATCAAATGAAAGAGTATCTAATGGCATTTAAGCGTGAGCTTGTCCGCGCCGCGTAGCGGCGCGGACAAGCTCACGCTTAAATGAAAATGAATCAATTTTTGTCAGCGCGGGGATTAGGCATGTAAATGAAAAAATGCCACTTTTAGCAAAAGCGCATATTATCACACGGCAAGAGAAGTTCTGAAAAGCCGCGAAAGTTCGAAATAATCCGGCGGGCATTCGTTTTCGCCGCTGAAACGCTGTAAACTGCCGTCACCGAAAACTATTTCGAGCTGCCATTCCTGCCCGTTTACTATTTTGCCCTTGCCCTTATACGTCTTCTTCCAATTGCCGACAGACAGCTTTTTGAAGCCCTCCAGAAATTCCCGCTTGTCTATCTTTCCGCCGTACGGCAAAAGCTCGCCGAAGAAATTTTTTCTGAAAAGCTCCACGCCTCCCTCCCCGTCCGCCTTTGCCACGACGTTCACGTTCAGTTCCCACACCGTGTTGGTAAACCTGATTTCGCTGAAATTTTCCATTTTTTCGTTGAAGATCTCCGTCTTGCGCTTCATTCCGCCACCTCACGCTCTATGATACACGTTAAATATGACAGTTTACGGTATGATTGAAAAATATTTTTTCCCTTGACATAAATTTTTTGCGGTGATATAATTTTCCCTATGAAAGTGATCAAAAAACAGCGGAACAGCAAGATGTGCATCATGTGCGGGCTCGACAACGAATACGGAGTGCGCGCATCCTTTTACAGTATGGAGGACGGAAGCGTGGCGACCCTGTTTTCCTACCGGGAACAGCACCAGAGCTATCCCGGGAGAGTACACGGCGGGCTAATAACCGCCATGCTCGACGAGATGGGACTGAGGGCAATCTGGGCGAGGGAGCTCGACGAAAAGACGTTCGGCGTGACCACCTCCCTCGAGACCAAATACAGAAAACCCGTCCCCTACGGCGTAGAACTGTTGGGACGGGCGGAAATAGTTAAGGATACGGGGAATTTTTTGACTGCCGAATCCAGAATACTCGACAGAGACGGGCAGGTGCTCGCAAACGGGATAATCAAGTACATAAAGCTCGACCCGCAAAGGATACAGAAAGGCGTTGTGGTGCACGAGGAAATGTGCTATCTCGTTGAAGACGGCATAACGGAAATAGATATGTAACAGAAAACGGGACCTGAAGATCCCGTTTTTTATTCCACTACCCTTATTACGGAAGCCACTTCCGTCTGCAAATCACGGTTTATAGCCGAAACAGCCTTATTCACGTTTTCCTCGCGGGTGACGTGCGTTATCACGACAAGGTCGGCTTTGCCCGCCTGCGCGCCGCCTGCGGCGGGACCCTGTATCACCTGCGCAACGCTTATCCCGTACTTGCCGAGAATGGCGGTTATTTTGGAGAGTTCGCCCGCCCTGTCCTCCGCGACGAGCCGCAGATAATACGCGCTCTCGAAGTTCGTCACGAATTTGGTGGCAGGCGATGCGTTTTCAGTGTTCTCAAACGGCGAATACCTATGCTGGGGATGGGTGGCGCAATAGATGACGTCTCCCACTATCGCGCTGCCCGTCGGGAGGGCGCCCGCGCCGCGCCCGTAGAGCATGACGTCTTCCACGCTGTCGCCCGTGATATACACGGCGTTATAGCTGTCGCCCACGCTTGCAAGCGGGTGCGCCGTTCTTATGAACGCCGGATGCACCCTCACTTCTATGCCCTTTTCGCCGTCCTTGCCTATGGCAAGCAATTTTATCACATAGCCGAGGCGCTTCCCGCACAGTATGTCTGCGGAAGAGATCTTTGTTATGCCCTCGCGGTGGATATCCGCGAAGGGTATTTTTGTGTGGAAACAGAGGCTCGACAATATGGAAAGTTTATATGCGGCGTCGTATCCCTCAACATCGGTCTCGGGATCTGCCTCGGCATATCCGAGCCGCTGCGCCTCCGCCAGCACCTCTTTATACGACTTTCCCTCGTTGGTCATCTTGGTCAAAATATAGTTGGTAGTGCCGTTTATGATGCCGATAAAAGAGGTTATCCTGTTGCCCTCGAGATTGTCGAGCAGGGCGCGCACCACGGGCACGCCGCCCGCGCACGTCGCCTCGTAGAAAAGCCCCACATGGTTATGCTTTGCCGCCTTTTCAAGCTCATAGCCGTATTTGCAATACAGCTCTTTATTTGAAGTGACGACCGACTTGCCCGCGCTCATCACCGCGAGGGAAAAGGATCTTGCGGGTTCGACCCCGCCCATCGACTCTATGACGATGTCCACTTCGGGATTGGAACAGATCTCCTCTATGCTTGAAGCTATCTTCCTCTCCTCTATCCCCAGCGACAGGGCGCGCTCTCTTTTCAGCTCGAGCACGGCTTCCACCGTTATATCGAGCCCGTGCGCCTTCATGTAGAAGTCCCTGTGCGACGAGAGAATGGAATACGCGCCTCCGCCGACTACGCCGAGCCCTAAAATTGCGACGCCGACTTTTTTCATTTATCAGCCTCCGTTACGTTCAGATTGTAGAGATATTTCAACCCCTCGAGGGTCAACAACTTGTCCACGGCGTCGATGCAGGTGATCTCTTTGGCAATTATTTCAGAAAACCCGCCCGTTGCCACAACTTTCACGTTGTCCTGCTTCAATTCGCGCTTCATGCGCTTTACGATATACTCGACAAGCCCCGCAAACCCGAAAAATATGCCCGATTGCATATTGGTCACGGTGTTCCTGCCTATGACCGTTTTGGGGCGCTCTATCTCCACGCGCGGCAGTTTTGCCGTGCCGCCCACGAGGCTGTCGAGCGAGCCCTTTATCCCGGGCGCTATCGCGCCGCCGATAAACCTGCCCTGATCGTCTATGACGTTGAATGTAGTCGCCGTGCCGAAATCGACTATTATGAGCGGATAGCCGTATTTTCTTACGGCAGCCACGTTGTTTACGACCCTGTCCGCGCCGACTTCCTTTGCGTCGTCCACTTTGAGGTTGAGACCCGTTTTGAGCCCCGGTCCCAACATTAAGGGCTTTATCCCGAGATATGTTCCGCACATCCTTTCCAGCGTATAGTCGAGCTGGGGAACGACGGAAGAGATTATGCCCCCCTCTATCTTCCCCGCGTCTATGCCGTTGTTGCCGAGAATGGAAATGAGCTGCCCGCCGTATTCGTCGGACGTCCTCTTGTGCTCGGTAGCCACTCTGAAACTCAGTTTAAGCACGTCGCCCTCGTAAACGGCGTATTTTATGTTTGTATTTCCGACGTCAAGACAGATTATCATTTCAGCCTCTTGCGCGTATACGCTTGCTTACAACGTTATTGACCGTGTAGAGAGCGGGCGTGCATATAAGATTTATGGCAAACTCGACAAAGAAATTTATTCCAATGCAGAGCACGAAAACTATATAAACTATGGATCTTCCCGATACGTCGACGCCGAGAGAGTTAAAAGTCTGTTCAAGCGTTCCGCCCATACACAGCGCGCCTAAGGCGAAAATGCCCGTGTTCAATATCGGAGCCGCCGCCGAAGCCGCAAAGGTCGCCGCATACTTGTTCTTATTATATAAAAATTTGAATAACAGCGCAGACCCTACTCCCGCCGCCGTGCCTTTTGCAAGGCACAGGATAACAGTCAGCACGCACGAAGCGGGACCTGACGACAAGAGGACGAGAGTGAACGGGTCAAGCCCGCCGAGCGCGTCGAAGATGACGACGAGCCCGAAGGCAAAGCCCAGCACCGCGCCGCCCGCGACGCCCAATATCATTCCGCCCAATACGATGGGCACGAGCACGAAGCTCAAAGAAGTCGTTCCTATTTTGAAGTATCCGCTGAATACTTGCAAAACTATAACGAGAGCCAACAAAACTGCAAGATACGCAATGTTTCTTGCCGAAAAGAAATTCTTTTCGCCTTTCATAAAAAACCTCCGTCGGGTTCATAGAGATACCCGCAGCAATAAAATATTATACTTTTACACGGTCTGATTACACATATCAGCCGCAAGTACCGAAAATATATTTTATTATATCATAGCGCGCCGAAGTTTGGCAAGCGTTGGAGCGCAGTAACATTTTACAAAAAAAATAAATATTATTTAGTATATACGATACTGCACGCGGACTGAAAAAAACCTTACATAACGGCGTGCAGCTGACATCTAAGGAGGAAGATATGAACATTTTTTCGCAGTGCGGCAATAACAGCTGCCTTTGGATCCTGATCCTTCTGCTTCTCGCCGCAAGTTTCAGCGGCAACAGCCTTGAAAACGTGCTTGCAGGAAGCTGCACGCCCATACTTATCGCTTTGATATACAGTATGTGGAAAAACGGCACGCTCGCAAACCTGTTGTGCGGCAACGGTAACGGCTGCGGATGCGGTTGTAACGGCTGACGCGCGCAAAACAAAGGGGCCGCCCGCATAGGCGACCCCTTTCAACTGCGCTTGCCGCACTCTTTGAGGTAGAGATATTTATATATCGCCGCAACGGTCTTTCCGTCGCGGATCTTTCCGCTTTCTATCATTTCCGCCGCCTCGTCAAGGGGCGTCAAAAAGCTCTCCACGAATTCGCCTTCGTCGGGATGGCTCTCCCTCTTTACCGCGTTTTCCACAGCGCAGACAGTTATCACCTCGTCGGTGTAGCCCGGCGACGGATAAATTGTAAGGAAGGGGACGGGCGTGCCCGTATACCCCGTTTCCTCTTCGAGCTCACGCACGGCAGCGACGGCTGGGTCCTCCCCCTGCCCTATCTTCCCCGCGGGTATCTCGTACGTTTCCTCACAATAAGCGTAGCGGAACTGTTTTACGAGGAGCACGCAGCCGCCGACTACCACAAGGGCTGCGGCGCCGCCCGAATGGCGCACGATCTCGCGCTTTGCGCTCTTTCCGTCGGGCAGAACCACTTCATCCAAGTCGAGACCAAGTATCTTGCCCGAATATATCCGTCTGCCGCCCGTCTTTTTTTCCGTAAAACTCATATGACCTGCTCGAACGCCGCGAGTTCGTTTATGAGGATCTCCACGCCCTCGCTCACGCATTTATTGTACAGCACAAAGTAATTATATCCGCAGACAAGTGCGTTTATGAGCTCCTCGTTGCAATTTTTTACGGCTTCCGAGAGCTGTATAAGCATGGCTATGCCGCCCTCCCTTTCGCTGTCGGGCACTTCACGGGAAGAGGACAGATACTGCTTCTCTTCCGAGATGAGCATATCTATCGTGGATATCATTGCCGACTTGGGGTCGGAGGCGGGCGGGACGGCGGCATTCTGCTCCGCCCTTTCCAGATCTTCCTTAAAGACCTGCGCCACGGCGTCCTTCAAACCCTTGATAACGGTGTCGCAAAAAGCGTGGTAACTCGCATAATACGACCCGTCTTCGGGGAAATAGCGGCGCAGAAAATCGTTGAAATTTATCGTGTCCTTGTCGAACTCGACCAAAAGGCAAAAGACGAATCCCAGCCTGTGCCCGACGGTCTGCGGCATAACTATATAGCTCCGCGTGAACACGCCGTCGTTGACGGAGACGAGGCACTTCGATTTGACGAGCGGATAGTCGAAATCCTTGGTCACGACCGAAAACAGATTGTAGAGGTCGGGACAGTTTACTATGCACTTCAAAATATCCTTAATCTTAGTCGTAGCCATTATGAACTTGCATTTTTTCAGTTCGTCGCACTTTTCAAAAAAGGCAAGCACCTGCTCTCTTGTATCCATTGACCGTCCCTCTTATTGTCTTTTTTGCCATTATAGCATATCCGCGGCAAAATTGAAATATTTTTTTTACAAATATCTTGATTTTCAATAAAATATTATGTATAATGATTGCAACTTTACTTTTTTGAAGTATTTTAAACGATTATGTTGAACTCGGGCGAAACGTCAATAAACAAGTTAATAATATTGTTCGTATTCGACAAGATGGAGAGCGCCCTGTCGGAGCGCACCATCGTAGACATGTGTTCGTCCTCAAACAGCTGGATGGGCTATATGGATTGCGTAAACGTCATCCACAAGCTGATAGACGATAATTTTATCTATGCCGTGAACGACGACGAGGACACGATGTACACGATAACTCCCGACGGGAGGGAAACGCTCGCCAACTTCTACATAAACATACCAAAGAGCGTCAGGGAAGATATATCCATATTCGTGAAGAAAAACAGCGCGAGATACCGCAACAGGCAGGAATGCAGAAGCGATTACTTCCAGAATATGGACGGAACATACACCGTTTCGCTGAAAATACTTGCGCCCGTACAACCCCTTCTCGACCTGAAATTTGTAGTACCCGACAAAAAAACCGCCAAGACGATATACAAAAAATGGGAAGAAAAAGCCGCGGACCTCTACTCCGTGATATACGAAAATCTTTGCGATTAGGAGCTTGATATGTTCACATACACAACGAGCGGAACGTGCTCAAAAGAGATAACATTCGACGTAAAAGACGGAAAGCTTTACAACGTCAAATTCACTTCGGGCTGCCGCGGCAATCTTCAGGGGGTTTCGCGGCTCGTTGAGGGCAGAACGCTCGACGAGGTGGAAGCCCTCCTCTCAGGCGTCCAGTGCAGGAACAACACCTCCTGCCCCGACCAGCTCTCAAAGGCTATCGCGGCATATAAGAAATCCGTCGCGGACAAATAATTCCACAAAAAAAGCGGGCAGAACCCGCTTTTTTTATATTGTCTTCAATAAGCCGTAAAATTCCGTGGTAGTGCCCGACAGGTCGAGATAATAGCACCTTCCCGCATATCCGCCGTCGGAATTGTATCTGACGATATTGAATCCGCTCCTTCCGCCGTTCACCTCGACGAGCAACTTCTCGAACGGCATTTCGTTGTATGAACGGGCGGTATCGTAGCGGAACTCCACCCATACGCCCCTCTTCATTGCCTCGCGCGTTTCCCCGTCGAGGCTGACGCCGAACGCGGGCATGTTCCTCGCGCCCGCGATCATATTTTTGAAACCGCCGAGGATAACGCCGTATTCCCCGTCGCCGGCGACGAAATCGTACTCCTTGCCGTCGCGGTACAGAGCTATCTCCTCCGCGCCGTCAAGGATCTCCATAAATTCTTCCATGACAACTTCCATATGAATTATTTTCAGCCAACGGCGGAATTTTATTCCCTGCGGGCGGAAAGCGCCTCGTCTATTGCCTTTGCCGCCGTTTTGCCCGCGCCCATGGCGAGAATTACGGTCGCCGCTCCCGTAACGGCGTCGCCTCCCGCGTATACGCCGTCTTTGGACGTCTTGCCCGTATTCTCCTCCACTATTATCCCGCCGTGGCGGTTCACTTCGAGCCCCGCGGTGGTGTTCTTTATGAGCGGATTGGGGCTCGTGCCTATGGCGACGATCACGCAGTCAACGTCTATCACGTATTCGCTGCCCGCTATCTCCACGGGGCGGCGGCGGCCCTTTTCGTCGGGCTCGCCGAGCTCGCACTTTATAACTTTCAAGCCCGTGACGAAGCCGTTTTTGGGATTGCGGCGGTCGTCGGGATCTTCATAGCCCAAGATCTCCACGGGATTGCGCAACAGGTCGAACTGCACGCCCTCTTCCATGGCGTGTTCCACCTCTTCCCTTCTCGCGGGGAGCTCTTCCATAGAGCGGCGGTATACCACATGCACCTCGGCGCCCAACCTGAGCGCAGTGCGGGCGGCGTCCATCGCGACGTTGCCCCCGCCTATGACCGCCACCTTTGAAGCGCGCATGACGGGCGTGCGGGAATCCTCCCTGTACGCCTTCATAAGATTGGTGCGGGTCAAAAACTCGTTTGCGGAATACACGCCTTTCAGATTTTCGCCCGCTATCCCCATGAATTTGGGGAGCCCCGCGCCCGAGCCTATGAATACGGCGTCGTAGCCCTCCTCAAACAGCTCGTCGACGGTGAGAGTCTTCCCTATCACGACGTTCGTGCGCACTTCGACGCCGTAAGAGGTCAGAGTTTCTATCTCTCTTCTTACTATCTCTTTGGGCAGTCTGAATTCGGGAATGCCGTACACGAGCACTCCGCCCGCTATGTGCAGAGCCTCGAATACAGTGACTTTATAGCCCTTCTTTGCGAGATCGCCCGCGCACGCAAGCCCCGAAGGTCCCGAGCCGACAACGGCGACCTTGCGCCCGTTCGGAGCGGGGAGTTCGGGTTTTTTTATTGCCGACGAATTGTGGCGGTCGGCGACAAAGCGTTCGAGCCTGCCTATGCCCACGGGCTCGAATTTTATGCCGAGGGTGCACTTGCTCTCGCACTGCGTTTCCTGCGGGCAGACCCTGCCGCAGACTGCGGGAAGGGACGAACTTGAATTTATCACATCATATGCGCCCTCGAAGTCGCCCGCCTTTATCCGCGAAATGAAATCGGGAATGGCTATGTTTACGGGGCACCCCGCCACGCAGGGCTTATTTTTGCAGTTAAGGCAACGCTGCGCTTCGGCTACCGCCGTTTCCTCCGTATATCCGAGCGCGACTTCGCCGAAGTTGCGGACGCGCTCTGAGGGGTCCTGTACGGGCATTTCATGTTTTCTGGGACTGACAGCCATCATTCCGCCTCCTTTTTAAAGAGATTGCAGGCTTTTTCCCGTTCCGCTCTCTCAAATTCCGCGTACATCGACGAACGCGCCATTGCCTCGTCGAAATCGACTTCGAAGCCGTTGAAGTCGGGACCGTCAACGCAGGCGAAACGGGTCTTTCCGCCGACGGTAAGGCGGCAACCGCCGCACATGCCCGTGCCGTCTATCATTATGGGGTTCATGGACACGGTCGTGGGGATATTATATGGTCTTGTCGTGGCGACGACGAATTTCATCATCGGCAGCGGACCTATCGCTATCACTTCGTCGTAATTTTCGCCGCCCTCTATCGCCTCTTTCAGCGGCAGGGTGACTACGCCCTGCCTGCCGTAACTGCCGTCGTCGGTCATGACGGTCAGCTTATCCGAGCACGCGGCGAATTCCTCTTCCAAAATCAGCAGATCCCTGTTTCTGAACCCTATGACAGAGTGCACGGTGGCTCCGAGTTCTTTGAACTTGCGCGCAACAGGCAACGCTATCGCGCAGCCGACGCCGCCTCCCACTATGCACACCTTTTTTATGCCGTCCGTGCGCGTGGGACAGCCGAGAGGTCCCACGAAATCGGATATATATTCCCCCTCTTCTTTACGGTTGAGGAGCATCGTGGCGCCGCCGACGACCTGAAAGATTATCTGCACGGTGCCCTTTTCCCTGTCGCAACCGGCAACCGTAAGGGGTATCCGCTCCCCGTCGTCGTCTGCTCGGAGGATTATAAACTGCCCCGCCTGCGCCTTTTTTGCCACGAGGGGCGCATAGACGTCCATCAGCGTGACGGTGGGATTGAGAACTTTTTTGTTCACGATTTTATACATGTTTCAGACCTTTTTATAGCTTTTTATGCGTTTTATCAGATAAAACGGAAAGGGCGAGTCGAATTCCGTGGCGCGAGTTGTCTTCCGCACGACGCCCTGTTGCAGGTTATTGTGCCTGCCGAGCGGCGCGGTGACGATATCCCCCGTGGAGACTTCGGGAAAATCGCACAGATACCAATATGTGCGCCCGACGACGTTTGGGTCGTCGACGAACTCTACCGCAACGAAATAATAGACGTCTACCATAATTAAAGATATTATATCAACATATGATTATAATTGCAATTGTTTAAAAAAACTTTTTGATATCGCGTTATTTTGCGCCGCAACATGCAAAATGCGGGTCCGCCCCGAATTTTCGGGGCGGACCCGCGCATAAAACGCCGTTTATTCGTATTCCACAACGTCGGTCCAACGGTGCAGAAGTTCCTTTTCTCCTTCCTTTGCCTTTACGAGGCGGCTCGCCGCCACAATGGGTATCCAGCGCTGGACATACTGTATGGCGGTATCGCTCTTTTTGCAGTAGAGCCTGAGATATTTTTCTGCGAGCTCCGCCTTGCCGTTTAGATAGAACAGAAGATAGCTCCTCGCGACGTCCGCGGAGGCGTTGCCCTGCGTTGCGTGCGACCAGTCGATCACGTATTCAGCGCCGTCGGGGGATATTATTATATTTGAAGGGTTGAAGTCGCCGTGGCACAGATTCACATGGCGGGGCATGGAATCGAGGCGGGTGTGCAACTCGTAACGGGTCGTGGCGTCGAGGTCGGCAGCTGAGATCTTTGCGTTGAACTTGTCGCGCATCTTGTTGAGCATGGGAACCTTGTGGCTCAGAACTTCACGTTGAAGGTCCACAAAGAGCCCGAGATATTCGTCCTCTTTGGATGGATCTTCGTCCATGAGCTGCTGGAGAGTTACGCCCTCGATATAGTCGAGCACGATAGCCCACTTGCCGTCTACCACCTCTATCGAGCGGATGCGGGGGATATGCAGATCGGTCTCCTCCACGCGCGCATGGTTGAGCGCCTCGTTCAATATGTCCGCCTTGGAATATGTGGGCGCGAATTGTTTTATGAGCTTATCGCCCTCGCGATATATCTTCTTGTCTGCCCTTTCGAAAATCAGATGTTGTGCTGTCATATCCTTCCTCCTTATTTACCGTAATATGCCTTTAAATACATTTCCTTGATCTCGCTCATGAGCGGATATCTGGGATTTGCGCCCGTGCACTGGTCGTCGAACGCCGCCTCCACCATATCGTCGAGGGTATCGAGGAACTGCTTTTCGTCCACGCCGTAGTCGGCGATGGTCTTCTTTATGCCTATCTTCTCTTTGAGCCCGTCTATCGCCTTTATGAGGTTATCCACCTTTTCCGCGTCCGTCTTGCCGCCGAGATTAAGGCTTTCGGCGATCTCCGCATACCTCCTCATGGCGTGCGGATACGCGTATTGGCTGAAAGTTCCCATCTTCGCGGGAGTTTCGGAGGAATTGAACCTTATCACTTCGTCGATGAGGAGCGCGTTGGCTATGCCGTGGGGCAAATGGTGGAACGCGCCGAGCTTGTGCGCCATTGAATGGCATACGCCCAAAAACGCGTTCGCGAACGCCATGCCCGCCATTGTTGCCGCGTTTGCCATTTTTTCGCGTGCAACGACGTCGGAAGCGCCGTTTTCATATGCGCGGGGCAGATACTCGAATATGACTTTAAGGGCTTGGAGCGCGAGCCCGTCGGTGTAGTCGGTCGCCATTATGGAGGCATAGGCTTCGAGGGCGTGCGTTACGGCGTCGATACCCGAAGCCGCCGTGAGCCCCCTGGGAGCCGACATGTGCAGATCGGTGTCGATGATAGCCATATCGGGAAGAAGCTCATAGTCTGCAAGGGGATATTTTATGCCCGTCTTTTTGTCCGTGATGACCGCAAACGGCGTCACCTCCGAACCCGTGCCCGCCGAGGTGGGAATGGCTATAAAGTATGCCTTTTCTCCCATCTTGGGGAAGGTGTATATCCTCTTTCTTATGTCCGAGAACCTCATAGCCATATCTTCGAAATCGGCTTCGGGGTGCTCGTACAGAACCCACATTATCTTTGCGGCGTCCATTGCGCTGCCGCCGCCGAGAGCTATTATGACGTCGGGCTTAAAGGATCGCATCGCCTCCGCGCCGCGCTCTGCGCTGTCTAGCGTGGGGTCGGGCTCGACGTCGGAAAACTCCGAATAGACTATGCCGAGCTCGTTGAGTTTATCCGTTATGCAGCGGGTGAAGCCGTTCTCGAACAGGAATTTGTCGGTGACAATGAAC
Source organism: uncultured Clostridia bacterium (assembly GCA_947627955.1). Classification (GTDB taxonomy): domain Bacteria; phylum Bacillota; class Clostridia; order Christensenellales; family Borkfalkiaceae; genus Coproplasma. The sequence continues at coordinate 14,349 of CANQXZ010000036.1, forward strand.
GCCCTCTTGCGCGAGAGCACGTTTTTGAGCTCTTCCAGCGCGACGGGCAGACAGCCCTTTTTGATATATATTTTTTCGGGCGCGCGGAACCACAGCATATTTTCTCTCCTTTCGGCAACAGTTTTAATGTTCAAAAGATGTTTAATGCCCACGTTTTCGGAAACGGAATTTCCTCCCCAACTGCCGCAGCCGAGGGTGAGCGAGGGCGCGAGGCGGAAGTTATAGAGATCGCCTATGCCGCCGTGCGACGAGGGCGTGTTGACGAGGATACGGCAGGTCTTCATCCTCTCTGCGAATTCGCGTATCCTGTCCTTGCCCGCAACGGGGTCTATATAGAGGGACGACGTATGCCCGAAACCGCCGTCGGCTATCAGTTTTTCGGCTTTCGCGAGCGCGTCGCCGAAGTTTTCGGCGCGGTACATTGCGAGCACGGGCGAGAGCTTCTCATGGGCGAATTCCTCGGTTATGTCTGTGCTCTCCACCTCGCCTATCAGTATCTTCGTGCCTGCGGGCACCGCAACCCCCGAAAGGGCGGCTATCTTTTCTGCGCTCTGCCCTACTATCTTTGCGTTTAGCGAGCCGTTTATTATTATGGTCTTGCGCACCTTGTCCAGCTCTTCCCCTTTGAGGAAGTACGAGCCGCGGGCGGCAAACTCCTTTCTCACCTTGTCGTATATCTTGCCGCAGACTATGACCGACTGTTCCGAGGCGCAGATCATGCCGTTGTCGAAGGTCTTTGAGTGTATCACCGAGTTCACTGCCATAAGAATATCACAGCTCTCTTCGAAAATCGCGGGGGTGTTGCCCGCGCCGACGCCTATCGCGGGCTTGCCGCTCGAATACGCCGCGCGCACCATGCCGGGACCGCCCGTGGCGAGAATGGTATCCGCCTCTTTCATGAGCATATTGGTCATTTCGAGGCTGGGAACGTCTATCCAGCTTATTATCCCCTCGGGCGCGCCTGCCTTTACCGCCGCTTCATAGACGACCTTAGCCGCGGCGATGGTGGACAGCTTTGCACGCGGGTGGGGGCTGATTATACAGCCGTTGCGCGTTTTAAGGCAAAGCAGCGTCTTGAAGATCGCCGTAGAAGTGGGGTTGGTCGTCGTGATAACAGCGGCGCTATCACCTATCGGG
>CANQXZ010000037.1 GCA_947627955.1 uncultured Clostridia bacterium
GCGCACGGCAGATATCCCACCAACACTCCCGGCTGGTGGGGAGGGGCGCACCCCTTCGGGCTGCTCGACTATTCCGTCGTGCACAACGGCGAAATTTCGAGTTACGACGCCAACCGCCGCTATATAGAGATGTTCGGCTACAAGTGTTCCCTGCAGACGGACACCGAGGTAATAACCTATATCATAGACTACCTTCTGAGGGTCAAAAAACTTACCCTGCCCGAAGTCGCAAAAGTGATATCGGCTTCTTTCTGGTCGACGATCGCCGAAAAGAGCGAGGAGGACAGGCGTCAGGAGACCTTTTTGAGGAAGGCTTTCCCTTCCCTTCTCGTGACGGGACCTTTCTCCATAATATTCGGCTTTACGGGCGGGCTGATGGCTCTCAACGACAGGCTCAAACTCAGGTCCATGGTGTGCGCCGAAAAGGGCGATCTGGCATACGTCTCGTCCGAGGAGTGCGGCATACGGGTGATAGAGCCCGACGTGGACAGGATATTCGCGCCCGCGGGCGGTCAGCCCGTAATTTACACCTTGCACGAAGGGGGAACGCAGGCATGACGGCGTACATTCCCCCTGAATTCGACGTGGTGCGCGACTTCGCGCTCTGCGTTTCCTGCCGCGTATGCGAAAAGCAGTGCGCCAACGGCGTGCACTTTTTCGACGGCAAGAGCAAAAAGATGGCGGCGGACCCCTCCAAGTGCGTAAACTGCCACCGCTGCGTGTGCGTGTGCCCCACGCATGCCTTGAAGATAGTCAAAAATCCCGATACGTACAGGCAAAACGCCAATTGGTCGGGTCAGAGCATGAACGAGGTGTACAGGCAGGCGGACACGGGCGGAGTTCTGCTCTCCTCGATGGGCAACCCCTCCGCGTATCCCGTGTATTTCGACAGGATACTCGTCAACGCCTCGCAGGTCACAAATCCCCCCATAGACCCTTTGCGCGAGCCCATGGAGACGGCGGTGTATCTGGGCAAAAAGGACGTGGAGATCAGAAGGGACATAAACGGCAGGCTCGTGGACGACCTTCCGCCCCAGCTCAAACTCTCCGTGCCCATAATGTTTTCGGCGATGAGCTACGGCTCCATTTCCTACAACGCGCACGAATCCCTCGCGCGCGCCGCCGAAAAGCTCGGCATATACTACAACACGGGCGAGGGCGGGCTCCACAGGGATTTTTATAAGTACAGCAAAAACACCATAGTGCAGGTGGCTTCGGGCAGGTTCGGCGTTCACGCGGAATATCTCGCCGCAGCCGCCGCGATAGAGATAAAGATGGGTCAGGGCGCGAAGCCCGGCATAGGCGGGCATCTGCCCGGGATGAAGATCTCGGACGAGGTTTCAAAGACCCGCATGATCCCGAGGGGCATAGACGCCATCTCGCCCGCGCCCCATCACGACATATATTCCATAGAGGATCTGAGACAGCTCATCTACACCATAAAGGAAGCCACTGCATACTTAAAGCCCGTCATAGTAAAAGTCGCGGCTGTGCACAACGTGGCGGCGATAGCCTCGGGCATAGCCCGTTCGGGCGCCGACATAATAGCCATAGACGGCTTCCGCGGCGGCACGGGCGCCGCGCCCACTCGTATACGCGACAACGTGGGCATACCCGTGGAGCTCGCGCTCGCGCAGGTGGATTCAAGGCTCCGCGAAGAGGGGATAAGGGACGCCGTCTCGGTAGTCGCGGGCGGGAGCATACGCTCCTCCGCAGACGTGGTCAAGGCAGTCGCGCTCGGCGCCGACGCCTGCTACATAGGTACTGCCGCTCTGCTCGCGCTCGGCTGTCACCTTTGCAGGAGCTGCCACACGGGCAAGTGCAATTGGGGCATAGCCACCCAGCGGGAGGACCTCGTGAGCCGCCTCGACCCCGCCGAGGGGAGCGAAAGGCTCGTAAACCTCGTCACCGCGTGGGAGAGGGAGATACAGGAGATGATGGGCGGCATGGGCATCAACTCCATAGAGGCGTTAAAGGGCAACAGGCTCATGCTGCGCGGCGTCGGTCTCAACGAGACGGAGCTGAAGATCCTCGGCATATCGCACGCGGGCGCATAGAGTACGGTACGGAATATCCCGCCGCGGCGGGAGCGGACATAAAAATATTTCAAGGGAAAACGGAAATGTTAACAAGTATCTGTGGTATCAATTGGGGCGACGAAGGCAAGGGCAGAATGGTTGACCTGCTTTCGGAAAAATTCGACGTCGTCTGCCGCTATCAGGGCGGCAACAACGCGGGTCACACCGTCATAAACGAGAGGGGCAAGTTCATCCTGAACCTCCTTCCCTCGGGCATTTTGCGCGAAAACGTCGTAAACGTGATGGGGTGCGGAATGGTCATCGACATAAAGCACCTCTGCGGCGAGATCGCAAAGCTGAGGGAGCACGGCATAAAGATAACCCCCGAAAACCTCAAAATAAGCGACAAAGCCATAATCGTAATGCCCTACCACGTCTTGCAGGACGTAATGGAGGAGGACCGCCTCACCAAAGCCACGGGCAAGCCCTACGGCTCCACGCGCCGCGGCATTTCCCCCGTTTACGCCGATAAGTACATGAAAAAGGTGCTGCGCATGGGCGAGCTCAAAAATCCCGCCCTGCTCAAAAAGCGCCTGCCCGACATCGTCGCGTGGAAGAACATGACGATAAAGGCGTACGGCTTCGAGCCCGTCACCGTGGAGGCTATGGCTGATTACCTCGATACCTACGGCGCCCCTCTCAAAGATTACGTGATAGATACGGGGATATACCTCAACAACGCCGACAAGGCGGGCAAAAACATAATGTTCGAAGCCCAGCTCGGCGCCCTCCGCGACATAGACTACGGCATAGTGCCCTACACTTCGTCGTCCTCCACGATAGCGGCGTACGCCCCGATAGGCGCGGGCGTTCCCAACCTCAAACTCACCAATTCGATAGGCATAATGAAGGCTTATTCGAGCTGCGTCGGCGCGGGTCCCTTCACCTGCGAATACTTCGGCGAAAAAGCCGATAAACTACGCGAACTCGGCGGCGAATACGGCGCCGCGACGGGCAGACCGAGAAGGGTTGGACCTTTCGACGCCGTCGCCTCCCGCTACGGCATACGCTGTCAGGGCGCGGACGAAATAGCCCTGACCAAGCTCGACGTGCTCGACACCTATAAGGAAATAGAGATCTGCACCCATTACAGGCTGCACGGCGAGATAATAGACGAATTCCCGTTTTCCGACGTGCTTGACGAGTGCGAGCCCGTCTTCGAGAAGGTCAAGGGCTGGAACTGCGACATAACGGGTTGCAGGAAGCGCGAAGATCTGCCCCGCGAGGCGCTCGAATATATCGCGCTCCTCGAAAAACTGTGCGAGTGCAGGATAAAATACGTGTCCGTCGGCGCCGAGCGGGACGCGTTCATAGAGATGTACTGAAATTCGGCGCAAAGCGGAAAATGGAGATCAACGTAGACGAAACGCTGTCGTTTCAGGTGTTGAACAGGCGGATAAGGGAATCCTCGGACAGGGAGATAACCGTAAAGGGCATAGTCGGGCAGCGCTATGTGGGCGCGGGACTTTCGGGCAAGCATATAGAGATATACGGCACCCCCGGAAACGCCCTCGGGGCTTATCTCGACGGCTGCGAGGTGACGGTGCACGGCAACGCGCAGGACGCCACGGGCGACACCATGAACGGCGGCAGGATAGTGATATACGGCAACGCGGGCGACGCCACGGGCTACGCCATGCGCGGCGGCAGGATATACGTGCAGGGCAACACGGGCTACCGCTGCGGCATCCACATGAAGGCGTATGAAGAGCTCAAACCCGTCATAGTCATAGGCGGCAGGGCGGGCTCTTTCCTCGGCGAGTATCAGGCGGGCGGGATAATCGCCGTGCTCGGTCAGAACAGCGACGGGCTGCCCCTCGTGCACAACTTCTGCGGCACGGGCATGCACGGCGGCGTGATGTATCTCAGGTGCGACGAGCTCCCCCACAGGATACCCGAGCAGATCCGCCGCGAACGCCGCCACGGCTCCGAGCTCCCCGAGCTCAAAGCCATATTGGAGGATTACTGCGCCTGTTTCCCCTGTTACGACGCGGAAAAACTCCTTGCGGGCAACTTTTTCGTGCTTACGCCCGATTCGGAGAACCCCTATAAGCAGATGTACGTCAACAACTGAGTTCACGCCATATAAGGGAGCGCGCGCTTTGAAGCGCGCGCCCTTTTTTATTGCGGATATTTGCCGTATTTAATTGCAACCTCGCCCCCGTAATGGTATAATATACGCAAGAGCATGAGTTAAAAAACGCGGAGGGTTTGGATGAAATTCTACAAAATGCAGGGCGCGGGCAACGACTACGTCTATTTCGACTGTATGAAGGGCGGACCCGCCGATCCCGGAGCCCTTGCCGTAAGGCTCTCGGACAGGCATTTCGGCATAGGCGGCGACGGCGTCATCCTTCTATGTCCCTCAAAGACCGCCGATTGCAAAATGCGCATGTTCAACGCCGACGGCTCCGAGGGGAAGATGTGCGGCAACGGCGTGCGCTGCGTGGGCAAACTCGCACACGATCTGGGCTACGTAAAGGGGGATTTCTGCACCGTGGAGACCCTTTCGGGCATAAAGAGGCTGGAATTCTCCTTTTCGGCGGACGGCAAGGTGTGCGCCGCCCGCGTGGATATGGGCGCGCCCGAGCTCCGCGGGGAGAAGATACCCTCGGCTTTCGGGGGCGAAAAGGTCGTCTCCGTTCCCCTTACGGCGGGCGGAGAGGAGAATAAGGTCACCCTCGTTTCGATGGGCAACCCGCACTGCGTGATATTCGTCGGCGATCCGTACTCCCTCGATCTGCCGAAAATCGGCTCCGCCATAGAAAACCACTCCGCTTTCCCCGAGCGGGTAAACGTCGAATTCGTGCGCCCCGTAAATAAAAACCTCCTTGAAATGCGCGTGTGGGAGAGGGGCAGCGGCGAAACTTACGCCTGCGGCACGGGCGCATGCGCGGCGGTAGTGGCGGCGGCTTTAAACGGCTTTTGCCCCCGCGGCGAAGAGGTCGCTGTGCGCCTTAAAGGGGGCGAGCTCAGGATAACTTACGGCGAGACCGTTTCGCTGTACGGCGGCGCGGAGCTCGTTTTCACGGGCGAGATAGAGCTTTGAGCGGGCACTTGCGCCCGCGCGCGAAAAATATATCATATAAACGCCTTTTAACTGTTGCTTTTAAGGGCGCTTTGTGCTAAAATATTGCAGAATAAACTTGCGGAAAAATTCCAATTCGGCTATCGGAGTGATTTATGACTAAGTATATTTTCGTAACGGGCGGCGTTGTGTCCGGGCTCGGCAAGGGCATAACCGCGGCGTCTCTCGGGAGGCTTTTGAAGTGCAGGGGCTATAAGGTCGCCTCGCAGAAACTCGACCCCTATATCAACATAGACCCGGGCACGATGAGCCCTTACCAGCACGGCGAAGTTTTCGTGACCGACGACGGCGCGGAGACCGACCTCGATTTGGGGCACTACGAGAGGTTTATCGACGAAAATCTCAATAAGTACTCCAACCTCACTACGGGCAAGGTCTATTGGAACGTGCTCAACAAGGAGCGCAACGGCGAATATCTCGGGCAGACCGTGCAGGTCATACCGCACATCACCAACGAGATAAAGAGCTTTATATACAACGTCGGCAAGACTTCTTCGGCAGACGTAGTCATAACCGAGATAGGCGGCACCATAGGCGACATAGAGAGCCAGCCCTTTATAGAGGCGATACGTCAGGTCGCGCGCGAAGTGGGCAGGGATAACTGCTGCTTTATCCACGTGACGCTCGTGCCCTATATCTCGGGTTCGGAGGAGTTCAAGTCCAAACCCACCCAGCACTCCGTAAAGGAATTGCAGGGAATGGGCATAAATCCCGATATAATAATAGCGCGTGTAGACGCACCCATGCCCAAGGAAGTGCGTGCAAAGATAGCCATGTTCTGCAACGTGGAGCCCGAGTGCTGTATAGAAAACCTCACTCTCCCCGTGCTTTACAGGTGCCCGATAATGCTCGAAGAGCGCAACTTCTCCACGATAGTCTGCAAGATCTTAAAGCTCGACCCGCGCGTCATAGACCTCGCCGAGTGGAACAAGATGCTCGCCCGCATAGAGGCGCGCGACAAGACGGTGAAGATCGCCCTCTGCGGCAAATACGTGCAGTTGCACGACGCATATCTCTCGGTTGCGGAAGCGCTCGCGCACGCGGGCTATGAAAACGGCGCCAAGGTGGAGATAAAGTGGGTGGACACCGAGGAGCTCACCCCCGAAAACGTAGCCGAAAGGTTGCAGGACGCCGACGGGATACTCGTCCCGGGCGGTTTCGGCGGCAGGGGAATAGAGGGAAAGGTGCTCTGCGCGCAATACGCCCGCGAGCACAACGTCCCCTATCTCGGCATCTGCCTCGGAATGCAGACCGCGGTGATAGAGTTCGCGCGTAACGTCCTCGGCTATAAGGACGCCAATTCTTCGGAGTTCGCGCCCAACTCGAAGCACCCCGTCATAGACCTCATGCCCGACCAGCACGGCGTGAAGATGGGCGGCACGATGCGCCTCGGCGCATATCCCTGCAAGGTGATAGGCGATAAAATGCGGGAGGCGTACGGCAAGGACGAGATCTCCGAGCGCCACCGCCACAGATATGAATTCAACAACGATTTCCGCACCGAAATAGAGGGGGCGGGAATGAAAGTTGCGGGCACCTCGCCCGACGGCTTGCTCGTCGAGGCGGTGGAGATCCCCGCAAACGATTTCTACCTCGGAGTGCAGTTCCACCCCGAATTCAAGTCGCGCCCGCAGGCGGCGCACCCTGTTTTCCGCGAGTTCGTAAAGTATTCGCTCGCGCATAAGGGCTGAGGAGTTCTATGGAATTCAATTCCCGTTTCGGCGACATAGCCGAAAACTATCTCTTTGCCGAAGTGGCAAACCGCACGGCAAAATACGCCGCCGCGCATCCCGGCAGGGAGATTTTAAAGCTCGGCATAGGCGACGTCACCCTGCCGCTCGCCCCCGCTGTGATAAGCGCGCTGCATTCCGCCGTGGAGGAGATGGCGCACAGTGAAACGTTTAAGGGATACGGTCCCTACGAGGGCTATTCCTTCCTGCGGGAGAGCATAAAAAACTACTATGCGGAGATGGGCGTAACTCTGTCCGAAAGCGAGATATTCGTCTCCGACGGCGCAAAGAGCGACCTCGGGAACATTCTCGATATCTTCTCCACGGACAATACGGTGCTCGTTCCCGACCCCGTATATCCCGTATATGTGGACACCAACGTGATGGCGGGCAGGAAGATTATCTTCGCCGACGCCACCGAGGAAAACGGCTTTTTGCCCATGCCCGACCCCAAAGTGCGGGCTGACATAATATACATCTGCTCGCCCAACAACCCCACGGGCGCGGCGTACTCCGTCTCCGCTCTCAAAGAGTGGGTGGACTACGCCAACCGCACGGGTGCCGTCATCTTATACGACGCCGCTTACGAGAGCTTCGTGTCGGAAGAGGGGCTTGCCCGCTCGGTATTCGAGGTGGAGGGCGCGCGCACCTGCGCGATAGAGTTCTGTTCCTTTTCCAAGACGGCGGGATTCACGGGCACACGCTGCGGCTACACGGTCATTCCCTCGGAACTAAAAAGGGGAGGGCTGTCGGCAAACAAAATGTGGTTCCGCCGCCAGAGCACCAAGTTCAACGGCGTGCCCTATATAGTCCAGAGGGGCGCGGCGGCGGTGTTCACCCCCGAGGGCAGGCGGCAGACAGGCGAAAATCTCTCCGTGTACAAGCGCAACGCCGCGCTCATCTCGTCCGCAATGGACGGCTCGGGCGTGATGTACACGGGCGGCAAAAATTCGCCCTATATATGGTTCAAATGCCCGGGCGGCTTAAACAGCTGGAAGTTCTTCGATCTGCTCCTCGAAAGGGCGCAGGTAGTGGGCACTCCGGGCGCAGGCTTCGGCAAAAACGGCGAAAATTTCTTCCGCCTCACCGCTTTCGGCAGCGAGGAGGACACGAAAAAAGCCGTTGAAAGAATATCGGATCTTTTCAGACAGACAGTATGATGAATTTGACTCGCGGCGCGGGAGTGCTCTGCCATATTTCTTCATTGCCGGGTAAGTACGGCGTGGGGACGCTCGGCAAAGAGGCATACGAGTTCGCCGACTTCTTGAAAAAATGTCACGTCAGATATTGGCAGATCTTGCCGCTCGTGCAGACGGGTTTCGGGGACAGCCCCTATCAGTCGGTGTGCTGTAATTCGGGCAACCCCTATTTTCTCGACCTCGAAGCGCTGCGCGACGAGGGTCTCCTTTTCGACGACGAGCTTGCCGCCTGCGAGCGGGAGCCGGGCGACGTGGACTATGCCGAGCTCTACAACACGAGATATCGGCTTTTACGCGTGGCGTACGCCCGTTTCAATATCCGCGACGAGGAGTTCGTCGACTTCATAGACAGCGGCGAATTCGAGGATTACGCCCTGTTCATGTCCTTGAAAGGGCGTTATCCGGGCTCTTTCGGGGATTTTCCCGACGCATACAAGTACAAGGAACACCTCGCGGTGTACGAGTTCCGCGAATCGGTGTATAAGAGCGATTACTGCTTCTGGCTGTTCATACAGTACGAATTCAAAAAGCAGTGGAAAAAGCTCAAAGACTACGTCAATTCCCTCGGGATAAAGATTATAGGCGACATTCCGCTGTACGTCGCGTACGATTCGTCCGACGTATGGGGGCACCCCGAGTATTTCAAGCTGGACGAGGATCTCCGCCCCGTAAAGGTGGCGGGCGTTCCCCCCGACTACTTCTCCAAGACGGGTCAGCTGTGGGGCAATCCCCTCTATAATTGGGAAGTCCTCGCCGCCGACGGCTATTCGTGGTGGATAGACCGCGTCAAAAAGGCTGCCGAGCTCTACGACGTGATAAGGATAGACCATTTCCGCGGCTTCGACCGCTATTACGCCATTCCCGCCGACGCCAAGACGGCGGAGACGGGCGAGTGGCTGGACGGACCCAAGGAAAAGCTGTTCGAGGCGATAAAGGGCAGGCTGGGCGACATTCCCATAATCGCCGAAGATCTGGGGGTCATCGACAGCGGGGTGATAAAGCTCCGCTTGAAGGCGGGCTTCCCGGGGATGAAGATATTGCTGTTCGCGTTCGACGGCAAGCAGTCCAATTCCTATCTGCCCGCCAACATGGAAGAGAATTCCGTCGTCTACACGGGCACCCACGACAACAACACCGCCATGGGCTTTCTGGAAGGCATGGACGAGTACCAGTTCCGCACCTTCAAAAAGCGGCTGAGGGCGGCGCTCGAAACCGAGGGCGTGATTCTGCCCATGGTCACCCGCGCCGAAACGGTGCGCGCGCTCTGCGTATGCGCCATCGCCTCCAACGCGAAGCTCGCCATAATCCCCGTGCAGGATATGCTCAGCCTGAACGACGCGAGCCGCATGAACACGCCGTCCGTCGCCGAAAACAATTGGCGGTTCCGCCTCAGGTCCATTCCCGGGCGGATGGATGCGGCGGTCATGAGAAAGATAATCACAAGTTTTAAAAGATAACAAAACAAGCGGCGCCGCGCGGAAAATTTCCGCGCGGCGCCGCTTTTCTACCCGTTGTCGAAGAGGCGGGTGCATATCACCGTCATGTCGTCGGGCGCGGCGCGCCCGCTTTTTTCCCTTGCCGCCGCAAGTATTTTGTCGGCGAGGTTCTGCGGGTTGAGGGGGGTCAGCGTCTGCAAAAATTCGTACAGCTCGGTGGAGGAGGGAAAAGCCGAGGTTATCCCGTCGCTCATGAACACTATCGTGTCGCCGCTTCTTATTGTCTCGGTGCACACCGTGGGCTTCAGATTTTCGAGTATCCCAAGGGGCAGGGAGGAGCTCTCGAGTATCTTCAGCTCCCCCTCGCGCATTATCACGCCCGCGGGCGAGCCTATCTTCACGAAATCCGCCCGCCCCGTGGCGAGGTTCACCGCGGCTATATCTATGCAGGCGAACCTCTCGTCGCGGTTGAAAGAGAGCAGCTTGTTTATCGTCCTCAGCACGGTGTCCTCGGGCATTTCCGCCCTGTAAAACGCCTCTATAAGGGATATTGCGGCTTCGCTCACCTTGCGCGCGTATACTCCGCTGCCCATTCCGTCGGAGAGCGCCATAAGAAAAGAGTGCTCGTTTATCCTTATCACGGAGTGCGTGTCCCCCGAAACGCTTTCCCCGTCCTTCACGGCAAAAGCCACCCCGAACGCCGCGTCGAGCTTGGGCGGGGAGGAGAATACGAGGCAGGTTTTCTGCCCGTCGTAGGCTATTTTGTCTTTCAGAACGTATGGCTTTCTGAGCGCGCCCGAGATGACGGCGCATACCGACCTTGCGTTGAACTTGCCGCACACCACGCAGCTCAGTTCCCCCGCGGCGCCGTCTATCAGCACTTCCGGGCAGGATACTCCCGCCGTGGCGAGGGCTTCCTTTACGGCGGCTGCGCTCTCGGCAAAGGGCTCGGAAGAGCGCGAGAGGTCCACCGCGCAGCTTTTCAGCACCTCAGCCACCCCGCGGGCTTGGTCGGCGAGCAGTTTTCTCCCCGAACTCGCGTTCTCGCACTCCGTCATGTAACGCCTGTATTCGGCGAGCATGGCGTTCAGCTGGGACATCACAAAGGTCGGGTTGGAGCAGTTCCCCGTCACGTCGGAGGGCAGGTCTATAAGGTTCACTTTGCCCTTTATGCAGCCCGCGTCTATCATCTTTTTGAAGCCCGAATAGACGGTGCTCTTGCTGCATTTTTCCTCCTTTTCGCAGCCAGAACAGCACTTTTCGCGCAGTTCCGATAAAAGCCTTTGGCGGGCGGCGCCCTCGTCTGCGCCCTCGTCGAGCGCGGTAAAGGCGCACTCTATCTCCCGGAAGAGCTCGGAGATGCGGTACAGCTTTTCGCCCGTCTGCCTGCGGTTCCTGTCTATCGCGGTGCCGTCGAGCACTTTTTCGCACACGAGGCGCATCTTTATCTCCTTCAGCTTCCTTGCGGAGGGCAGGGAGGAGACCGCGGCGGCGGTGACGAGCAAGAGCGAATACGCCACGATCAGCGGCACCGCGCACTCGAATATCCCCTCGGCGTACATGTATCCCGCGGTGAGCGCGGCGCATACGAAGGGCGGAAAGCACCTGCCCGCGTTCACGAACAGCAGCGCGGCAGCCGAAATTACGGTGTACACCGTGAGCGGTTCCGCGCTCCTCTCAGCGAGCGCGAGGGGGAGGGCGAGTATCAGCGCCGCGAGAATGGAGGAGGGCGAGCGGCACAGCCTCGTCAGAAGGGCTATCCCCGCCGCCGAAACGCAGAGATATGCGGCTGAACCCGCGGCGGCGCAGAACCCCGCCCCGGCTGCGGTGAACACCACGGCTATGCAGACGTATTCGTCCTCCCTCAGCTTGCAGCGGTACAGCCTGTAAAGCAGGGCGTATACCGTCTTGAAGCAGAAAAAGCAGAACACGCACGTCACCGCGGCGGCGACCGCTTTCAAAGCGTATGTGTTCATGCCGCTCATCGCGCCGAAGCCCGTCCACTTGCAGAAGACCACGTACGGCGCGAGCGCGATAATCAGATAGAGGACAGCCTCGGCTCTCATCCGCCTTGCAGACCGCCTGTAAAGGAAGGTCACCGCGGACAGAAAAACGGCTGCCGCGAGCGCGACCATGCTGTAAGCGAAGTCGGCGCACACCGCCGTGGCGAGGACGTACAGCGCCGCGTCTGCGATTATGTTGGTGCCGCAGAGCAGCATGGCGAAAAACAGCCCGAGCGACAGTGGAGCTTCGGGGAGCGCGAGGTCTGTAAATACAGCCGCGGCGGCGTATGCGGCGTACAGCAATATCGTTTTAGGGTAAAATTTAAGCGGCATATACCGAGTATACAGCCGCTTGCGGTGAAAAATTTGTCTTATAGGACGGAATTATCGCTTATTTGAGTTTATACTTTCACGCATTTTTCTTTGAAGTGGCGAGCCAGACCATCAGCACCGTCACGTCTGCGGGGTTTACCCCGGGTATCCTGCCCGCCTGCCCGAGAGTGACGGGGCGCACTCTCTCCAATTTTTCGCGCGCCTCCAATCTCAGCCCGCCTATTTTCGAGTAGTCGGCGTCGGGCGGAAGTTTCTTCTCCTCGAGTTTTTTCGCGCGCTCTATCTGCTTTTCGGCTTTTTTATAATAGCCCTCGTACTTTATGTGGGCTTCGGCTGTCTTCAATATCTCCGACGGAGCGTTTCCGAGTATGCCGAAGAAGTCGCGTATGTCCGCGACGGAGGCGCCGCGGCGTATCAGGTCTGCATACGTCGCCCCCGCGGCGGAGCCGGGGATATCGTGCGCCGCGCAGAATGCGGCTGCCGACGCCCCGTCGGGGCGGGCTTGCAGCCTTTTTGACACGTCGTCCAGCCACGCCTTGCGCAAAAAATATATCCTGCCGCGCTCTTCTGTGAAGAGGGGCGTGCCCATTATGCGCGGGGTCAGCCTGAAATCGGCGGTATCCTGCCTCAAAAACACGGAGTATTCCGCGCGCGAGGTCATAAGCCTGTACGGCTCGTCCGTGCCCTTGGTCACGAGGTCGTCTATCATTACGCCTATATACGCCTCGTCCCGTCCGAGGATGAGGGGGTCTTTGCCGAGCAGTTTAAAGGCGGCGTTTATCCCCGCCATAAGCCCCTGCGCGGCTGCCTCCTCATAGCCGGAAGTGCCGTTTATCTGCCCCGCGGTGTACAGCCCCTGCACCTTTTTGGATTCGAGGGTGGGGTATATGTCGAGGGTGTCTATGCAGTCGTATTCTATGGCGTACGCATAGCGCATTATCTCGCAGTTTTCCAGCCCCTTAACGGAGCGGTACATGCTCTTTTGTATATCGTGGGGCATGGAGGTGGACATTCCCTGCACGTATATCTCGTCCGTGTCGCCGCCCTCGGGTTCGAGGAATATCTGGTGCCTCTCCTTGTCCGAAAAGCGCACGACTTTCGTCTCGATGGAGGGGCAGTAACGGGGTCCCGTGCTCTTTATTTCGCCGTTGTAGAGAGGAGCGCGGGAGAGGTTATCGAGGATCAGCTTATGCGTTTCGGCGTTCGTATAGGTGATATAGCAGGGGTAAGCGTTCCCGTTCGCGCTTTCCGAGAGGTACGAAAAGGGCGTTACCTCTTCGCCGTCCTGCCGCGAACATTCGGAAAAATTCACCGTCCGCCCGTCTATCCTCGCGGGAGTGCCCGTCTTGAAGCGGCGCACGCCGTAACCTAAGCGGATAAGGCATTCGGTGAGCCTGTCCGCGGGCGCAAAGCCGTTGGGACCGCTCTTCTTTCTCACCTCGCCTGTGACGGTCTCGGCGTTAAGGTAAACGCCCGTGGCTACTATTGCCGCCCTGCATCCGAAAACGCCGCCGTAGTCGGTGACTACGCCGCACACTTTCCCGTCCTCGGTGAGTATATCCGCCGCCTCGCCCTGAACGGTCTTCAGGTTTTCGCAGCTCTCTATGGTCCTCTTCATCTCGCGGTGATAGGCGGCTTTGTCGCACTGCGCCCTGAGGCACTGCACGGCTTCGCCCTTGCCCGCGTTGAGTATCTTCATCTGCAAGGCGGTCTTGTCGGCGTTTATCGCCATCTGCCCGCCGAGGGCGTCTATCTCTCGCACGAGGTGCCCCTTGGCGGTGCCCCCTATGGAGGGATTGCACGCCATAAAGGCTATGCTGTCGAGGTTGAGCGTCAGCATAACCGTTTTCAGTCCGAGTCTCGCGGCGGCGAGGGCGGCTTCACAGCCCGCGTGCCCCGCGCCTATGACGACTATATCGTAATTTCCTTCCGAAAAACGCGCCATATCCCGTATTTTTCCGCCTAATGATTATTGCCCGCTTGTCAACGGGCAATAACTCCTATTTTTTGAGAATTATGTTTTTGATGTCGTCTACGTCCTTAGCCGTCTTGTCGCTCACCCTGCACATCTCCTCTATCTTGTCCCTTGAATAGAGAATGGTGGTGTGGTCGCGCCCGCCGAGCTCCTTGCCTATCGAGATGAGGGGGAGGGACAGGAGTTCGCACATGAGGTAACAGCACACCTGTCTCGGAACCGTGAATTCCTTTTTCTTGCTCTTGCCCGTGAGGTCGGCGCGCGAGATCTTGTAGTAAGCCGTCACCGCCGAGATCACGCTGTCGGAGGTGATCTCCTCGTTGCCCTCGGAAACGGCTTCGTTCAGCGCGCTCCGCGCGAGAGAGACGGTTATGGGCTCCTCGTGCAGCCTTGAAGCGAATATGACCTTCGTCAGCCTCCCCTCGAGGGTCCTTATGTCGTCCCCCGAATCCTGCGCGAGGAAAGTCAGAACGTCGTCGGGCACTATGCTCTTTTTCTCGAACGCCTTGCGCTTCAAAATGGCTATCTTTGTCTCGAAGTTGGGGGGAAGTATGTCGTAGAGGAGCCCGCCCGAGAAGCGGGTCTTAAGCCTTTCTTCGAGCGCCGTGAGTTCCTTGGGGTGGTGATCCGAGGTGATAACTATCTGCTTTCCCTTGGAGATCAGCTCGTTGAAAGTGTGGAAAAATTCCTCCTGAACGGCCTTTTTGTTCTCTATGAATTGGATGTCGTCGATTATGAGCACATCCGCGCTCCTGTAATACTGCCTCAGCTTGTTGCCCTTGTCGCGCGCCTCGGGTCCGCGGCTCGTGAACATCGTGTCTATGATCTCGTTCACGAACTGCTCGCAGGTGACGTAAATGACTTTGAGGTTGGGCTTTTCGGCGACTATCTTGTTGGCGATAGCCTGTATGAGGTGCGTCTTCCCGAGCCCCGTGCCGCCGTAGATGAAGAGGGGGTTATAAGTTCCCGCGGGGTCCTCGGCTACCGAGAGCGCCGCGGCGTACACGAACTCGTTGTTCTTGCCCACGACGAAGCTGTCGAAGGTGAACCGCTTGTCGAGGTTGGCGGGCGGCACGGGTATCTCCTCCTCGTCGGGGGAGTTATAGGCGTAGCCGTCGCTGCCTTCAACGCGCAGCCTGAAATCGGAGAGCCCGACGTCGGCTTTTATTATGGCTTCGCGCATCTTGTCGGCGAGAGTGCCCGTTATGTATCTCGCGAAGCTCTCCGTCGGCGTTTCGAGCACGATAAACCTGCCGTCTATTTCAACGGGCGTGAGTTTTTCGATATAGGTAGTGTAGTTGATGTGCGACACCAACTCCTGCATTTTTTCCTTTATCGGGGTGTAAATAAAGTCAAAGTTTCCCTTTTCTGCCATAACGGGTCGAATATCCTTTGAATTTTTCTTATTTTCTGCTATAATAGTATAAGCTCGGTAAAGTAAAAACAATTATAATACAAAAATCGATTAAAATAAAGTATTTTGACGGAAAAATGCGCATAAAAAATTTGAATTTGAAAAATTTCAGAAATTA
>CANQXZ010000038.1 GCA_947627955.1 uncultured Clostridia bacterium
TAAATTCCTCAATATAGCAAAATAGCCCGAACGTCTTTTTTATAGTAAAGAAGTTCAAGCTATTAAGACTTGGTGCTGACAACAGGGGTTGAACCTGCACCCTCGCGGACAGGATTCTAAGTCCTGCGCGTCTGCCAATTCCGCCATGTCAGCATGTAACAAATCTTAATTTATTGCAACGTGTTCGCATATGCGCAACTGAAAAAATGCGCATATCTCCGACGGCGTATATATTTTATATAATCCGCGTAAAAAAGTCAACCGCAAAAGGTTAAATTATGTTTGCAAATGTGCTCATTTGTGGTAATATTTATGTGACTTTTTACGCGGTTTTTCACGTCGGATTTTATTCAATTTTCACAGTATTTAACCGCTGTTTACACCGAGGCGGATTATCATATCCGCAAAAGGAGAAA
Organism: uncultured Clostridia bacterium; assembly: GCA_947627955.1. GTDB lineage: Bacteria > Bacillota > Clostridia > Christensenellales > Borkfalkiaceae > Coproplasma. The sequence goes on from CANQXZ010000038.1 coordinate 417, forward strand.
AATATGGGCTATCTTTCCCTGAAAGGCGTTAACAAGCTCTATAATTCGGGCAGCGTTGCCGTAGAGGCGCTCAAAGACGTTTCATTCGAGCTGGAAAACGGCGAATTCGCCGTGGTGCTCGGCAGTTCCGGCGCGGGCAAGACCACGCTTTTGAATCTCCTCGGCGGAATGGACTGCGCCACTTCGGGCGAAATAGTGCTCGACGGGAAGAATATAACCGCGCTCGACAAGAAAGGGCTCACCGCATACCGCCGCAACGACATAGGGTTCGTGTTCCAATTCTATAACCTCATGCCCAATCTCACCGCCCTCGAAAACGTTGAGATCGCGGTGGAGATATGCAAAGACCACCTCGACCCCGAGAGCGTTTTAAAGGCTGTCGGGCTGGGCGAAAGGCTCCGCAACTTCCCCGCGCAGCTCTCGGGCGGGGAGCAACAGCGCGTTTCGATAGCGCGCGCTCTGGCAAAAAATCCCAAATTGCTCCTCTGCGACGAGCCCACGGGCGCGCTCGACTATAAGACGGGCAAGATGATATTAAAGCTTTTATACGACCTCTCCGCGAGGGAGGGAAAGACCGTCATATGCGTTACCCACAATCAGGCGCTCAAAGATATGGCGGACAAGGTGATATATATCCGCAGCGGCATGATAGAAAAGGTGGAGAAAAACCCCTCGCCCGTGCCCGTGGAAGAGATAGAGTGGTGAAGCCGTGAAGACCTATTTAAAGACGCTTGCGCGCACTTTCGGGAAGCATATCACGCGGTTCTTGTCGATAATTTTTATCGTCGTGGTCTCGCTGGGCTTTATTTCGGGCATAGGTTCGGCTTCCGACAAGATAAAATATTCGCTGAACGACTATTACAGAACGTCCCGCGTGTGCGATTTTATCGTTAAGAGCGTTTCGGGCGGTTTCAGTGCGGAAGAGATCGCCGCCTTTAAGGAGAGTTTCGGCGAGGAAAACGTGATGTGCGGCGCCGTTTTCGACGCCGACGTGGATTACGGCGGCGCGAAGCGGCTGATGCGGCTCTGCTTTATGTCAGAGGAATATGCCCCGCAGTGGAACGTGTGCAAGCCCGAGGTGCTCTCCTCCGCATTGCCGGACGGAGCCGCAAAGGGCGGATATGCCTATTTCGAGGCGGCGGACAACAGGATACTGCCCATGGAGGCGGGGACTAAACTCACCCTCGACTTCAAGGATATCCTGTCGCAGCTTGCCGTGCAGAACGGGGAGGAACCCGACCCCCGCCTCGGCATGATCCCCGACGGCATGCTCTCGAAGGAGATAGAGCTGTGCGGGGAGATAATTTCGCCCCTCACGTTCGGCAAGGACGGCGAGCCGAGCTATCTCAATCCCGCCGACACAGAGATCCCCGACACCACCGCGGCTGTGAACGGGCTCATTTGCCTCGAAGGCATAATATACGCCGACGTTTCGGCGATCCCGCAGCTGATTTCGGGCATGATAGGGACGACCGACGTGTGGATAGCCGCATCCGACAGGACTGAATTCAACGACTTTTCGGACAGATACCGCGCCTATGTGGACGAGGCGACGGCTGAGATAGAGAGCCTTTCGGGCGGAAGCGACAGGGTGCGCGTTATCACGCTCTACGACAACTATTCCTTTTCCGCCCTGCATGCCTATGCGGAAAAGGTCATGCTTATAGGCTATATACTCATGGTGGCGTTTTTGTTCGTGGCTGCGCTCGTCACCCTCTCCACGATGACGAGAATGCTCGACGAGGAGCGCGCTGAAACGGCTTGCCTTAAAACCCTCGGCTATTCCTCCGCGAAGATAATATTCAAATACCTGCTGTTTGCGGCGCTCGCCACGGGCGCGGGCGGCGTGGGCGCGTACTTTATCGGGCTCGGAGTTTCCGACCTCATTTACAGGGTGTTCAACTATTCCTTTGCGATGCCGCCCATGTCGGGCAGGGTGGCGATAGTGTTCTTTCTGATAGTCTTTGCCGTGATAGCCGTGACCACCCTCTGCGCTACTCTCATTGCGGGCGCGAAGCTCAATTCCGAGTCCTGCGCGGAGCTGTTGAGACCGAGACCCCCCAAGGCGGGCAGAAAGACCGTCATAGAGAAGATCCCCTTTATCTGGAACGCGCTGTCATTCAAGTACAAGTCCACGACGCGGAACGTGTTGCGCTATAAGAGCCGCTTTATAATGACGGTCGTAGCCGTGGCGATATCCACGGCGCTCGTGCTCGCGGGGCTTGCGCTTCTGGATCTCTGCCTTTTCCACGGCGTAAATTCCCCCTCGGTGACCGCGATCGCGCTGGTAGTGGTGGTGTTTGCGGGACTTTTGACGGCGGTCGTGATATACACCCTCACCAACATAAACATAAGCGAGAGGAACCGCGAACTCGCCACGCTGATGGTGCTCGGCTATTACGACGGCGAAGTGGCGGGATATATCTACCGCGAGATATATATCGACGCGGCGATAGGCATAATAATAGGTATGCCCCTTTCCCTCGTCATAATGTACTTCCTGTTCGAGATAATGGCAATGGGTTCCTTTGCCACGGTCAGCTGGTTCGTGTGGCTTTTGGGACCCGCCGTCGTCCTGCTGTTCACCGCGCTCGTCACCCTCTTGCTGAGGCGCAAGATAGTGAAGATAGATATGAACGAGAGCTTAAAGGCGATAGAATGACACGCGCTTGCGTGGAATAAAAAAATTCATAAAAAGGAGAAAAAATGAAAAAAGATCTCGGGGTGAAACCCTATCTCTTCCCCATGCCTACCTACATGATAGGCACCTATAACGAGGACGGCTCCGCCGACGCCATGATGATGGCGTGGGGCGGGATATGCGCCGAAGACATGGTGGCGCTGAACATCGACGAAACGCACAAGACGGCGGAAAATATCAGGCGGACGGGGGCTTTCACCCTTGCCGTGCCGGGGGAGGATACGCTCGCGGAGAGCGATTATCTCGGTATCGTCTCGGCGAACAGGCAGCCCGACAAGTTGAAAAGGGCGGGGCTGACCGCCGTAAAGAGCGGCAGGGTGAACGCGCCCGTGATAGAGGAATATCCCCTGACCCTCGAATGCACGGTTGAGGAGATACAGACCCAGCCCTACGGCTTGCGCGTGCTCGGCAGGATAGTCAACGTGCTCGCCGACGAGAGCGTGCTCGACGAAAAGGGCGCGGTGGACGCGGGCAAATTGCGCGCGTTCGTGTTCGACCAGATGCAGAACGGTTACTACTCGATAGGCGGAAAGGCGGGGACGGCGTGGAAGAGCGGCGTGCCCATCATGAAAAAGTAACCGTAAAGGCGGAAATAACGCGCGGACGCGGGAGCCGAACGGACGGGAGGCTCCCGTTTCGGCGTTCATAAAGCGCTTTCCGCGGCGGAAGTTGCGCATAAAAACGGTAAATTTTGATAAATTGCCGCAGACGTATTGAAAATCGCCGCCGTGTGTGTTATAATCATTGCAAGAACATTGAACGGAGTGCATATGAAATCACAGAGCGTTGTAACCGATTTGAGAAAGAAGGTATTTACGGAAGTCGCCAAAGTGGCGTACGAATCGGAGCATGTGGCGAGCGATCTCGAAGAGATACCCTACCTCATCACCCCCGACGAAGTCCCCAAGTACCGCGAGAGCATATTCCGCGAAAGGCAGATAGCTTCCGAGAGGGTGCGCCTTGCGATGGGACTGTCGCTCAGACCCGCAAACAAGCCCGTGCACATCACGTCGGGCATTTCGCGCAGCACCATAGCCGAAAAGTACTATGAGCCGCCCCTCATGCAGGTGATACCCTCCGCATGCGACAAGTGTCCCGAAAACGAGTACGTCGTCACCGACCAGTGCCGCGGTTGCGTTGCGCGCTCATGCGTTAAAAACTGCCCCAAGGGCGCCGTTTCGATAGTGGACGGCAAGTCCCATATAGACCAATCCAAGTGCATAAAGTGCGGCAGGTGCAAGGCGAGCTGCCCTTACGACGCGATCGCCCATCACACCCGCCCCTGCGCCGAGGCGTGCGGGATAAAGGCCATCTCCTCCGACGAGTACGGCAGGGCGCATATCGACAACGACAAGTGCGTTGCGTGCGGGCAGTGCATGTCGGCGTGTCCTTTCGGCGCGATAGCCGACAAATCCCAGATATTCCAGCTCATACAGGCTATAAAACAGGGGGACGAGGTGGTTGCCGCCGTCGCGCCCGCCATAATAGGGCAGTTCGGACCCAAGGCGACCCCCGGGAAGATAAAGTCCGCCCTGCTCGCTCTCGGGTTCAAGGACGTATACGAAGTGGCTGTGGGCGCCGACGTGGGCTGTATCGCCGAGGCGCACCACTATGTAAACGAAGTTTCCACGGGCAAACTGCCGTTTCTCTTTACGAGCTGCTGTCCCGCGTGGGCGGTGCTCGTCAAAAAGCAGTTCCCCGACCTCGCGAGCGAGGTCTCGCAGGAGCTCACCCCCATGGTAGCCACGGCGCGCTCCATAAAGGTCAACCATCCCAACGCGAGGGTGGTGTTCATAGGACCCTGCGCCGCCAAAAAGCTCGAGGCGTCGCGGCACGACGTGAAGAGCCATGTGGACTTCGTCATAACGTTTGAGGAGCTCGCGGGGATGTTCGCGGCAAAAAATCTCGTGCTCGAAGAGCTCGAAGAGCTCCCCGTCACCTTCAACGCGACGGGCGCGGGCAGGGGCTACGCCTGCTCGGGCGGCGTGTCCGACGCCATACAGAAATGTATAAACGAGTACTACCCGGGCACCGAGGTCAAGATAGAGCACGCCGAGGGGCTCGCCAACTGCCGCAAGATACTCACCCTCGCCAAGGCGGGCAAGTACAACGGCTATATGATAGAGGGAATGGGCTGCCCGGGCGGCTGCGTTGCGGGCGTGGGCACGATAATCCCTCCCGAGAGGGCGAAAGCCGCGGTGGACCTCGTGGTAAAACAGAGCGAAGAGGCTATCCCGCCCCGCGATTTGCAGGACCTTGCGGAAAAACTTACAAAGATGGAATGAGGAAAAGCCCCGAAGCATATCGGGGCTTTTAAAAAACTGCGGAGGGGCAATAACCGAAGTATGTACGACATTGCAATAATAGGCGGGGGACCCGCGGGCGTTTCCGCCGCCATAAACGCCAGACTGCTCGGCAAAAACTTCATATGGATGGGCAGCCGTCCCACGTCCTTAAAGGCGGAAAAGGCGGAGCTCGTAAAGAACTATCCCGGTCTGCCCGACGCCACGGGCGAGGAGCTCTCGTGGGCTTTTAAACAGCACGCCGAGAGCATGAACATCCCCTTTTCGGTGCGCGCGGTCACGGGCGTATACGAGACGGGCGGAAAATTTTCCGTCCTTGCGGGGAACGAGGAGACAGAGGCGAGGACGGTGATACTCTGCCTCGGCGTGAACGCGCAAAAACCCGTCGAGGGGGAAGAGGAGTTTTTGGGCAGGGGTATAAGCTATTGCGCCACCTGCGACGGAATGCTCTACCGCGGAAAGACCATAGCCGTTGCCGTATACGACGGACAGTTTGAAAGCGAAGTGGAATTTCTGTGTGAAATTGCGGGGACGTGTTACGTTATCCCCCTCTATAAGGGCTATAAAGGCGCGCCCGCAAAGGGCAAGGAGATAATTAAAGCGCCCATAAAATACGCGGGCGGCAGGCGCGTGGAAGAGGTCGTTTTCAAGGACGGCAGGCTCGCCGTGGACGGCGTTTTCGTGCTGAGACCCTCCATTTCGTATACGGCGCTCGTGCACGGGCTCGCGACGGTCGGCGGGCACATAGCCGTAGACCGCGCATGCGCCACCAATATCCCGGGGATATTCGCCGCGGGAGACTGCACGGGGCTGCCTTACCAATACGCCAAGGCGGTGGGCGAGGGGAACGTCGCCGCGCACTCGGCGGCGCAATATCTTTCGGAAAACAAGGGGAGCTGAAATGGAGAAGATAGAGAGTTTCAGGATAAACCACCTCACGCTGAAAAGGGGGCTGTACGTCTCCCGCCGCGACAGGCAGGGCGGAACGTGCGTCACCACGTTCGATCTGCGCTTTACGCTGCCCAACCGCGAGCCGCCCATGACAATGCCCGCGGTGCACACCATAGAGCACCTCGGCGCCACGTTTTTGAGGAACTCGCCCCGCGCGGACGAGGTTATATATTTCGGACCCATGGGCTGCCGCACGGGCTTCTATCTCGTCGTGTTCGGGGAGCAGTCCCCGGAGCAGATCTGCGGGCTGGTCGCGGACATGTGCCGCTACATACTCGGCTATTCGGGGCAGATCCCGGGCGCAACGCCCGCGGAGTGCGGAAATTGGTCCGATCAGGACCTCGACGCCGCCAAGCGCTACGTGAAAATCTACGCGGACAGCCTCGGAAGGGAGAGGAATTTCGTCTATCCCATGTGAACGGCGGGGCGGGCGGAAACGGATTTGGATAAACCGCTTGCAATATGCTCGCGGGCGTGATAAAATCAAGATATGAAATTTTTGGAATATACGGTGCATACGACGACGGAGGGAAGCGAACTCGTCGCCGACATAATGTGGCGCTACACCAACTACGGCGTGGCTATTTCCGACGTTAAAGACGTGATCGCCTTGCAGGAAAACAGGGCGATGTATTGGGATTACATAGACGAAGAGGCGTTAAAGGACAGGGGCGACGTGCTCGTGAAGGCGTTCGTGCCCCTCGCCGAGGCGGACAGCGTGCTCCCCAAAATACGCGCCGATCTCGAGGAGATGGCTGAAAACGGCAAGGGCGTGTTGAGTTTCGGCACTCTCGAAACTTCCCGCCGCGAGGTGGAGGGCGACGATTGGATAGAGATCTGGAAAAAGCACTTCCGCCCCATACGTTTCGGGCGCATAACGGTGTGCCCCGAGTGGATATCCTATACCCGCGGGGAGAACGAGGAGGTCGTGTCTCTCGATTCGAACATGGCGTTCGGCACGGGGGAGCACGAGACGACGGCAATGTGCGTGGAGCTCTTGCAGGAGTACGTCAAAGAGGGCGACGTCGTGATAGACGTGGGCTGCGGAAGCGGCATCCTGGGCATCTCGGCAGTCAAGCTCGGCGCGCAGTTCGCATATCTCACGGACATAGACTATGTCGCCGTGGAGAGCGCAAAGCACAACGCGCAAGTCAACGGCGTGGAGAAAAAAGTGATAGTCGCCCATTCCAACCTTCTGGACGACAGCAACATAAAAGGCGACGTTATCCTCGCCAACATCACGGCTGAAATACTCGTGGGGCTCGCCCCGTCCATGCCCAAAAATCTGAAAAAGGGCGGAACGCTCATACTGAGCGGGATAATAGAGGGCAGGCTGGACATGGTAAAAAAGGCGTTCGGCGCACAGGGGCTGACGCTTGAAAAACAGACTGAAAAGGGCGAATGGATAGCCCTTGCATACAGATCATGAGCGCGCCGAGGAGATTTTTTGCGGAAAATCTGAACTATCCCCAAAGCGTGGAGGCTGTGCTCGAGGGGGAGGAGTTCGCACACGCAAAGACCGTACTCAGGGTGCAGGCGGGCGACGAAGTGATCCTTCTCGATAACAGCGGAAAGGAGTACTGCGCCATAGTCGGCGCGGTGGGTAAGACGTCCCTGACCGCGCACATTACGTCGGTTTCGGAGGGCGGCAAGGAGCCGCGGACTGAGATATATCTTCTGTGCGGCTTTTTGAAAAACGCCGACAGGAACGAGTTCATCGTGCAGAAAGCCGTCGAGCTCGGCGCAGGCAGGATAGCCTTTTTCTCCTCGGAGTACAGTTCGGCGTTCATGAGCGGCAACAAGCTCGAACGGCTCAACAGGGTCTCGCGGGAGGCGGCAAAGCAGTGTCTGCGCTCGCGCGCGCCCGAGATAGTCTGTTTCGGGAGCCTCGGCGAAGCTCTCGGCTCGGCGGCGGCTTACAAAAACAAGCTGTTCGCCTGCGAGTTCGCAAAGGGCGAGCCCCAAAGCTGGGCTCCGCTTTCAGGGAGCGTGGCTTGCGTTGTGGGCAGCGAGGGCGGCTTTTCGGAGAGGGAGTATAAGGAAGCCCTCGGCATGGGCTTTAAGGGGATATCCCTCGGCAAGAGGATACTGCGCGCGGAGACAGCCGCAACAGCCATGTGCGCGCTTGCGGCGTACTTTTCGGGAGAACTCGGATGAAGGCTTCGGTTTTTACCCTCGGTTGCAAGGTCAACGAGACGGAGAGCGCCTCTCTGATGGCGGCGCTCGCGGACGCGGGCTGGGAGGTGACGGCAGAACTCTGCCCCGCCGACCTGTATATCCTGAACACCTGCGCCGTCACGCGGGAAGCCGAAAAAAAGAGCCGCCAGCTCGTGGCGCGCGCGAGGAAATTCAACCCCGCCGCCGCGGTGTTCGTGTGCGGCTGCGCGAGCGAAAAGGACAGGGGCGCATTCATTGAAAGGGGCGTGGACTTTGTGACGGGCGCGCGCAAAAAGGAGGAGATACTCTCCGCCGTGGCGGAGCGGTTCGGCGGACGGTTCGGCGCGCTGCCCTATCCCGTACAGAGCAGAACGCGCGCGTTCGTGAAGATACAGGACGGCTGCAACAACTTCTGTTCCTACTGCATAATCCCATATCTGCGCGGGCGGGAGACCTCGCGCCCGATCGCCGATATACTCAGCGAGATCGGCTCGTGCGGCTGCCCCGAAATAGTTTTGAACGGCATAAACATATCCTCGTACGAGGGCGGGCTCGCCTCCCTCGCCGCGGCGCTTGCGGGGGTCAAAAAGCGCATACGTCTCGGCTCTTTGGAGTGCGGAGCGATAACCGAGGAGCTCCTGTCGGCGCTCGGCGGGCTTTACGACTTCGCGCCGCAGTTCCATCTCTCTTTGCAGAGCGGTTCCACCGCGGTGCTGAGGGCTATGAACAGACACTATACGCGGGAGGAATATCTCGCCAAGTGCAGGCTGATATATTCCCGCTTCCCCGAAGCGGCGATAACCACTGACATAATAGCGGGCTTCCCCACCGAGACGGAAGAGGACTTCTGCATGAGCCTCTCCATGATAGAGGAAGCGGGGTTCGCGCGGGTGCACGTCTTTCCCTATTCCGCGAGGGAGGGCACGGCGGCTTTCCGCCTTGCGGAGCTTCCCGCGGCGGTCAAAAAGGAGCGCACCGAACGGCTTTTAATGGCGGCAAAGGGCGCGGCGGAGAGATATGCGGCGCGCTTTCTCGGGCGGAAGCTCGATTTCATAGCCGAAGAGCATGCGGACGGCTACACTACGGGATACACCGCTAACTACATAAAAGTCTATCTGCGCGGGGAGTACGCGTGCGGAAAAAAATATGATATAAGGCTCCTTTCCCCGTACGGGGACGGCGTTTCGGCGGAGTTGTATGAAGATTAAACGCGCGCTGGAAAAATTTGCATACGAGACCTTCCGCCCGCATTCCCGCAAGGAATATTCCGATCTTTTTCTGAGGGGAAAGGGCGGGGAAGCGGCGTATCCGTGGTTCTGGGCGCGGTTTCTTATGTTCTCGTTTTCGGCGTTCGCCCTCGTGTGCCTCGGATACAGCCTCAACGGCTGGGAGATCTCGGTGGTGTACTTCACGGGCGGGATTTTCGCCGACCTCACCTTTTTGGTGCTACTCTACGAGCTGTATCCGAAGTGCGACGTCCCCTTTGCGTTGCCCTTTCTCGCCTTTTTCGCGGGCGGAGTGCTCTCTTCTTTCTTTTCAGACGCGGTATACGCCGTGTACAGGTGCGAAACGCCCTATTTGCAACAGCTGTGGACGGCGTTCACGGAGGAGACTTCCAAGGCGGCGGTCACGCTCATTCTGCTCGCGGCGCTCAAAAAGCGCAACCCGTATTTCTGTTTTCTGATAGGCGCGGCTGTGGGCGGCGGATATTCCGCGTTTGAAAATATGGGCTATATGGACAGATACTACACCCTTTCCGCCCTGATGCCCGTGGGCATATTCCGCGCCATGGGAACGCCCTTTTCCCACGCGGCGTGGGCGGCGCTGTTCGGCTGGTCTGTCTCGCAAAAGGGGTGCTTTAAGACGATCCGCCCCTATCTTGCGTACGCGTTTTGCCTCACGATGCACTTTTTCGTGAATTTTCCGCTCATTCCCTTTTTTGCGGAGTGGCGCGGCTACCCCATAAGCGCGCTTACGGGCGTGATAACTCTCGCGGCGGCGACAGTAGTGGCTTACAGGGCGAGAAAGGAGCTCTGCCCCGCCCCGACGGAGGAGGGCTTCGCCCCTACTGTGAACGGGGAGAGGGATTTGCGCAAACGGCGGGCGTTCATCTGCAACGTGCTCGCCGCGTGCGCCGTGACGGCGTTTTCGCTCGCCCTGCTCGGACCCACCTGCGTTTACGGCGGGACGAGAAACTACGTTGTGCGCAATTTCGGCACTTTTTCTGAGACGGCGGCTTTCGCGCAGAGCGGCTACGACCTGCGCCCCGACTTCAACAGACAGTACGCGGAGTATGCCGACGTCTCGGAGAACTATTCGTATACGTTCACGGACGGCGAACTCACCTCCGCCGTGCAGAGAGAGCAGTACGGGGAGTACTTCTATCTCTTCACCTACGGCTACGTGGAGCGCAAGCCCGTAAACGGCGGGGAAGTTGGAGAGACGGTGCGCCTGTGGGAGCTGAGGAGCGTAACTCTGGAACTCGGCGAAGATACCTACCGGGCGGCGCTGTTCGCCGACCTTTCGCGGCAGGCGGACGAGTACGGCAGATATCCCCGCCTCGGGCTGTTCATGATAAATCCCGCGCTCTTGTCCGTGTATGCCGACGGCGACGGATATGCCTGCCGCGTTTCGGGGCGCACGGAGATAAGATTGACCGAATCGGTCGCCTATACGCTCGTTTTCGTAAGCCTTGCTGCGGGCTGCGCGGGCGGATATGCGGCTTTGAAAATAAAATCAAGGAGAGAAAGATATGTTGAGTGACGACTGCGTTTTCTGCAAGATAATACGGGGCGAGATCCCCTCTTCAAAGGTCTATGAGGACGGGGATATGCTCTTCTTCCGCGACATAGAGCCCAAGGCGAAGGTCCACCTTCTCGCCGTGCCAAAAAGGCACTTCGCCCTCCTTTCGGAGGCGGACGGCGAGGGAATGAGGATACTCTCCCGCATGCTCGCCGTAATACCGGAAGCGGCGGAGAAGAACGGCTGTAAGGACGGCTTCCGCCTCGTTGTGAATCAGGGCGAGGCGGCGGGACAGACCGTGCGCCATCTGCACGTGCACATTTTGGGGGGCGAGCCCCTCGGCTGGTGAGGCAGGATATGATATACGCCATCAAAAACGAGTTTATTTCCCTTTCGGTCAACACGAAGGGCGGCAGTATGGAGTCCCTCGTATATCTCCCGACGGGAGAGGAGAGGCTTTGGCAGGGCGGCGAATATTGGGCGAGCAAGGACGTGGTGATTTTCCCCATAGTCGGGCACGCGGGCGAGTACGAGGCGCAGGGCGACGTCTTTTCGCCCCGCTCGCACGGCGTGGCGAGGTATGCCGAATTCACGCTCTCCGATATAGGTGCGGAGCGCATAACCCTCTCGTTTTCCTCCGACGCCGTGACGAAAAAGACCTATCCATACGACTTCGAGCTCGGCATAACCTATAAGTTGGAGGGCAAGACCCTCTCGGTTTCCTATTTCGTGCGCTCGCAAAGGGGGAAGATACCCTTTTACGTCGGCGGGCATCCGGGGATGAAGGCGCCCGGCGGCGAGGCGCTGATAGAGTTCGAAAACACGGAAAACGCCGTGGTCTATCCGATAGGCGGCGGCGCCGCGCGGCTCGACGGGCTGGACAGGTTCGTCGCCAACAAGGCGTTTTTTAAGGAGTGCGCCACATTCCAGCTCGGCAGCCTTTCGGGCGGGGCGATATACGCCTACACCCGCGACGGATACAGGTATACATACATCGCAGACTGCCCCGTGTTCGCCTTTTGGTCCAATCCCGAGGGCGGAGACTACGTATGCGTGGAGCCGTGGTGGGGCATAAACGACTTTGAGGGCGCGCCGCGCGAGATAACGCTGAAGCCCTTTATCAACTTTGCCGACGAGAACGGCAAGAGTTTCACCTATTCGCTCACCGTGGAAAAAGTGTAAAAATCATTATAAAAGCGCCCTCCCGCGAAAAAACGCGGGAGGGCGCTTTTATATTCCCCTTCGTGGCGCGCTTAAAGCCGTATTTTTCCGAGCGCTTCGGCTATATCGGCGTTGATGCAGACCGACCGCTCCTCTATCTGTGCGGGGCAAACGGCTTCCCCGTAGTTTATGCAGGCGTATACCGCCCGCTTGTTCTGCGCAACGAGCCGCATGAAGGGATATTTTATGATGGAGGGGGTATTGTAGCCAACGCCGAGTTCGAGATAGAGAACGCGGCTGTGCCTGTGCGCTTCAATAAACCTTTCGTACCGCCCGCAAGATCCATACCAGCCGCCGTCCTGCACGAATTTATCGTCGGCGCGCAGGTTCATTGCCATCGGTTTTCCGCAGACGGGGCAGCGCGGAATGAGTTCGCCCGGAATTTTCATGTCTTTTTGCTCCGCTGCCATGCGGCGGACGGCTTCTTCGTTGTCGTACGTCTTTTCGTGGCAGGGCACGGAACATTGGAACAGCCCGTAATCCCCCTGCGTGTAAAAGAGCCGTTTTTTGTCGAAGCCCGCCTTCTGGAAGCAGTGGTCGACGTTTGTGGTGATGACGAAATAGTCCTTGTCCTTTATGAGGTTGAAAAGTTCTTGATAGACGGGTTTGGGCGGGTCAGTATAGCGGTTTATGAGGATATACCTCGACCAATACGCCCAAAACTCCTCGGGCGTTTCAAAGGGGTAGAACCCGCCCGAATACATGTCGCGGAAGCCGTATTTTTCCCCGAAGTCTGAAAAATATCTTTCAAAGCGCTCGCCCGAATAGGTGAAGCCCGCCGCCGCGGAAAGTCCCGCGCCCGCGCCGACTACCACCGCTTCGGCGTTTCGGAGCGCCTCGCTCAATTTATCTATCTGCGCCGAGAAGTCCTGCGTAAATTTCATAATCTTGTTCCTTAAACACATTGAAAATTACCTTGATTTTGCTTGCCGTTTCCCGCTTGTATTTTTGCACCGCCTTGACGGCTATCTCTGCGGCGCGCCCGTTGGGAAAATGGAATTCCCCCGTCGAAATACAGCAGAACGCAAGGCTATTTAGCCCGTTTTTGTCGGCGAGGGAGAGGCAGGAGAGATAACAGCTTTCCAAAAGCCGCTCGTGTTTGGGAGTGAGCTTTCCATAGACAACGGGACCGACGGTGTGCAGAACGTACCTGCACGGCAAGTTATAGCCGCGCGTTATCTTCGCCCCGCCCGCAGGTTCGGCGCGCCCCTGCGCTTTCATGATTTCGGCGCACTCCTGCCTAAGCCGAACGCCCGCAAAGGTGTGGATGGCGTTGTCTATGCACCCGTGATTGGGGCAAAAACAGCCGAGCATTTGTGAGTTGGCGGCGTTTACAATTCCGTCGCATCTGAGCGTCGTTATATCGCCTTGCCAAAGGTATATGTCGGGGGCAATGGGGTTTAAATCGGCAATATCCGTCACGCCTTTTTTTCGCAGTTCTTCCGAAAGATATTCGTCCTGCACGCGCAAAAATTCTTCGTTTACCGCGCGGGGCTCACGCACGTTGAAAAGGGCGCGCAAGAGCCTCTTTTGAGCAAATTCGCCGTCGGGGATCTCCGCCCGCGCATTTTGCTCGTCAAGCAGATATTCTATAAGATATTTCCGCCTTTGCTCCTGTTCCATAAAACTACTCTTTTATCTTTCATGTGGCGAAAGCGCGCCCGCCTCGGGCGGGCGCGCATTTCAGTATCGGTGAATTATCATATCAAGTGCAACGGGTAAGGGTAAAAAAGTAGTTCATATAAATCAACTGTGTTAGAATAA
>CANQXZ010000039.1 GCA_947627955.1 uncultured Clostridia bacterium
TGCTAAATTATAATCCGAGCCGCTCGGAACGGGCTTTTTTAAGTGCGCCCTGCGCCGCCTAAGCCTTTGGCTATAACGTATCCGGCGAGACTGGTTAGAGGAGGTAAATTTTATGTACGCTATTTTCGACAACGGAGGCAAGCAGTACAAAGCGGGCGTGGGCGACCTTGTAAAGGTCGAAAAGCTCGCGGCGGAAGTGGGTTCCACGGTTGAATTCCCCGTCGTTTTAACGGCAGACGAAAAGGGAATACAGGCGGGGAAAGAAGTTGCGTCCGTCAAGGTGTTCGCACAGGTCGTCTCTCACGGCAAGGACAAGAAGATAATCGTCTTCAAGTACAAAGCCAAGAAAAACGAGAGGAAAAAGCAGGGGCACAGGCAGCCCTACACCATGGTCAAAGTGACGGCGATAGGCGCAAACAAGCCCGAAACGCCCGCAAAGACCGAAAAAGCAGCCGCCGACAAAGCTGCGGCAGAGTAATTTTCAAGGAGGAATAAAATTATGTTGTTTTTACGTTTATTCGCCCATAAGAAAGGTACCGGCTCGTCGCACAACGGCAGAGACTCCAACGCGAAGCGCCTCGGCGTGAAGCGTTCGGACGGTCAGGAAGTGCTTGCGGGGAATATCCTCGTGAGACAGCGCGGCAGCAAGTTCAAACCCGGCAACAACGTGAGCATAGGCAAGGACGACACGCTCTTTGCGCTCTGCGACGGCGTGGTCAGGTTCGAGAGAGTGGGCAAGGACGGCAAACAGGTTTCCGTGTATCCCGTCGCGGAAAAAGCCGCCGAATAAAAAATCGTAAAAAAGCGGAAGCCGAAATGGCTCCCGCTTAAATTTTAAGGAGTAACATGTTCGCGATTTCCCCCCTTCACGACGACACGCTCGGCGAATTCGGAAAACTGTTCACGGATTACTACGCCGAACTCGGCTGCGACGACGACTGCGCGCACCTGCTCGGCGAATACATCGTCCCCGACCTCAAAGCGGGGCTGATCCGCATAGACTACATGACGGAAAACGGCGAGCCCGCGGGCTTTTGCATCTACCAGACGGACGGCATAGAGAACGATTGGAACTTTAAAGAGGGCTGGGGCGACATACGCGAGATATACGTCAAAAGGGAAAAGCGCAAGCAGGGGCTGGGCAGATTTTTGCTTCTTACCGCGGAAATGAAGCTGAGGGAGAGCAACGTGAACGCCGCCTATGCGCTGCCCGCGGAGGGCTCGGAGCCCTTCTTTTCAGCGTGCGGCTATAAAAAGACGGAGGGCTACAACGCCGACCTCGGCGCGTACGTATTCGAAAAGGATATCTCCAAAACGCCCTGCAAGGGCTGAAACAAAACACGTTCCCGCAAAACGGGGCGGAGCGCAATGCGCTCCGCCCCCATTTTTTATGCAATTATGCCTTCACGCCGTGGCGAGCTTTTTCCCGCGGCGCTGTTCCTTTTTCAGCTCCTTTTCGAGCTCGCGGCACGCCTCGGCAAACTCTTCCTGCGTTTCCGCGACGTCCACGCCGTCGAGAATGTTCTGCAACCTGTATTCGGTGGTGAGGTATTTCACCGTCTGGTAGCCTATCACCGTGGTGAGCATGCCGTTGGTGAGCCCCTGCACGGAGCTGTCCACTATGGCGGCGATCGCGCCGCCGAGGATCGGGATGCTGCGCACCGCCTCGCCCATGGTCTTTACCACGCTGTTGCCTATCTGCATTCCGCCCACGCCGTACGCTATGAGGGAATTGCGTATAACAGCCACGAAAATCCGCGCCAACTTGGCGTCCGACGGGCGGAACCCGTACAGGAACACTATGTCCTTAATGAGCTGCATGTTCACGAACACGACGAGCGCGGCGTCTATTTTAGCCGTCTGCGACAGCGCAGAGTACATGGCGGACTTCATGGAGCACTTGAATATCATTTCCTTGGCGGACTTTTTTACAGACCCCGAGTACAGCGCGGTGAGATTGGTCTTTATGCCCTCCTCGTCGCCCGTGTTGAGGGCTATCGCGAGCTTGCCGACCACCTCGGAATCGTACCAGCCCACTCCCTCCACGCGCGAGGTCAAGTCGATTATCTTCGCCGCTATCTCGCGGCGGAGCTTTCTGTTGTGCCGCTTGGCTTTCGCGGCGGTGTAGCCGTTCACGTTCGTCTCGAAATGCCCGAGTTTCATTATCCTTACGAGGGGCACTATGTACACGAATATGAACACCAAAAGGCTGACCCCGCCCGTGGCGTAGCCCGCGTATTCGTTTTTATCGTAGACGTCCAGCGTCAGCATCAACAGGAATATGAAGAGAAAAACGCCTATCAAAGCCGCCGCCGCGCCCAAAATAAGCCTTGCGCCGCGCACGTTTTCGCGGCGGGAATACCTCTGTTCATAGTCGTAGATCGTCATTTTTTCGGCTTTTTTGACCTTATCCCCGCCCGCGGGGGGAACGGGTTTTTCCTTTTGCTTTTTAGCCATGGTTTTTCTCCGCAAATATCTTTCCACTATATAATACTACACTTTTGCCGTTTTGTAAAGCCCGCAACGGAAAATGCCCCCGCGACCGAACTTTCAGTATTCGCTCAGCCCGAGTAAAAAATCCGCGCTGACGTCGAACATTGAGGCTATCTTCGCGACCGTTTCGAGATTAGGCTCTCCCGTACCGTTTTCATAGCGGGCGTACGACTGCTGCCTGATATTGAGTTTTTCTGATACCTGCCTTTGCGTTAAACCCGCCGATTTGCGCAATTCTTTCAGTCTCTCTGAAAAAACTTTCATACTTTACTTGACATTTTACAGCGAATTGCTGTAAAATATGCCATAATACAGCAAAATGCTGTCAAAGGAGTAAATTATGGACACACAAAAAGTATATTTTTTGAGCGAAAAATTTTCTAAGTACTTCAAAGACGATGAAATGGTTTATATCCGCAAGCGAATCGCCGCCGCCCGCGATGAAGCATTTGAGCCTCTGAACACGCTGACGTTAAAGAGCAAAACCACTACGACATTGCTCAGCATTTTCTTGGGCGGACCGTGCGCGGGCAGGTTTTATCTTGGCGATTGGCAATTCGCCCTTATCAAGATATTTTCCACCTTCGGGTTGAGCCTTCTAAGCCTTTTTGCCAGACTGAGCGGCGCAGCTTTCATAGGTTCCGTGATTCCATTGCTCTTGGGATTGGGCATAATTGCGTGGTATATTGCCGAAATCGTGATATGTTCAAGGCGGTGCAACGATCTCAATTACCAAAAAGTAATAAATTGTTTGAAAATGTTCGGGGGTTGAGCGATATGAAGAAAATTATTGCCGTCCCTCTGGCGTTTGCGATAGCTGCGGCGGCAGCTTTACCATTGGGCGCATGCTCGCGGCAAGAACTATACAGTGAAACTTTCCGCGGCTACATGTCTCCCGCAGAATATCGCTCGCAATATGCCGCTATTTCTGGTTTTGTAAAGGAAGAATTGAGCACTTCTACGGTGCAATGCGTACTCGGCGACTATGAAATAGGCACTATGCTTCCCGAAAATGAAATGGAGAGCATCGCCGGCGACTTAACCGTAAACGCCGCCTATCCCGTAAAGATCACCTATACCGACAGCTATTCCGCAAAGGAAAAAACCGCGTCCGCCTATCTTTTAGAGACGGCTGGAAGTTACAGATATTTTTCGCCCCTGCCTAAAAGCGGCGAGGCGTTGACCGCAAGCTACTATAACTCCGTCATAGCTAACCCTGCATATAGCGATTGCACGGTAGTAACCACATACAGCGGTCACATGCTGTCTATCGATTCCACATATTATCAGATTTTTATGTTCGACAACAATAAAGCCTATTTTAAACAGACCATTCCCGCCATGCAGGTCGATTTTTACATGACTGAAACGGAAGACGGCTTTGAATATTACTCGAAAATACCCTATTTCGGGCAAGAGGGCTATTATACGGCAGACGAGATCGACGCGCAGATAAGAGAACTCACGGACGGGGAATTTTATTTTAACGGCTATGAACTGATAAAAGGCGGAAAACGTTATCCGCTCGATTCGTTTAAAAGCATTTCCGAACTGAGCACATTTATATATGCCGCCAATTTCGACAATTCCTTTTTCGAAAAGACCGACTACGGCTTTTGCATGACCAAAGAAAAATTCAATTCTGCCGTCTATGCTCTCGCAGGCGAGATGGGTGAAAATGCGGAAGACATACAGCTTCAGATAAACGAGCACATAAAAAATATCGACGTACGTTATTATGTTTCGGAAGGGCGGCTCGCGCGCATAGATTTTATCTTGCAGGCATTGATAGGCGACAGTCCGAAAGATATAATGTCGGTCGAGATGCACTCCGAATTTAAGGATTTCGGCTCGACGGACATAGTATTGCCGCGCTGACGGGAGGTATATATGTCCGACGAAACGGAAAATAAAGACAGTGCTTTAAATTATGCGGAACTCTGCGAACTATACGGGGATCCGCGGAAAAAAGGCAGGCGTAAGCCTGCCGACCCTGCCGACAGGAGCGCAACCGTTTATGGTTTAACAGCTTTCGCCGCAATAGCGATAATCTATATCACCGCGCTCTTGTTTTATTCCCGTCCCGTCCTGCAAATGGGCGGTGAAACAACATATGGGAAGACGGTAAATATCTTCTATTTCATTTATTTGCAATTCTCGCAACTCTCAAATGCGATAAAGGGGCTTACAGACGTTTCCGCAGAAAATATCAGCGGATTGTTCGGAATACCGCAGACAATAGCGGCGGGCGCGGTCAGCATAATTTATTTTATAGCTCAAACAATCATACTGATCATAGCAATTGTATTTCTTGCGCAGGGCAAAAATTTAAAGCTGCCCCCTCTGCTCATATCAGCGATCGTCGCCAATATGTGGATATACATAGCTTTCGGTTTTGTCTGCAACATTTCCGGGGGCGAAGGCAGCTCATATTATTACGCCGGCGATCTGCCTGCGCCCATAATGACCGCCGGAATGGCAGTAGCCGTTGCCGCAAGCATATTCTGCACCGTTTTCCGCGGTGTAAAAATGAAACAATATTACAGGGAAAACGGACTCCTCAAAAGGGCGGCAAACCTATACATAACCTATGCTACGGGCTTTGCCATATGGGCGATCCTCGCGGTTTTACCTATGTCGCGCGTATTCTCATATACATTATCGGGGTCGGTTGCCTCCGCTTTGTCCGCCTTTATCAGTAATTCATTCTCCATTGCGGGACTTGCTTTTTCATTACTTAATCTATTGATACTCGTTTTGACGTTGTCTATATTCAACTCGGTGAATATGAGTATGTCCAAGAGCATGAAAAAGCTATTCAGCGACACTCTGTACGAACCCGCGAACATATCGACAAGAAAAAACGGGAAAAAGAAAAAGCCGAAAAAGGAATACAGTCCGCCGATTATGCTCCTTATATCTTCCGTTTTGGCGCTTGCCGCAATAATTATATTGCACATTCCCGAAATAGGTTTGGGGTGGTCGGTAAATCTCTTCCCGTACTTTATAGCCCTGTCCGCGATCGCCGCCGCACGGTTTACGGCTTCACTGATAATTTTTAAATCCGCAAAAAAGAATCAACAATAAAATTGCCCGCGGGCGAAAACGCCCGCGAGCAATTTGTTGCCTTTTATCTGAACTCTCTGTAAGTTTTCAGTATTTGTCCCTCTGGTGATAGGTGGTGTGCAGAAGCTCGTGCGCCTTGTGCGACAGGGGCTTGCCGAAGAACTCGTCGTAAAGCGCCTTGACGGCGGGAGTCTCGTGCGAGCAACGGTATTTGTTTGCGCTGTCGCTGTCGTAGAGCGCCTGCGCGCGCACCGCTTTGAGGTCTATGCTGTTGCGGATCTCGTCGTGGACGTAGGGCTGTCCGCCGCCGTTTATGCAGCCGCCCGGGCAAGCCATGATCTCCACGAACGTGTACTGTTTTTCGCCGCTTTTTATCTGCTCTATAACCTTCCTCGCGTTGCCGAGCCCGTTGGCTACAGCCACCTTTACCGTGCTGCCGCCTATGGAGTACTCGGCTTCCTTTATGCCGCGGGTGCCGCGCACTTCCTTGAACTCCAAGGGCGCGCCCTCGCCGCCGAGGACGTAAGCCGCCGTCCTCAAAGCCGCCTCCATTACGCCGCCCGTCGTGCCGAATATTGCGCCCGCGCCGCTCGCGTCGCCGAAGGGCGTATCGTACTTGCCGTCGGGCAGGTTGGCGAAGTCAATGCCCGCTTCCTTTATCATTTTGGCGAGTTCGCGGGTGGTTATAGCCGCGTCGGTGTAGTGCCCGAGCTCGTCGCGGGTTATCTCGAACTTCTTAGCCGTGCAGGGGATCACCGACACGACGTACAGATCTTCGGGCTTTATGTTGTTTTTCTCGCAGTAATAGGTTTTGAGCACTGCGGAGAACATCTCCTGGGGGGACTTGCAGGTGGAGAGGTTGGGCAAGAGCTCGGGATAGTAGTGCTCGGCGAACTTCACCCAGCCGGGGCAGCAGCTCGTGAACATGGGGGTCGTGCCGCCCTGCATTATCCTCTGCAACAGCTCGTTTGCCTCCTCCATTATCGTCAGGTCGGCGGTTATGTCCATGTTGAAACACTTCACGTCGCCGAGCTGCTTTATGGCGGAGACCATCTTGCCGTCCACGTTGGTGCCCACGGGCAAGCCGAACGCCTCGCCCAAAGTCGCCTTTATGGAGGGCGCAGTGAAGAACACTACGTGCTTTTCGGGGTTGACTATGGCGCCCCAGACGTCCGCCACGTTGCTCTTTTCATAGAGGGCGCCGACGGGGCAAGCCACTACGCACTGTCCGCAGTTAACGCAGGACGTATGCGCGAGCGAAACGCCGTAGGGCGAGCCTATCACCTTTGCATAGCCCCTGTGCTGGGGACCTATAACGCCTATCGTCTGGTTGTTGCAGGCGGCGACGCAGCGGGTGCAGAGCACGCACTTGCTGTTGTCGCGCACGACGGAGGGCGAGAGGTCGTCCACGGGGTCAATGTCGTGGTCCGTGCCGAAGCGGTCCTCTTCCGCGTTGTATTCGAGCGCGAGCTTTTGCAGCTCGCAGTTCATGG
Source organism: uncultured Clostridia bacterium (assembly GCA_947627955.1). Taxonomy (GTDB): domain Bacteria; phylum Bacillota; class Clostridia; order Christensenellales; family Borkfalkiaceae; genus Coproplasma. The sequence continues at coordinate 7,053 of CANQXZ010000039.1, forward strand.
AGCGCACGCAGCTGAGACACTTCTTCTTATGCGTGGAGAGAATGAGTTCCACGGTCGTCTTTCTCGACTTGCGCACCCTCGGGGTGTTTGTCCTGACTTCCATGCCCTCGGAAACGGGATATACGCACGCCGCCACGAGCCCGCGCGCGCCCGTCGCCTCGACAAGGCACATGCGGCAGGAGCCGACGCACTGTACGTCTTTGAGATAGCAGAGGGTGGGTATTCTGATATTTGCGAGCTTTGCCGCGTCGAGAATGGTCGAACCCTCGGGAACGCTTACGGGGATACCGTTGATTTTAAGATTTATCATATCGCACACCTCACTTCTTTACGACTGCGCCGAATTTGCAGTTTTCGATACACTGTCCGCACTTGATACACTTTGACGTGTCTATCTCGTGAACTCCCTTCACCACGCCCGAGATCGCTCCGACGGGGCAATTCCTTGCGCACCGCGTGCAGCCGCGGCACTTGTCGGGCTCTATGTAGTAGTTCAAGAGGGATTTGCACACGCCTGCGGGGCACTTTTTGTCCTTTATATGCGCTTCGTACTCGTCGCCGAAGTGCTCCATCGCGGAGAGCACGGGGTTGGGCGCCGACTGCCCGAGCGCGCAGAGCGAAGAGCTCTTCATGTGCTCGGCGATCTCGCGGATCTTGACGAGGTCCTCCGGCTCGCCCTTGCCCTCCGTTATCTTGGTGAGTATTTCGAGGAGGCGCTTGGTGCCTATGCGGCAGGGAGTGCACTTGCCGCAGCTCTCGTCCGCGGTGAATTCGAGGTAGAACTTGGCGATATCCACCATGCAGGTGTCCTCGTCCATGACGATAAGCCCGCCGCTGCCCATCATGGAGCCGATGGCGACGAGGTTATCGAAGTCCATTCCTATATCGATGTACTTTGCGGGGATACAGCCGCCCGAAGGTCCGCCCGTCTGCGCGGCTTTGAACTGCTTGCCGTGGGGGATACCTCCGCCTATATCGTATATTATCGTGCCGAGCGTGGTGCCCATGGGCACTTCCACGAGCCCGACGTTTTTGATCTTGCCGCCGACCGCGAACACCTTGGTGCCCTTGCTCTTTTCGGTGCCGATGGAGGAGAACCACTTGCTGCCCTTCATTATTATGGGGTTGACGGAAGCCCATGTCTCCACGTTGTTGAGCACCGTGGGCTTCTGGAATACGCCGCACTGGGCGGAGAAAGGCGGGCGGGGTCTCGGCTCGCCGCGCTTGCCCTCTATGGAAGCCATGAGCGCCGTCTCCTCGCCGCACACGAACGCGCCCGCGCCGAGGCGGACGTGGATATCGAAGTTGAAGCCCGTCCCGAATATGTTTTTGCCGAGGAGCCCGAGCTCGCGCGCCTGCCCTATGGCTATATTCAGCCTCGTAACCGCTATGGGATATTCGGCGCGCACGTATATATAGCCCTCGTCCGCGCCCACCGCGTAGCCCGCGATAGCCATCGCTTCGAGCACGGTGTTGGGGTCGCCCTCGAGGACGGACCTGTCCATGAACGCGCCGGGGTCGCCCTCGTCCGCGTTGCAGCACACATACTTTTTATCGCCCTTGGCGTCGCGCGTGAACTGCCATTTGAGCCCCGTGGGGAAGCCCGCGCCGCCCCTGCCGCGCAGTCCCGAAGCCTTTATCTCGGCTATGACCTGTTCGGGGGTCATTTCGGTGAGCACCTTTGCGAGGGCGAACCAATCGCCCGCCGCTATCGCCTCGCGGATGTCCTCCGCCGCTATAACGCCGCAGTTGCGGAGCGCTATCCTCATCTGGTGCTTGTAGAAGGGTATCTCGGCAAAGGGTATAACGGAGCCGTCCTCGTGCACGGTGTCCGCGTAGAGGAGTTCCTTTACTATCTGCCCGCCCTTTACGAGGTGCTTTTCGGCAACGGTCTTGGCGTGCTCGGGGGTCATCTGCGAATAGAATGCGCCCTCGGGATACACTATCATTATGGGTCCGAGCGCGCAGAGCCCGAAACAGCCCGTCTTTACTATCAGAACGTCGTCTATGCCGAGTTCTTTAAGGCTCTTTTCGAGCTGCTCTATGACCTGCAACGAGTGCGAGGAAGTGCAGCCCGTGCCGCCGCACACGAGCACCTGTTTTCTGTAACCCGTGGCGGGAGCGAGTTTTTCCGCCTGTTCGCGAACTATGCGGCGGACGTTTATGAGGTCGGCTCTTTCTGCCGCTATCTTTTTGAGTTCCTGAATAGTCATATCTCTCCCCCTCAGTCCTGAATGTATTTGTCGAGGATCCCCGCGACGTCGCCCGCGGTGAGTTTGCCGTACACCTCGCCGTCGACTATCATTACGGGCGCAAGCCCGCACGCGCCGACGCAGCGGCAGCTGTCGATGGAGAACTTCCTGTCGGGCGTGCACTCGCCGCACTTTATGCCGAGTTCCTTTTCCACGGCTTCGAGGATCTTATCCGAACCCTTTACATAGCACGCCGTGCCGAGGCATACGCTTATCTTATGCTTGCCCTTGGGGTTCAGCGTAAACTGGGAGTAGAACGTAGCCACGCCGTACACTTCGGCGAGGGGAACGTTCAGTTCGTCGGCGATCACCGTCTGTACTTCGGAGGGCAGATATCCGTAGATATTCTGCGCTTCGTGCAGGACGGGCATGAGCGCGCCGGCTTCGCCGCGGTGCTCGTCGATACATCTTTTCAGGGCGTCCGCCTGTTCGGGCGTACCCTCGAATGTTAACTCTGACATAACATCTCCTGAATTTATATTTTAATACCTGAAATATTATAACAGACAATTTCCAAAAAACAAAATATTTTCGACGTAAAAACACAAATTACAGACCGCAATTTTTGCCTCCGCGGGCAGAATATGGAAGCCGCGGTCGATTCTTCCGCAAAAAAGCGACGGGGCGGGCGCAATCTGCGCCCGCCCCGTCGCGTATAAAAACAGGTAGATGAAAAAGTATGACCTTATCCGCTTGCCGCCGTCATTTCTCCGTGCGGCACTTGTCGCATGCGCTGCACTTGCCGCAGTCGCAGCCGCAACTGCTCTTGTGCTTTATCTTGCGCCATATCATTATCCCCACCGCGGCGGCGAATGCCACCGAGAGGACCACTATGACCGCGATGTCAACTCCCGACATAACTCACTCCTTTTTTCTGCGCTTAAACAGCGCGCATATATCGAATTTTCCGAGGTTGCGAAGCACTATGAGCGCAGTGACCGCAGCCGCTACGGCTATCCATATCGCCACAGGCCATATCCACGCGCCCGTGGTGTAGATCACCGTACCCGTAATATATGACGTGACGAGCCAGAAAAGAAGGGTCCATTTGAACTTTCCGCGGGGAAGCTCGGCTCTCGCCGTGGCGCACGCCGCAAAGCAGGGAACGGTGGTCATGTTGAAGGCTATGAAGGCTATCAGCGCGGAGATGAATTCCTGCTGGGATATGCCCGTTTCAAGCGATATCTTTGCAATGAGCCCCGTAACTTCCTCTATGCCCTCCTCGGTGCCCTCGCCGACATACGCGCCTATGCACAGCGCGAGCGTCGTAAAGGTGGCGATGACGTTTTCCTTGGCTATGAGCCCCGTTATCGCCGCCACGGCGAATACCCAGCCGTACGCGCCGAGCTGCGAGCCGAAGCCGAGAGGCGTGAATATGGGTTGCAGGAACATGCCTATCGAGGCGAGAATGGAATTCTGCATCTCCTCGTCGGGTATGTAATGCCAATTCCACGTGAGGTGCGAGAAGAGCCAGATTATCACCGTGGAGGCGAAGATTATCGTGAACGCCTTCTTGACGAAGTGTTTCGTCTTATCCCAAAGGTGCAGCATCAGGTTCTTGAAGCCCGGCACGTGATAGGCGGGGAGCTCCATGATAAACGGAGGCGTTTCCCCTTTCAGGGTGGTGTTGCGCATGAGCAGCACCGCTATTATCGCCGTGCACACCCCGAGCAGATACATGGAAAAGGTTATGACGTCGGCGTTGCCTACCCCGAACGCCATGACTATGCCGCCCGCGATGGCGGTGAGAATCGGCAGTTTAGCCCCGCACGAGAAGAAGGGAATGACGCGGATGGTGGCAGTCCTCTCCTTTTCGTCGGCGAGCGTACGCGTGTTTATCGTGGCGGGAAGGGAACAGCCGAAGCCCATTATCATGGGCATGAACGCCCTGCCCGAGAGCCCGAACCTGCGGAATATCCTGTCGAGCACGAATGCGATCCTCGCCATATAGCCCGTATCTTCGAGTATGGAGAAAAAGAGGAACAGCAGAAGTATCTGGGGCAAGAAGCCCAAAACCGCGAATATGCCGCCCAAAACGCCGTCGCCCAGCAGTCCCACCGACCACTCTGCGGCGCCCGCCGACTCCATCGCGCCCACTATTGCGTCGGTGAGGGAGGACGTGCATGCGTCGAGGGCGTTGAAGAGTATCACGCCCGGCGAGAACACCGCGCCGTCGTAAAAGACCGAAATCGTCCTGCCCGCCGCCGTCAGCGTTTCGCCGTCCTCCAACACGTACCCGAGGTCCGCCACCGACGGCAGGGGAGCCCCCGCCGCGTCGGCGATCGCGCCTATGAAGAACAGATCCTCCGAGAAGGTCAGGTGGAATATTAAAAACAGCACGACTAAAAAGATGGGGATAGCCCACACGCGGTGCGTGAGAACGCGGTCTATCTTGTCGGATTTGGTGAGCACTTCCCTGCCCGCTTTCACCTTTGCCGTGGCGAGGTTCGCGGAGATATACTTGTATCTCTCGTCGGCAATGACCGCCTCCATGTCCTCGCCGCCCGCAGCCCTTTCAAGCGCCTCTTTCGCGCCCTTTTTCGCGAGCTCGAGCTCGTCGCTTTCGAGCAGTTTTACGGCGTGGAACAGGGGGGATGAGACCCCGTCTTCCTCGTAAAACGCCTGCGCGGCGGCTATCTGCCTGCCCAGCGCCTTTCCGAGCACCGTAGAGCCCTTTCTCTCCGCGGGCATGGCGAGCGCCCTTGCCATCAGTTCCTTTATCCCCGTGCCTTTTAAGGCGGAGATCTCCACGACGGGCACCCCCAGCGCCTTTTCGAGCGCCGCGGCGTTCAGCTTGTCGCCCGCCTTTTGCACCTCGTCCATCATGTTAAGGGCGATTATCACGGGCACGTCCATTTCGAGAAGCTGGGTCGTGAGATACAGATTGCGCTCGAGATTGGTCGCGTCGACTATGTTGATTATGCCGTACGGCTTTTCGTCGAGTATGTAGTTGCGGGAGATGACCTCCTCGGGGGTGTAGGGAGAAAGGGAATATATGCCCGGCAGGTCTATCACAGCCGCCTGCTCCGCGCCGCCCTTATATACGCCCTCTCTCTTGTCCACGGTGACGCCGGGCCAGTTGCCCACGTGCGCCGTCGCGCCCGTCAGCGCGTTGAAAAGAGTGGTCTTTCCGCAGTTGGGATTGCCTGCAAGCGCGAAAGTCTTCATTTCAGCTCCACCTCCACGCATGCCGCCTCCGCCTTTCTCAGGGTGAGTTCATATCCGCGGATAGTCACTTCGATGGGGTCGCCGAGGGGCGCTTTCTTCCTCATAGTCAGCTCTGCCCCCGGGGTCACCCCCATATCGAAGAGACGGCGGCGTATCCTGCCCTCTCCCGTCACTTTGACGATCTTCCCGCTCTCTCCGACGGTAAAATCGCTCAGAATTTTTGTCGCCATAAGTTGTCTCCTTCAAGCAATTTATATATGTGCGTAAATTTTCGCGCAGCCGCAGAACGCGGCTGCTTCCGAAAATTATTAACCGAGGTTTATATTTTGGGCGAAAATTAAAGCGGCGCTCGTCACGCCACTAAAATCTTCGTCGCGAGGCTCCTGTCGAGGCAAACCCTTCCTTCCTTTACTATGACTATCACGTTTCCGCCCGAGGAGGAGATGAGCGTCACCTTGCTCCCCTCGCAGATCCCCATCTCGTGGAGATGTCTTTTTACTTTATCGTCCGCCGCTACTTTTCTTATCAGCAGTTCTGCCCCGGCGGGGGCAATCGAAATAGGCATATCAGCTCCAAAAAATAAATTATGGTTTATTTTCACTCTATATTATACGCGCGGAATTTATTTTGTCAACAAAAAAATAACCTCGGTTTACTTTTTTTTGAAAAATTTTTTTGCTCCCCCGTTTTCCGCGGGGCGCGCGGCGCGACCATATAATATAATTGCCCGCGGACGGGCAAGCTACGAAGTGAAAAGTTACGGAGGCGAAATGGAAAAAAAGAAAAAATTTACACGCGGCGGGGGTGAAGCATGACTTACGGCTATATCCGCGTGAGCACGAGGGAACAGAACGAGGACAGGCAGCTTATTGCCATGCACGGCGCGGGGGTGCCGCCCGAAAATATCTATACGGACAAGCAGTCGGGCAAGGATTTTGACCGCCCCGACTACAAAAAACTGTTCCGCAGGCTCAGGCGGGGCGATCTGCTATATATAAAGAGCATAGACCGTCTCGGGCGCAACTACGAGGAGATACAGCTGCAATGGCGGCTGCTCACGCGGGAAAAGGGGGTGGACATATGCGTCCTGGACATGCCCCTTTTAGACACCCGTAGGGGAAAGGACCTCGTGGGCACGTTTTTGAGCGACGTGGTGTTGCAGGTGCTGTCCTTTGTGGCTGAAAACGAACGCGACAACATCCGCATGCGGCAGGCGGAGGGGATCGCCGCGGCAAAGCTGAAAGGGGTCAGGTTCGGGCGGCCGCCCACCCCTCTCCCCGAAAATTTTCACAGCGTGCTCGCGGCGTGGCGGGACAAAAAAATAACGCTCCGCGAGGCGGCAAAAGCCTGCAAGCTGCCCACGGGAACGTTCTATCACAAGGCGCGGGAATATGAAAGACCCGGCGCGGACGGAGTTTGAAAAAGTGTACCTTTTC
>CANQXZ010000040.1 GCA_947627955.1 uncultured Clostridia bacterium
TTTCAGGATGGGCAAACAGCGCAACACCGAAAGTGACAGTCGCAAAGGTATTGACCCGTGCGCCCGACGCGGAGGGGAGAGTGCCGCATCTCGGCGGAGGCGCCCTTTCGCCGCGCGGCGTGCGGTCCTCTCCCGAAAGACCTGCCCGCGCGGGTACTCATGCCCGTCCGCTCCTCTGATTTGCTATCCAATAATAGCATAACGTGCGGCAGATGTAAAGTTTTTTGCAATCTTTCACTGCAAATTTATTGAAATAACGGAAAATATATGCTATTATTTAAAGGTAAATAAACGATCGGGGAAGGACTATGGCTCAACTCAACGGAATGCAGGGCAACGAGATTGCCGACGATTTTAAAAGGAGACCCTCATCGGGCGGACGCTGGCGCGACACGTGGGACGTGGTCAAAGCCAATTTCTGGAAGCTCGTCGTCCTGAATCTCATAACTCTCGTCACCTTTTTGCCGGGAGTCGCCGTCGTGTATCTGCGCGGTCTGTACGTGGCGGGGCTGGGCGGACAGTATCCCTTCAACGCCACCGCGGGCGACTTCCCCTACGAGCTGTTGGTGGGGCTGCCCGAAAGGCTCGATCTTTCAGTGGACTTAGTGGCTTACGCCATGCTGTTCGTGGCGGGCTTTATCGCCTCCCTCGGCGTCTCGGGCTCGGCGTACTGCATACGCAAGCTCCTGCAAACGCACGGCGAATTCCACTTCAAGAGTTTTTTCCACGGCATAAAGGTGGGGTATTTCCACACCTTGCTTCCCTGCACGCTGTTCATAGCGTTCGTGTATTCGGCTATCATAGCGGGCGATTGGATGAACATAGTCAGGGGCGTCGGCGGCAACGCGGCGGGCGCGATAACGGCGTATGTGTTCATAATAATCGCGGCGGTGCTCGCGGGGATATATCTCGCGTGGATATTCGCGATAGGCGTCAGCTACCGCGTGAAGCTCGGCTATCTCTTCCGCAACGCGTTCGTGCTGATAATCGGCACCCCGGTGCAGACGGTGTTCATGGCGGGCTTCTCCCTCATACCCGTGTGGTTTTTGCTCGGCGGCGGCATATGGAGAATGATAGGCTATGTGCTGTTCGCGTTTTTCGGCTTTTCCTTTATCCTCGTGTGCTGGCTGGCGTTCGCGCAGTGGGCGTTCGACATGTATATAACCCCCGCCGTGCAGGCTGAAAAGGAAGCGGCTAAGGTCACCAAGAGCGAAAAGGAGCTCGCCGAAGAGAGGGCGGCGGAGGAGAGGCAGCAGGCTCTCGAACTGCTCGCCGCGGGCAAGAGCGAACTCGTGGCTCGCCCCATAAAGCCCATAGACAGGCAGGAACAGATCTCCTGCATCGGCAAGACCTTCGGGCGTGCGGCGCTCGCGGGCGCGGCTGAAAACCGCGCGAAGATACAAAAGGACGTCGCTTCGTACGAAAGACAGCATGAAAAGGACTCCGTATACGTGGAGTACAACAAGCTGTTCGAGGAGCGTGAAAAGGCGCTCAAAGAGCCCGAAAAGAAGGGCAAAAAGAAGAAAATAAGCGCGGACAACCTCCTCAAATGACGCGCGGCGCAATGTATTCCGCCATAGGCGGCATATTCGAATACCTCAACTCGGACTGCGGCTATGACGAATGGTCGCAGTATTTAATTGACAGGCTTTCCCGCCTCGGTAAGTTCAGGGAGGGCTACGACGTGGGCTGCGGCAGCGGCAGGTTCACCCGCGCGCTCCGCAAGGCGGGCTACACCGTCCGCGGAGTGGACATCTCGGGAGAGTCGCTTGCCGCCGCTGCGGAACTCGCCCGTAAAGAGGGCTTGGATATCCCCTTTATCCTCGGCGACGCGCGCACTCTGCGCCTGCCGCACAGAACGGACTTCGTCACGGCTATAAACGACTGCTTCAACTATATCCCGCCCGCGGAGATAAAGGGGGCGTTCAGGTCGGTATATTCCTGCCTCAAAAAGGGCGGGGCGTTCATATTCGACGTCAGCAGCGAGAAGAAGCTGCGGGAGACGGTGGGGTCGAACACCTTCGTAAAGGACCTCGAAGAAGCCACCGTCATCTGGTTCAACACCTTAAAGGAGGACAGGGTGGAGATGGATATAACCCTTTTCTCCCGCAACGCCGGCGGCACGTATTCCCGCTCGGACGAGCGCCAGACCCAATATATCCACACCGAAGAGAGCTTGGTCTCCGCGCTCAAAGAGACGGGCTTTTCCGTTCTGACGGAGGGGCACCTCGGCGGCGGCAAGTCCGAAAGAATAAATTTTTTGTGTAAAAAGCTATGAATAAACTCTATAAATGCCTTATATACGGCGGAAACGCCTCGCTCTCCGTGCTCGATACGACGGAGCTCGTGCAGAGGGCGACGGATATCCACGGTTTAGACGACGCCTCTGCCGTCCTCCTCGGCGAAATGCTCACGGCGGCGGCGTATATGGCGGGGTGCCTCAAAAATCCCCGCGGCGCGGTCTCCCTCACCGTAAAGCCCTCGGGCGGCGCGGTAATAAGCGTTTCGGGGGACGCGGACGGACATATCCGCGGCTACATAGAGGGAGCCGAAGGCGGGCTCGGCGGCGGCACCCTGACGGTGATAAAGGACGACGGGTTCTACCGACCGTTCGTCGGCGTGTGCGAGCTCACGGGCGGCGGCGTTTCGGAAAATCTCATCCGCTATTTCCGCGACAGCGAGCAGATACCCACCGCGCTATCCTTCGGCGCAGACGTAAAAAACGGAAAGGTGAAAGCGGCGGGCGGCGTCGTGATACAGCTCATGCCGGGGCACGGCGAAAAGGACGAAAAGGCGGCGTGGGAGAAGGCGGAAGCCCTATCGGACGCGGCGGGAGCCGTTTTTAAACACGGCGCGGAGGGGATACTCCGCGAATATTTCGGCGTGCAACCCGACGGAAAAGGGGTATATCTTTCCTTTCCCGAATATAAATGCAACTGTTCGCGCAAAAAAATAACGGGGGTGATCGTCCCCCTCGGCAGGGCAGAGCTGGAAAGCATTATCGCCGAACAGGGGTGCGTAAAGGTGCACTGCCACTACTGCAACAAGGATTACACGTTCACGCAGGACGACGTGGATAAACTCTTCAGATGAGCGATTCGAAAACAGTACAAATCGATTTCGGCAGCGACAGGCTGTTAAACATCGCGTCCTCCCTCGTGGACGGGCACGATTATATCGGCGCGCTCAAAATGCTCAATAAAAACGCCATGATAACGGGCAACGACGAGGATTCGTACATGCTCTACGCCGAGGTCTTCGACGACATGGGGCTGTATGAAAAGAGCCTGCACAGCTGGTTCAAGTTCCTCGACATAGCGGAGTTCGGGGACTATTCGGAGTGCTACGAGGGCATAGCCTCGTGCTATCTCAACCTCGGCAACGAGTCCATGTCCGCGTACTATTACAACAAGCTGATGCTCGAAACGGACGGCTTCGACGAGGAGCTCACCGGGCAGCTCGTGGAGGAATTTCTGCGCAGGGACGAAAATCCCCTCAAATTCGTTTACCCGCCCGAGATAGCCGACGTGTCCGACGTGATAGACGGGGGGCTCGAACTCATGAAGGAGGGCAACTTCTCCGCGGCGGCAAAAAAATTCGCGGCGGTAAAGGAGGGCAACCCCTCGTATCCCCTCGCGCGCAACTACATGGCTATGTGCTATATCGTCTCGGGCAAGCCCGCAAAGGCGGAAAAGGAATGCCTCGCCATGCTCGAAAAGGACCCGGAAGACCTGCGCGCGCTCACCACTCTCGCCGCCGTAAAGACGGAGTGCGGCAAGCGGGAGGAGGCGTTGGAGATAGCCCAAAAGCTCCTCATCTTGTCCATCGGCTTAAAGGACCGCGACGAATTGTACAGGATAGCCACCGTGTGCTGCGAAAATAAGATGCACGCCGAGGCGCTGAATCTCTTCAATAAGCTCGACGGCGAAATGCGCTACGATCTGAGCATTCTCTTTTTCAAGGCGATAGCGGCTTTCAACTGCGATAGGTATGAGGATTGTTTCCGCGCATTCGACGAGATCGCCACGATATATCCCGAAGCCATAACCGCAAAGTACTATGCGGGATTTGCGCGGCAGGCAAGGGAAGACGGCGCGGCGGGGGAGCTCGGCTATTTTTACATGATGCCGCAGCAGATAAGGGAGACCTGCCTCAAAATCATATTGGCGTTCATGCACCTCCCCAAAAAGAAGGCGGAAGCCGTCGTACGGGATACAAACTTCGAGGAAGCGGTCAAGTGGTGCTTCGACGGCAGCGAACAGGGCGCGGACGAGCTGCGCAGCCTCGCCGCCTGCGCGGCGGTAAAGGCGGGAATGGACGACTTTGTGCGCGACATTCTCCTGCATCCCTCCCTGCCCGATAAGCTCAAAGTGAATATCCTCGCCGCCCTTGCGGAGAGGAACCGCGAACAGAGCTACGGCGTAGTTATCTGCAACGTATTCCAGCGCGTGACCATGCGCAAGCTCGGCTTGGGCAGGGCAAAGCGCAGGGCGTTCGTGCGCGCATATGCGCATCTTGTAGCCCATTTCTCCATTCTGAACGACGATTACGGCGAAAAGTTCGCCGCCGCCGCGGAGTATATGTACGGAATGCTCCTTTCAAAGGACAGGCTTTCCGCCGCGGACGACGGCGACGCGCTCACCGCCGCGATATACGTGATCTCCGGGGTAAAGGACACGGGAGTCGAGGGCGACAAGATATATTCCTTCTTCGAAGTGACGGAGGAAAGACTGAAAATATTCGGAGGCGAAGAATGAAACTCTACGATTTTGACGGCATGTTCGACGAAAAACTTGCCGAGTACATCTCCAAAAACCCCAAGAGATACCGCGAGGAGGAGTGGGAGGACGTTATCCCCGCCCTCTACGACAAGTTCGGCGATTCGAAGATAAAGTCCTTAGGCGTGACCCCGCGCGAATTCTACGCGGCTATGACGGACGGGGAGCTGCTCGGTTGCCTCAGGACCCATCTCTCGCGGAAAGTGCCCGTGTCCGAATTTCTGTGCAGGGAAATAGAGAAGAGGCACATGGAGGACATGCTCATGCCCCTTTTGGACGGCACGCGGGAGGAGCGGGAATACGCCATGAACATCATAGGCGACGCGGACAAAGCCATACCCAAGTACATGGAGATACTCGTCTCCTGCGACGACGCGGACGTGAAGGACCGCTGCGCCGAGCTCATAAAGGAAAAGGCGGACCTCGTCACGGCGAGCGCGCTTGAAAATTACGCGGAAGGCAGGGACAGGGAGTACATGCTCGAGATCCTCTCCCGCACGGTCGTAAAGGACGACAGGATATTCGTCATACTCATAAGGGAATTCCGCAGCGACGCCGACAACGTGCCCATGCACGCGAGCTATCTCGCCTCCTACGGCGACGAGCGCGCCCTGCCCTATCTCTACGAAAAGATAGAGGAAGAGGGCATCTCGTTCATAGAGTTCAAGGAACTCAAACTCGCGATAGAGAGCCTCGGCGGGGAGTACGAAAAGGAGCGCGACTTCTCCTGCGACCCCTATTACGACCTGCTCAAAAGAGCCTCGGCGCCCGTCGGCGACATTTTCGGCGCGTTCGGCAAAAAGGACTGAAAAAAAGAGGGCGAAGCGGAATTTCCGCTTCGCCTTTTATCTTACTATAATGAGTTTCTTTCTGGCGCGGGTGACCGCGGTGTAGAGCCAGCGGTCCCTGTCCTCCTTAAAGGCGTAACTCTCGTCGAATACAAGCACCTTCCCGAATTCCGAGCCCTGCGCCTTGTGGCAGGAGATGCAATAGCCGTATTCGAACCTGTTCAGCGTGAACGCGCCCGTCGCATTGCCGTTTTCGTCCGTCTTTTCGAAGTAGTCGTTCCGCTTGTAGCGGTACATGCCCGTCTGGAATATCCCCGCGTCGAAGGGCAGGGCTTCGGGGCAGAGCTTGCCGTAAAATTCGGGCTTGAACCGCATGAACCCTATCCCGTTCTCCTCGTCGTAGAACGGGTCGTACGCAGTGCCTATCAAGCCGTTCACGAGGTTGAACTTCTGCTCTTCGTCTATGAATACCTCCCAATTATTGAGGGTGCATATCAGCTTGTCGCCCGTCTCGGGCAGCCCGCCCAAACCTTTCAGCGCGCGCACTTCGTCGTTTATGGCGGCGCGCGTCTTGTTTGTGCCGCAGATTATCTGGTCGGCGTTCAAAAGGGCGTTCCGCCTGCGCTCCCCCGTAAAGTACTTGTGGGAGACTACGCTCACCCTGTCGCCGTATCTGCCGAACGGGATATAGCCGCCCGCCCGCGCCCTTTCCGAGAGCGCGATTATGGGGTTGCCGCGGTTTTGCCTCAGAATGGTGGAGAGGGTGAAGTCGGGGGATCTCAGACAGCTGTTGAAGCCCTCCACGGGCGGCAGCTGCGCGTTGTCGCCGCAGATAAGCAGCTTAACGCCGAAACGGGCGAGGTCTTCGATAGTCTCGTCGGGCACCATGGACGCCTCGTCGAGCACTATTAGCCTTATGGAGGAGTCGATGCTCTCCCGCCTTATAAAGGTCAGCTTTTCCACCGTGATCTTTTTGCCGTTCACCACGACCACTTCCTCGACGGGGACGGATTGGTATATCAGCCTGTGCAGGGTGCACGCGGGAATGCCCGCGCCTATCAGCACCGTGGCGGCTTTGCCCGTGGGCGTGACGAATGCTACGTTCTCGTCGGGGACGAGCCCGAGCGTCGTGCACACCGCCTCCTTCAAAAGGGTGGTCTTGCCCGTGCCCGCATACCCCGCGAGCACGAATATCTGCTTTGAGGAGCGGAAAAACCAGTCCTCTATCATCTTTTCAGCCTTGCGCTGTTCTTCGGAAAGGATCAGACTCATGAAAAAATTATATAATATAAACAATAGTTTTTGCAAGCGGCTGCGGCATTTTTTTGTAAATTTTGCCCCGAATTTTTATTTGCCTATTGACTAAGGCGGGCAAAGGGGATATAATATTCAGTATGGGAATAGATCCATAAAGCAAAATTTGGAGGAAAAACAATGGGTTATAAGACAAAAGACTGGCGCAACCAAATGCGCGTTACGGTAGACTACAACTATATGATGTCCAAATCGCTCGGCGAAAAGGGCATAACCGACGCAGATCTCCGCGCTGTAAGAGAGAAGGCGCAGGAGGCGTTCGACTATGTAGCCGCCAACCGCGGACGCGACGAACTGTACATGGGCTGGACGGAGCTCCCGTACAATCAGGATGCGATAGTAAACGACATAATCGCCACAGCCAAGGAAGTGCGCAAGAAGTTCAAGTACTTCGTTGTGCTCGGCATAGGCGGCAGCGCGCTCGGTCCCATAATGGCTTTCAGCGCGCTCAAACACCTGCACTACAACGAACTGCCCCAGAAGATGCGCGGCGGTCCCAAGTTCTACGTGGAGGATAACGTCGACCCCGTCAGAATGCAGGCTCTTCTGGACGTTATAGAGCCCGAAAAGACCTGTTTCAACGTAATATCCAAGTCGGGCGCCACGAGCGAGACCATGACGCAGTTCCTCATTATCGCCGACATACTCGAAAAGAAGGGCGTAAATCTGCCCGATAACATGATCTTCACCACCGACGCCTGCCGCGGCAATCTCATAAAGATAGACGAAAAGTACGGCGGCAAGTTCAAAAAATACGTGCTTCCCGACGGCGTCGGCGGCAGGTTCTCCGAGCTCTGCCCCGTGGGACTTCTTCCCGCAGCCGTTCTCGGCATAGACATAAAGGGCATGCTCGCGGGCGCAGCGTATATGGACAGCCTGTGCTCCAAGCCCACTATCTCCAAAAACCCCGCGCTCGCCGTCGCCGCGCTGCAATACATAACCATGCAGCAGGGCAAGAACATAAACGTGCTCATGCCCTATTCGGACAACCTCAAACTGATGGCGGATTGGTACTGCCAGCTGTGGGCTGAATCCCTCGGCAAGGCGGTGGACTATGCGGGCAACGTAGTCAACGCGGGCACCACCCCCGTGAAGAGCCTCGGCGTGACCGACCAGCACTCGCAGGTCCAGCTCTACATAGAGGGACCTTACGACAAGGTGATAACCTTTATATCCGTCGGCAAATACGGCTGCGAAATGCCCATCGCGCACGGCTGCGAGGACATTCCCGACGTCGGCTTCCTCGGCGGACACACGATGCAGGAGCTCATTCAGGCTGAAAACAAAGCCACGGCGTACGCCCTCATGCGCGCAGGCAGGATGAACTACACCATAAACATACCCGAAGTAAACGCGTTCACGCTCGGGCAGCTCATGTTCCTGCTCGAATTGCAGACGGCTTATGCGGGCGCGATGCTCAACATAAACACCTTCAACCAGCCGGGCGTTGAAAACGGCAAAAAAGCCACTTTCGCCCTCCTCGGCAAGAAGGGTTACGAGCAGAAGAAGGCTGAGATAGACAGCGCTCCCGCGCTGGACGACAAGTACGTTGTCTGACATCGTACATAGCAAAAAATTTCTGCGGGGCGGCAAATAGCCGCCCCGCGTATCATAAATACCATGAACATCATTCTGTCGGCTGCGGGCGCATACGTCGCCCTTGCGGCGGCGCTGGCGCTCGTTTTGGCGGTGTGGCTGCTATTGGGGATAGCCCTCTTCGTGCGGCACAAGGCGTTCGGCTCCCGCTGCGATAAAAATCCCCTCCTTAAATACTTTTCCGCCGAAGACTTTTCTCTCACCTGCGAGACGGCGGAAATTCCCTTCGGCAAGGATAAGCGGGTGCGCGCCGCGCTGTACCGCGACCCCTCCGTTCCCGCGCGGGACGAGATGGTGATCTTCTGCCACGGCATGGGACCGGGGCACATAGCCTACACCACCGAGATAGCGTATTTCTGCTCTCTCGGCTATCCCGTGTTCGCGCCCGACTACATCGGCTGCAACCTCTCCGACGGCAAAAACATAATGGACTTTGCCAACGGCAGGCTCACCGTGGGCGCCGCCGTGGATTACGTAAGGCGGAATCTGCCCCGCTTCAAAAAGATATATCTCGTCGGGCACAGCTGGGGAGGCTATTCGGCGATCTGCGCGGGCTATGAAAAGGGAGTGGACAAGATAGTCGCCATCTCCGCGCCCGACAGGGCGGACAGGGCGCTGTATAACGCCATTTCGGCGCGCCTTTTCAAGCCGCTCGCCGTCCTTTTGAAGCCCTTTTTAAGACTGTTTTGCGGCGACAAGTCGGCGGCTAAGCTCGCCTCGGCGTGCAAGTGCCCCGTCATGCTCGTGCAGGGGGACAAGGACGCGGTCGTCCCGCCTTCCAACGCCGTGTATTACAGGGCTGAGGGGGAGCATATAACCAAATTTTTGTGCGAGGGCAAGGGGCACAACCCCTACAACACGCCCGAGGGGGAGCAAAAACTCGCGCTCCTTTCGGAGGCGCTCGCCTCGGCAAACGAGAGGGGAGAGGAGTATTTCAGGGATTTCGACTACGCCGCCGCCACAGAAGAGGACGGGGAAGTGATGGGCGGAATAGCCCGTTTTTTGGCGTAAAAGGTTAAAAATCCATTGACAAAAATATTCGTATAGTATATACTTTTATTCAAGTATGGAATTTTAGGGTCCATGCAAATATGAAAGCGGCAGTCCGCCGCATTATTGATTGAGTTAAAACCTCGGTTTATAAGTTGATTACTTTATAATCAAAGCCGCAAGGCGTCGCTTGTGAAACGGTCAATAAGAGTAGTAAAAGTATTTGCTATATAGACTCTGAAAAAAGTCCCAACCAAGAATAAGCTCGGGAATATCCCCGCTTTTAAAGACGACCGGACGGCCGTCTTTATTTTACTTTAAGAGGATACAAAATGCTCGACCAGACCTCGGCGCCCCTCTATGAGGCGCTCGAACGATTCAGAAAAATGCGCGTAGTCCCTTTCGACGTGCCGGGGCACAAGCGCGGGCGGGGCAATCCCGAGCTCGTGCAGCTGCTCGGCGAAAAGTGCGTGGGGATAGACGTGAATTCCATGAAGCCGCTCGACGATCTGTGCCACCCGTCGTCGGTGATACGCGAGGCGGAAGCCCTCGCCGCGGAGGCGTTCGGCGCCGCCCATTGCTTTTTCATGGTCGGCGGAACCACTTCGTCCGTGCAGAGCATGATATTTTCCGTGCTTAAAGACGGCGACAAGATAATCATGCCGCGCAACGTGCACAAGAGCGCCATAAACGCCCTCGTGCTGTGCGGCGGCATTCCCGTATACGTGGACCCCGAGGTGGACAAGCGGCTGGGCATCTCCCTCGGAATGGAGCCCAAAAAGCTCGAACAGGCAATAAAGGACAATCCCGACGCCGTAGCGGTGCTCGTCAACAATCCCACATATTACGGCGTGTGTTCGGACATGCGCTCCATAGTGGAAACGGCGCACCGCCACAACATGATGGTGCTCGCGGACGAGGCGCACGGCACCCACTTTTCATTCAGCGACAGCCTGCCCGTCTCCGCTATGCAGGCGGGGGCGGATATGTCCGCCGTGTCCATGCACAAGTCGGGTGGGAGCCTCACGCAGAGCTCGCTGCTGCTTTTAAACGGCACGGTCAACGCCGACTACGTCCGCCAGATAATCAACCTCACCCAGACCACGAGCGCGAGCTATCTGTTGATGTCCAGCCTCGATATCTCCCGCCGCAACCTCGCCCTACACGGCGATAAGGCGTTCAAAAAGGTGATGGAGATGGCGAGTTACGCGCGCGAGGAGATAAACGCCCTCGGCGATTGGTACGCCTACGGCAAGGAGCTCGTCAACGGCACTTCCGTATACGATTTCGACATAACAAAGCTCGCCGTGTACACGCGCGACGTGGGGCTCGCGGGGATAGAGGTGTACGATATCCTCCGCGACGAATACGGCATACAGATAGAGTTCGGCGACATTTCGAATATCCTCGCGTACGTCTCGATAGGCGACAGGTTGCAGGATATAGAGCGGCTCGTCGGCGCCCTCGACGACCTCAAAAGGCTGTATAAAAGGGACAAGTCGGGAATGCTCTCGCTGGAATACATCCAGCCCAAAGTGGCAGTGCCGCCGAGGCGGGCGTTCTACTCGGAAAAGGTTTCCCTTCCCCTTAAAGAGACGGAGGGAAAGATATGCACGGAATTCGTCATGTGCTATCCGCCGGGGATACCCGTGCTCGCCCCGGGGGAGCTCGTCACCAAGGAGATAATAGAGTACGTCATATACGCCAAAGCCAAGGGTTGCAACGTTCAGGGAACGGAGGACTTCGAGGTGAACAGGCTGAACGTATTGAAATAAACGCAGGCAAAGAGGAAGATACTTATGGAAATGTGGTTTTCGGACGTGCACACGCCCAACATAAAGCTGAATATCCGCGTGAAAAAGCAGCTCTTTTCCGAGCGCAGCGACCTGCAACAGGTCGACGTGTTCGACTCCGAGGATCTCGGCAAGTTCATCTCGCTCGACGGCGAGATAGTCTTTTCCGAGGCTGACGAGTTTATCTACGACGAAATGGTCACCCACGTGCCCATGGCAGTGCACCCCTCGGTAAAAAACGTGCTCGTCATCGGCGGCGGCGACGGCGGGGTGGCGAAGGAGCTCTGCCGCTATCCCGAGATAGAGCGCATAGACGTGGTCGAGGAGGACGAGATGTTCGTCGATGTCTCCAAGCGGTTCTTTCCCGAGACCGCCGAGGGGCTTTCCGACCCCCGCGTCAACCTCTATATACAGGACGGGCTCAAATTCATACGCAACAAAAAGGGGGAGTACGACCTCATAATCAACGACTCCACCGACCCGTTCGGACCGAGCGAGGGGCTGTTCACCAAGGAATTTTACGGCAGCTGTTACAAGGCGCTCAACTCCGAGGGGATAATGGTCTACCAGCACGGCAGTCCCTTTTACAGCGAGGACGAGGAGGAGTGCAGGAAGATGCACCAGAAGGTGTTCCAGTGCTTCCCCGTCTCCAAGGTGTATCAGGCGCACATTCCCACATGTTCTTCGGGATATTGGCTTTTCGGGTTCGCGAGCAAGAAGTATCACCCTCTCAAAGATTTCGACGCGGAGAGGTGGAAGAAGAGGAAGCTCCACACCTCGTATTACACGGTAAATCTGCATCAGGGCGCGTTTATGCTCCCCGAATACGTTGAAGAAATATTGCTCAGGGCGGAGGAAGACAGATGAAACTTCTCATAATAGGCTGCGGCGGCGTGGCGCAGGTCGCAATAAAAAAATGCTGCATGGCGGACGACGTATTTACCGAGATAATGATAGCCAGCCGCACGGAATCGAAGTGCGTAAAGGTAAAGGAGGAGATGAGCGGCAAGACGAGGGCGAAGATATACACCGCCACCGTTAACGCGGACAGCGTAGAGGAGCTCATGGCGCTTATCGGCTACTTCAAGCCCGCCGCGGTGCTCAACGTGGCTCTCCCCTATCAGGACCTCTCCATAATGGAGGCGTGCCTGAAAACGGGCGCGCACTATATCGACACGGCAAACTATGAGTGCGCAAATACGGACGACCCAGTCTGGCGCGCCGCCTACGAAAAGAGGGTAAAGGAGAAGGGCTTCACCGCCTATTTCGACTATTCCTACCAGTGGGCGTACCATGAAAAATTCAAAGCGGCGGGGCTGTGCGCCCTGCTCGGCACGGGCTTCGACCCCGGGGTCACGCAGGTGTTTTCCGCCTACGCGCAGAAGCACTATTTCGACGAGATAGAGACTATCGACATCCTCGACTGCAACGGCGGCGACCACGGCTACGCGTTCGCCACCAACTTCAACCCCGAGATAAATCTGAGGGAGGTCTCCGCCAACGGTTCCTATTGGGAAAACGGCAGGTGGATAGAGACCAAGCCCCTCGAAATAAAGAGGGAATACGACTTCGAGGGCGTGGGCAAAAAGGACATGTATCTTCTGCACCACGAGGAGATAGAGAGCCTCGCCAAGAACATAAAGGGCGTTAAGCGTATACGCTTTTTCATGACGTTCGGGCAGAGCTATATCACCCATATGAACTGCCTCAAAGACGTGGGCATGCTCTCCACCGTCCCCGTAAAGTACGAGGGGCGGGACATAGTGCCCATACAGTTTTTAAAGGCTCTGCTGCCCGACCCCGCCACCCTCGGCGCGCGCACGAAGGGCAAGACCAACATAGGCTGCATCTTCACGGGCAAAAAGAACGGCGTAAAGAAGTCGGTGTATATCTACAACGTCTGCGACCACGAGGAGTGTTACAGGGAAGTGGGCTCGCAGGCGATATCCTACACTACGGGCGTGCCCGCCATGATAGGCGCGATGCTCGTCGTAAAGGGCATATGGAACAGGGCGGGGGTATACAACTGCGAAGAGTTCGACCCCGACCCCTACATGGAAGCCCTTGCAAAGTACGGGCTCCCGTGGAAAGCGGTGGAAGATCCCGTTCCCGTGGACTGATATGAAGCTCTCCCTGTTGCCTACCCCCGCGTACGTGGTGGACGAGGACAAACTCATAAAAAATCTCGAAATTCTGAACGGCGTGCAGAGGCGCACGGGCGCGAAGATACTTCTTGCCCAAAAAGCGTTTTCCTGCTACGCCTTTTATCCTCTCGTCTCGGAATATCTCTCGGGCTTTTCCTCGAGCGGGCTGTACGAGGCGAGGCTCGCCCACGAGGAGGGCAGGGGAGAAAACCACGTGTATTGCCCCGCCTATCTCGGCGGCGAGTTCGCCGAGATCGCGGCTATCTGCGACCACATAGTGTTCAACTCGGCGGCGCAGGTCAACGAATTTG
>CANQXZ010000041.1 GCA_947627955.1 uncultured Clostridia bacterium
TTATTCTAACACAGTTGATTTATATGAACTACTTTTTTACCCTTACCCGTTGCACTTGATATGATAATTCACCGATATAAAAAGATCCCGCCGCTCAAAGTGAGCGGCGGGATATATTTTTTTGTCATTCGCCCTTATTTTCGTCCTCAGCGGGAGCGGCGGGCTCTTCTGCGGGAGCCCCGTCCTCTGCGGGGGTTTCTGCGGCGGGCGCCTCTTCCGCGGGAGTTTCTTCGACAGGAGGTTCCTCGGCGGGAACCTCTTCGGCGGGCTCTTCTGCGGGCGCTTCGCCGTCGGGGGAAGCGGGTTCTTCCTCGGGTTCCTCATTCTTCGTGAGCCCGAGTCTCCTTATATAGCGTTCGCGCTTCTTGTAGTTGTTCTTCTGAACGTCCTTGCGCGCGCGGGCGGGAGCGTATTTCTTCCACAAGCCGCGTATGAGTATCGCAAGCAGCGCGAATATGAGCACGACTACGAGGATTATCGAGGTGATGAGCAGCGCGCTGTCGGCAGAGGAGGAAGAGCTTCCGCCCGTATCCCCGCTGTCGGTATCTGCCGAGTCGTCCGCAAGGCTTACGGTCTTGTCCACGGAGGCGTAGTCCACAAACATATTATAGGAGTTATACACGCCGTCGCGCACGAAGAAGTAGACCAGCGCTTCGCTCTCGTCCGAAATGTTGAAGTCATAGCCCGTTTTGCCGGCTTCCGCCGTCTCGAGGTTGAAGGGCACGAACTTCGCCGAATCGTAGAGCGTGAAGGTGTAGTAGGCGTACGCTACATCGCTCAAATTCTCGGCAGCGAGCGCCGCGGTCACCTCTATTTCGAGTTCCTTGCACAGGTCGAGATAGTCCTTTACGTTCATATCCGCCTTGATCTTGTCCGCGTTGCCCTCTTTTGCGATTATCAGGTCTCTGCATACGTCCTTTATGGTCGTCTCATAGAGCCCGAGAACGGAGGAGTAGTTGGATTCGGAAACGGAGAAATAGCTGTAATCGAAAGCTATCGCGCCGTCGGCGGCGGGGGAGCCTTCCAGCCCCGTCTTCTCGCGCTCGCCGCTCCAGAGTTCGAGGCGGTAATTCTTTTCCGCGTCGCCCGTGTGGATGGCGAAGTTCACGGTCGCCCATTCGCCGTCCGTATCTGTCACGGCGACTTTATATGCGGATTCCGTTCCCTCGTAACGCGCGTATTTTTCGTCGAAGTTGTTCACCTTTACGCCGCGCTTGCCGTTTACGAGATAGTAGTAAGCGCCCTCGTCGGCGTCGTATTCGTAAACCTTCTTTTCGTCCACGACGAGGAAGTGCGCCGCCTCTTTGGTATGCGCGTTGTCGCTGTAATAGTCAACGCCGTCCTCAAGCTCGTCGTATCTCACCTTAACGCCGTCGTAGGTGTAGAAATCGTTGTGTTCGAAATCGGGATATTGGTATCTCTTGGTGAGGTTGTGGAGGTTGGCGTAAATATTGCCGTCCTTGTCCTCGTAGAGCCCGTCGTCCCTTACGGAGTAGACTATGGCGTCCGCTCTCTCCTTGTCCGTCCAGTCGGCGTCGTATTCCTTGTCCAAAACGTTGCCGTCCACGTCGTAATAGAAGGTGACGGAGGGGGTCTTGAATGTGAGCACGTCGTCCGTATCGCTGTTCACGAGGTAGATATACGCCGTCGCGCCGCCCGCCACTTTTACTTTAACGCTGACGGTGACGTAGCTGTCCGCCGAGACGGTTTTGGAACTGCCGAGATAGCCGTAGTTCCTCAGCTGATATTCTGCAGAGTAATAGGTCGCGTTCTCGTCGAACTCGGCTGCCCCATCCACCTTGGTGTACGTGTCGCCCGCCCCGTCCTTGGTGTAGTAATCGTTGTTCGCGGGGTCGAAGTCGTCTGCGGTGAGGGAAAGCCTGTCGCGGTAAGTGCGCGTCTTATCTATGATTATGAGGGGTTGGTAGCTGTCTTTGCCGAATATCTCATCCCAACTTGAAGAGGGGGAAGAGGTGAAAGCCGAAGATATAGCCTCTTTGAGCGCGCTGTCGTAGCCGTCGAAGCTGTCGCGGTTTACAAGTCCCGTCACTGCGTCTTTGAAGTTGTTCTGCTTGTCGTAGTCCTCGGCAAAGGGCTTGTCGGTGACGTAGCTGCTGCCGCCGCTTACGCCCTTGTACTCTGCGGGAAGGGCGATGCCGGAGTCAATGTCGCTCATGACGTTTGCCGAGTCGAACACCTGGTCCTCTTCGGGCTCTTCCTTGCTTATCGTGAGCTTTTTGGCGTAAGTGCCCTCGCTGACGAGCTTATACACGTCCTCGTTCACTTCGAGGGTCTGCATATTCGCTATCGCAGCCCAGCCGGGGTTGCAGGCGGTCTGAGTCGCCGTGGTGATGGTGGTTGCGCCGAAGCTGAACTCGAGCTTGAAATCCTTTGCCGTCTCCGTGTCGTTTTCGACGAAGAAGAAGCACTGTACCCAATCGCTGTAAATGTTCTTGTTGTCGCCGACGTCGGTCTGCTGACCGCTTGTGTCAATGGTGAAACTTGCCGTGTTGTCCTCGTTTTCCACGTCGACGAGTTTCACGGTCGTCGCCGTCTTGCCGTCCATATCCATCGTCTTTATCCAGAAGGATATGAGCTTGTAGTTATTGTCGCCCCCCTTGCCGTTGACGCCGAGGAGGTTGGTCGTAGTAGGTGTGATTCCGTCGACGGGCGTGCTGTTTTCAACGGTCGCCGTGTAAGCCGCGCCGTAAACGGAGACAATGAGCATCATGTCGCTCGGGGTGCTGAAATCCTCAAGCGCGCCGGGGCCCATATCCGAATTTTCGCCGAACAGCCCCTTGTTCACGGTAGCGGTGACGTCTTTCTTGGGAGGGTCGTTCGCGCTCGCGGTCTTTGCGAACATATCGGCTGTGAGCGAAGTCACAGAATTCTGGAGTATCGTCACGAGGTCGTTATAGGTGGGTCTCGCAACGTTTTTGAGCGCGGAGGGGAGGGTATAAGCCTCGCCGGAATCGTTTGCCGTGAAGCCGCTGATGTTCGCCCCGTTGCCCGTGGAGAGCGCGTACGTCTTGCCGCGCGCCTCTTCCGTGGTCAGAGCCGCGGTGGTCTTGAGATTATTGCTCGAGAACGGAACGGAGACCTTGGAAGTCGCGGAACCGCCGTACGTCTCCGCGGCAAGGTCGACGAGGTAGTAGAAGCAGTCGGAGTATCTCGCGTCCTGAACGCCCCGTATCTGCTTGTCCGCTATGAATATCTTGTCGTCGCCCTCGCTCGTGAGCGAGCAGGAGGAGTTTTTGCTTGTGATTATCCCCTGTACGTCGGCGGAGGAATAGGAGCAGCCCTCGTCTTTAAGGTCGATGAATTTCTTCACCTCCACGTCGTCGAAGAAGGCGTAGCCCGTGACCTTTTCCGAGGTATCCTCGTCGCCGAGCCCGAGGTTTATGGTTATCGTGCTCTGCGAGAAGTCGCAGGCGTTCACGTACACGGTGTATTTGAGCCAGCCGTTGTTTGCGCCGAGGTCGGCGTTATCGGCTATTATCTTTTCGGTGTTTATCGCCTTGATCTTGAAGGAATCCACGGAAGCCGAGCCTATGCTCTGCGTTACGCCGATATATGCGCCCCTGTCCTGGTCGCCGAGCTGGGAGTAACCCTTGTCGAATTTCAGCCCCGCGGTCTTCACCCACACGGATATCTCCGCGGCGGTGTTGGCTTCGAGGGTTATCGTCGTCTGCGAAGTGTAGTGCTGCTCTATGCCGTTATAGAGCTTTCCGCCGGGATAGTTGTGTATCATGAGCACGTTGCCCATGCTCTCGTCTTTGAGAACGTCTATCTTGCCGTCGCCGTCAGAGTCCTTCCAATAATTGCCGTCGTCGTCGATAAGTATCTCCTGCGTGCCGAGATAGTGCTTGCCCTCGGACTCGGAGTATTCGCCGTAGTGCGTGCCGGGGTTGGCGATGGTGGCATAGCGGACGGACTTGGTGTACTCGCTGTCGAAGTAGTAGTCGTTGTCGTCCTCGTTGAAATACACGTCCTCGTCGCCGTAGGTGAAGCCCTCTTGGTTCGCCTTTTCGGTCACGCCGAGAAACTGCGAGTAAGACCTCTGACCCGAACCGCCGCCGCGGACAACGCTGTCCTTGGCGAGCCCGTCGTCATCGTCGCCTATGTTGCTCTCGTCGAGGGAGGCGGCATAGGAGTCGGAATAGGGGATATCGGTCCACTTCATCCCGTTGTAGTCCACGTGCTCGCTCTCGTAGTCGGGACTGCTCGAGCTGAGGTCCTCGTTGTATTCGAGTTTGGCTTTCAACCCCTCGTCAGTGAGCTTTTCCCAAGCCTTTTCGGAGGTGTTTATTATGCCCGACATAACGCCCGAGGAATCCCCCGAACGCGACCAGTTGGAGACGTTCTTTATGAGATAAACGCCGTCCTCGGGAATGGTCCCCCAGTATTCGAAGTTGCCGTTTTTGAGAAGCTGGGTATCTTCCCTCTGCGTCGTCTTTTCCTCGTCGGGGGTTGTGACGGGATGCGCGCAGGCTGCGGCGAGCCCCGTGCAGGTGACTGCCAGCGCGCACAGCGCGGCGACGGCAGTTTTCCTGTATTGCGTAAATTTCTTTCTCTTCATATTTTGCACCTGAAAAATTTTCGTACCACCTTATTTTAATATAATTTGTATTTATAATCAAGCGTTTCCGCCCGAATACGGATAAAAAATTTGTTATTTTCATACAAATTGCAAAAACTTTAATTGAAAATACAGGCGCGGAGCGTTGATTTTATGCGTATAAAGACAAATTCATTGAAATGCGCCCTTGCGGGCATGCTCACGGGCGCCGTCAACGGGCTGTTCGGGGGAGGCGGAGGAATGGTGGCGGTGCCGCTCGCCGAAAAACTCTTGGGCTACGGCGAAAAGCGCGCCCACGCCACGGCGATACTCATGATAGCCCCCGTATGCGCGGCTTCCGTTGTAACATATTTCTTTGCGGGCAGTTTCCGCGCGGACGTGGCGATACCCGCGGCGGCAGGAGCCGTCGCGGGCGGTTATCTCGGCGCAAGATCCTTGAAGGTCATGCCCGGGTATCTCGTGAACATTCTCTTTATCGCCGTCATGCTTGCCGCGGGGCTGAGGATGCTGTTTTGAGTTTCTATCTCTACCTTGCCGCGGGGTTTGCGGCGGGACTTCTCGGCGGAATGGGCATGGGCGGAGGCACGCTGCTCATTCCCATACTTACCCTTCTGGGCGGCGTGGAGCAGCACGCGGCGCAGGCGGCGAACCTCTTTGCCTTTCTGCCCATGGCCGCCGTCAGCCTCGCCGTGCACAGAAAGAGCGGCTTTGTCGCGCGCGGCGGGGAGGGCTTTCTTGTCGTCCCCGCAATAGTCTTTTCCGTCCTCTCGGGGATCGCGGCGAACTTCCTTCCCGGCGGGGTCCTTAAAAAACTCTTCGGCGTTTTTCTAACTTTTCTCGGCTTGAAAGGATTGTTTACCCTCGGGAGCGCCCGCGGGAAATGAGGCGTTTGAGGGGCTTTAAGGTATACATCTTCATGACCGCGGCAGCGGCGGCGGTAAAGCCGAACACCACGGGCGCGGCGGCGATTATCTGCGCGAACGGCGGCAGGAAGTTTTCGAGTATCCCACAGAGCAGCCGCCCGAAAAGGCAGGAAAAGAGCGCCACGGCGATCCCCTTTGCGGTGTAGCGGGCGACGTTTGCCCCGCGGCACTTTTTCTTTAAGAGCCGCATGTTCAGAACGGCGGTTATCGTATTGCTCAGCCCGAGCCCGAGCACATAGCTGTAAACGCCGATATATCTCGTCAGCAGAAAAATGCAGGCGAGGTTGGCTACGGACCCCGCGCAGAAGTACAGAAGGGTGCGCCGCTCGCAGTTCATCGAATTCAGAACGGTGTTGCTCATCATGGTTATGCACAGGGGGAGCATTATTGCCGAGCTGTACGTCACTATCTGCCCGCACAGCTCGCTCGAATACAGAAACTCGCTGATCGCCCGCCCGAGGGAATAGAGGACGGGGATTATGGCAACGGCTATGAGTATGGCGGCGCTCACCGACTTTTCCACGTCGTTTTTCACCGCCGCGTCTTTGCCGCGGTAGTAGTTTTCGGAGAGTTCGGGCGCCACGACTACCGCGATGGAGCCTATCGCCGACGAGGGGATGAAGAGCATCGGCACCGCCATCCCCGCTACCACGCCGTACAGCGCGAGGGCTTCGCCGTTCGTCGCGCCGCCCGCCACGAGCAGCGCGGGCAGAAGGAACGCCACGGCGGAGTTGAGGAGGGAGGTGGAGGTACGCATCGCGGTGATCGGCGCGGAAGAGGCGATCAGCGGTTTGAGCTGCGGCGCGGGGTTCACGAGCTTGCCGCCCGAAGTGAGATACCACCCCATGGACACGGCAAAGGAAAATACATAGGAGATGAGCACGGCAATCAGCGCGTATTTCGCGCCGAGCACGGGGTCGGAAACGTTCCTGACGAGGATGACGCCGCAGATGACCATCACGGCGTCCTCGAGGAGTTCTATCACCGAATAGGGCAAAAACTGCTTGTTTCCCCAGAACGAGCCCCTTATCACCGAATAGACGGAGGTGAGTATCAGCCCGGGCAGCAGTATCACGAAGAGGTCGGCGCACCGCCTGTCGGAAAACAGGAACCCGAACGCGTTCTTGCCGAAATAGAGCACTGCCGCCGACGGGACAGTTATCATGAGCGTGCACACTATGCCGGCGGTCACCGCCGCGTGCCTGCCCTTTTCGTCCCCCGTGGCGGTGCATTTTGACATCAGCCGCGACACGGTCACGGGCACGCCGCTCGAAGCCGCGGTGAGGAACACCGCGAACACCGTCAGACATATCTGGTAAATGCCGAGCCCCTCCGCGCCTATCGCGTGCGAGAGGACTATCCTGTAAAGAAAGCTCAGCCCCTTTTCCACCGTCGAAAAGACGGTGACCTGGGCGCAGGACTTGTAAATATCGCTCTTCATCAACAATATTCTACATTTTTTACGCCGCGGTTTAGAACAATTCCGCCCCTTTCCGCATAAGATATAAGCAAAAAACGGGGGAAAAGCATGAAAAGAGTTCTTTCCGCGCCCATGACGGGCAGATTTTACCGTGTCAAAGAGGGGCAGACCGCCGCCATAATAGAAAGGGAACTTAAAATGCCTGTCAAAGAGGCGTTTGCGGGCGAAATAATTGAGGTGGTGAAGTGCAAAGTCGTGCTCGCCCGCCCCTTCGACACCTATGCCTCGATAGCCGCAGAGCACGGCGCGGACGCCGCCTCGCTCGAAGAATTCAACTTTTCGAGGCCGCTCTATCCCACCGCCGCGGTGTATATTCCCGAATAACACGCGGCGGGATTTATCGGCATATAATGGAATATACCATTATAAACGGAGGTCAAAAATGTCATTTTTTTCCAATTTCCAATCGGATAAATGTCCCGGGTCGATATCCGGCAATCCGTTGAACGGTTTGTGCGAAAAAGTTTGCATTCAGGCACAGAAGATATTCGATGCCTGCATAAAGCAGATCCAGCTTGAAAATCTCACTCTCACGCTGACGGACGCCACGCCCGCAAATCCTACATATCCGCTCACCTTCATAAGCGCCCGCTCGCTCTCTTCCACGGGAGAGATAACGGCGATAAACATAGAACGGCTTGCCGATAAGCCGAGCTGCGCGAGAGTGCAGGCGACGATAAGCATTCCCGTAGAAGTGCTCTACACCGACGCGAACGGGGTGGAGGGATCGGCGCAGTCCGTGATTAGCGTCACGGAAGACGTTCTCCTCTTCGTGCCCGCTCCCTCGATAATGCCCTACCGCGCCACCTCGGAAGTGTCTGCGGTATGCGCGCAGGGCACGTTCAACGCGGACGGAACGTTCACCGTGAGCGCCTGCATAACGGTCATTCTCAAAATAGCCATAGACGTGGAGATACTCGTTCCCTCGTACGGCTATTGCGCCATTCCGCCCGCGCAGGACTACTCGCAGGAGGTTTGCGCGGGGTTCTTCGAGCTGCCGCTCTATCCCCAGCAGCGCAACTGTTCCAAGCAGTAGGGGCGTATCCCGCGCCTTGAAAAAAGCGCGCAAAAGCATGCGCTTTGAAAAAACGCACAGGTGCGTCGGGGCGGCGTATTTTCAGGTACGCCGCCCTTTACGCTTTCAAAAAGCCGCATATTTACCCGATTTTCGGGCTTTAAAATAGTACTATGTCACGCATAATAGCAAAGGTAATAGACAAATTTTCAATTTTTGTCTAATTTCTGCCATGCCCTCAAAACGCTTTAATTTTTGCGCGCGAAGTGGTAAAATAGCCCTATGAAAGTATATTCCATAAGCGATCTGCATCTTTCGGGGAAGAACCCCAAGCCCATGGACGTATTCGGCGCGGGCTGGGAGAACCACTTTTCAAAGATAAGGGAAGATTGGCTTAAAAAGGTCACAGAGGAAGACGCGGTCCTCGTCTGCGGCGACATAAGCTGGGGACTCGATCTCGAAGAGGGGCTGTACGATCTGAACAGCCTCAAAGATCTGCCGGGGAAAAAGGTATTCATCCGCGGCAACCACGACTATTGGTGGAACGGCATCACAAAGCTCCGCGCCGCCGCCCCTGACGACACCTTTTACTTTCTGCAAAACGACTGCGTGCGCTTCGGCGACATAATAATCTGCGGTTCCCGCGGGTGGACGTGCCCCGGAAGCAGCGACTATTCCGCCGAGGACGAAAAGCTGTATCTGCGCGAAGCCGCCCGTTTCGGGCTGTGCTTTTCCGCAGTGGAAAAGATCCGCAGAGAGGGGGACAGGCTCATAGTCATGATACACTTTCCTCCTTTCTCTTTAAAAACGGTGGAAACGCGTTTTACGGAGATGTTTAAAGAGCACGGTGCGCAAAAGGTGGTGTTCGGTCACCTGCACGGCGACGCGTATTTTCCCCTGCGCACGGTAAAGGACGGCGCCGAGTACATTCTCACCTCCTGCGACAAGGTCGGCTTTTCGCTGCAAAGGATAATCTGACCCCGCGGAAAAAAAGTTTAAAAAACTTTTCACCCGCCGCTTTACATATCCGTTATATTGTGGTATACTTTGGAAGATTTAACGATATAAGCAGGCGGAAGATGTTTTCGATTGGTTCCGGAAAAGTTAAAGCGGGCTATTTAAACGCTTCGGATCCGTTAACGGGCGGAAAAGCGCAAACGGCGGCGTGCCGTTCGGCGCTTTAACCGCTTTTTTTCTGCCTCGGAAAAAAGGATACTCTATGCTGAAATCAAAAGATCTACTCGGGCTTTACAGCCTCTCCGCGGAGGAGATAACCGAGATCCTCGACGGCGCGGAAGAGATGAAGAGGATGTTGGAGAGCGGCGGAAAGCGGTCGGAGCTGTTAAAGGGCAAGACGCTCGTCACCCTGTTTTACGAAAACAGCACGAGAACGCGCACTTCGTTCGAGCTGGCGGGCAAATATCTCGGCGCGCACGAGGTCAATATCTCCGTCGCCACGAGTTCCGTCCAGAAGGGCGAGACCCTCATAGACACGGGCGAGACCCTCGATTCCCTCAAAATCGACTTCATAGCCATACGCCACCCGATGGCGGGGGCGCCTGCGCTGCTCGCAAAGCACGTCAAGGCTTCCGTTTTGAACGGGGGGGACGGCATGCACGAGCACCCCACGCAGGCTCTGCTCGACATGTTCACGCTGAGGGAGCATTACGGCAGGATAGCGGGGCTGAAAGTCGCCATTTTGGGTGACATAAAGCACAGCCGCGTGGCGATGAGCAACCTCTTCGGGCTCAGGAAGCTGGGCGCGGAAGTATATATGTACTCGCCCTCCACGATGATGCCCAAGGAGCTTGAAAAGCTGGGCGCGCACATAGCCTCCTCGCGGGAAGAGGCGGTGGACGGCGCCGACGCGGTGATGGGGCTGAGGATCCAGCTCGAGAGGATGAACGGCGGGCTGTTCCCCTCGCTCGGCGAATACGCCCGTTACTTCGGGGTCAACGACGGGGTCATGAAATACGCCAAAAAGGACGCCGTGATCCTGCACCCCGGTCCCGTAAACCGCGGGGTGGAGCTCACGCCCGCGCTCATCGACGGGGACAGGAGCCTCATTCTCGGTCAGGTCACAAACGGCTTGGCTGTGCGGATGAGCGCGCTCAGACTTCTATCGCAGTACAGGGAGAACAACAACTTATGAAAATTCTCATAAAAAACGGCGTCGCCGTCACAAGAGAGGGCGAGAGGAAAGCCGATATACTCATTGACGGCGGCAAGATAGCAAAGATCGCCCCCGCGATCGAAGAAAACTGCAAGACGGTGGACGCCGCGGGTAAATACGTTCTGCCGGGGCTCGTGGATATCCACGTGCACCTGCGCGAGCCGGGCTACGAGGGCAAGGAAGATATAGAAAGCGGTTCGCGCGCGGCGGTAAAGGGGGGCGTTACTCAGGTCTGCTGTATGCCCAACACCGATCCCGTGTGCGACAACGCCGTCGTGGCTACCTACATCCGCGCCCGCGCAAAGGAGGTGGGGCTCTGCAAGGTGCACCCCATCGGCGCGATAACCAAGGGGGAGCGGGGCGAGAGCCTTGCGGACATAGGCAAGATGAAGTCGGCGGGGGTCGTCGCATTGAGCGATGACGGCAGGTCGGTCATGAACTCGTATATAATGCGCCTCGCCATGGAATACGCCCACGACTTCGGCTTGAAGTGCCTCTGCCACTGCGAGGACGCGAACCTCGTGGACGGCGGCGTGGTCAACGAGGGCTACAACTCCACCCTCGCGGGGCTGAAAGGGAGCCTGCGCGCGGCGGAGGACATCATGATAGCCCGCGAGATAGCACTCTCGGAGAGCCTCGGTATCCCCGTGCACATCTGCCACGTATCCACTTTTTCGGGCGTGGAGATAATAAGAAACGCCAAGGCGCGCGGCGTCAGGGTCACGGCGGAGACCTGCCCGCACTACTTCATTCTCACCGACGACGTGATAACGTCGTACGACACTGCTACAAAGGTAAATCCGCCTTTGCGCGAAAAAAAGGACGTGGAGGCGGTCATAAGGGGATTGCAGGACGGCACCATAGACTGCATCGTCACCGACCACGCTCCCCATTCGGCTAAGGACAAGCAGGTCGAATACGCCTCCGCGGCGTTCGGCATAAGCGGGCTCGAAACGAGCCTCGCCCTCTCGTACACCTATCTCGTAAAGACGGGCAAGCTCACCATGGCGCAGCTCGTGGACAAGATGAGCTTCGCCCCCGCGCAGATACTCGGGCTTGAAGGCGGCGCGCTCGAAGAGGGCGCTCCCGCGGACATAGCGGTGTGCGACTTCGGCAAAAAGTGGACGGTGGACAGCTCGGCTTTCCTGTCCAAGGGCAAAAACACTCCATTCAACGGTTTCGGGGTCTACGGAGAGGTGAAAGCCACTTTCGTGGACGGCGAAATAAAATTTCAGCAAAAATAAGAGGGACATATGATAGACGCATTGATAGACAAGATAATCAAAATGCAGAATCCGACGTGCGTCGGGCTCGACACGGATTTTTCCTATCTCCCCGCGGACATGAGAGAGGACATATCCACCTTTGAGGGCGCGGCGGAGAAGATAATCGAGTTCAACATGAACATAGTGGACAAGGTGTGCGACATAGTTCCCGCCGTAAAGGTGCAGATCGCCTATTACGAGATGTACGGATACGAGGGTCTGAGGGCGTTCGACTACACCGTCAACTATGCCCGCGGCAGGGGGATGACGGTCATTGCGGATTGCAAGCGCAACGACATAGGCTCCACCGCGAGCTGCTATTCGAAGGCGTATCTCGGCAAGGTAGACATAGGCGGCAAGACGTTGAAGGCGTTCCCCGCGGACATGCTCACGGTAAACGGCTATCTCGGCTCGGACGGCATAAAGCCCTTTGTGGAGGACATAAAAGCCAACGACAAGTCCATATTCGTGCTCGTCAAGACCTCTAATCCGTCGAGCGGGGAGTTGCAGAACCTCAAACTCGAAGACGGCTCATATCTCTATGAAAAGATGGGCGACCTCGTTTCGGGATGGGGGAGCGACGTCGTGGGGAAATACGGCTATTCGGAAGTGGGCGCCGTCGTCGGCGCGACGCACCCCGAGGAGGCGGCGAGGCTCCGCGCCCGCATGCCCCACACATTTTTCCTCATTCCGGGATACGGCGCGCAGGGCGGTTCGGCAGAAATGCTCAAAGTCTGCTTCGACAAGCGCGGGCTGGGCGGCATAGTCAACTCGTCGCGCGGGATACTCTGCGCCTACAAAAAGCCGGAGTACAGCGGCATGAACTACTACGACGCGGCGCGCGCCGCCTGCCTCGACATGCAGCAAGATCTCCTCTCGGCGATAGGCAGGATAGGATAAATTTATGAAAGACCTTACGGCAACGGTAAAGAGCAATAAAAAGATCGCCGAAAATATATACATGATCACGCTTACCCTTCCCGAGGACGTCGGCGAAATGCACGGCGGGCAGTTCGTTAACCTCTCCACGGGCAACGGGGCTAACCTGTTAAGGCGCCCCCTCGGCGTGTGCCTGCGGGACGGAAAGGACGTCTCCGTGTGCTATCAGGTAAAGGGCAAGGGCACGGCGTACCTCTCTACGGTGGAGGCGGGCAGAAAATTGCAGGTCTTGCTCCCTCTCGGCAATTGGTTCGACCTCGACGGATATAAAAACGTCGCCGTGGTCGGCGGGGGCGTGGGGATATTCCCGCTCATAGCCGCGATAAGGGAGAACTGCCACACTAAAAATTTCTATTCTTATATCGGATTCAGGAACGCGGGTGCGGTGTGCCTTCTCGACGAGCTCGGCAAGAGCCGCAAGCTCACGGTCACGACGGACGACGGCAGCTACGGAGAAAAGGGCAACGCCGTCTCGGCGTTTATAGACGACTATCCAAACATAAAGGTCGACGCCGTGATCGCCTGCGGACCCCCCGTAATGCTCGGCGTGTTGAAGAAAAAACTGAAAGAAGAGGGCATATCCGTCCCCTGTTTCGTTTCTCTGGAAGAGAGGATGGGGTGCGGGATGGGCGCATGCCTTGTCTGCGTGTGCAAGACGGTTTCGGGCGAAAACGCGCGCGTCTGCCGCGACGGTCCCGTATTCGAAATCAACGAGGTGCAACTCTGATGGCTGAATTACAAGTTGAGATATGCGGCGTAAAGTTCAAAAATCCCGTGATCGCCGCGAGCGGCACTTTCGGTTTCGGGCGGGAATACAACCTCCTATACGACATCTCCGTTTTAGGCGGGGTGAGCACCAAGGGGACCACTCTGGAGCCCCGCGCGGGGAATCCCGTTCCCCGCATAGCCGAGGGCGCCTCGGTCATCTTAAACTCCGTCGGCTTGCAGAACCCGGGGGTGGAGCACTTCATTGAAAACGACCTCCTGTTTCTGAGGAAGAAGAAAGTGGCGGTCATAGCCAACGTCGCGGGCAGAACGCTCGAAGACTACGAGCGGGTGTGCGCCCGCCTCGACGGGCTCGTGGACATGGTGGAGCTCAATATCTCCTGTCCCAACGTGCGCGGGGCGGACTGGAACGACGCGCTGGACA
>CANQXZ010000042.1 GCA_947627955.1 uncultured Clostridia bacterium
CGCGCGAGCGCTGTCGCGGGGAGTGTACACAGAAGTACACGACCAAGACGGCGCGGAGCGCAACGCTGTTATGCGAAACATATGCGCACCCTGCAGGAGCTCACTTCTGGTTGTTGAAATCCATCTTCCAGCCCATAAACGCCTTTTCCTCGTCCTCAATCGCCATGTTGTAATAGCGTTTGCCCTTGTCGAGCGCGGCGATCTCCGCAAGTTCGCCGTCCGTCAGGGCAAAGTCGAAAATATCCGAATTGCTCCTTATGTGCTCGGGATTTTTGGAGCCGGGGATAACTATATTGCCCACCTGCGTGTGCCAGCGAAGTATTATCTGCGCGTTGGTCTTGCCGTACTTTTGGGCGAGACGTGTGAAGATCTCCTGTTTTATCAGCGACTTGTCGCCGTGCCCCAAAGGATACCACGCCATGAGCCCCATGCCGTACTTTTTCAGCGTTTCTTTGAGTTCGCTCTGCGGGAAGTAAGGGTGCGTTTCCACCTGCACTACCTGCGGCACGATCTCGCAATTTGCAAGCACGTTTTCAAAGCGGTCCTGCGGGAAGTTGGAAAGCCCCAACGCCTTTACTTTGCCCGCCTTATATGCCCGTTCCATCGCCTTGTAGCCCTCGATATAGTTGCCGACGGGCTGGTGCAAAAACAGCAAATCAATATAGTCCGTTCCCAGCCGTGCGAGGGTATCGTCAATCGCCCTGTCGCCGTCCTCGTACTCGGTGCACCATATCTTCGTCACAAGGAAAATATCTTTGCGGTCGACGCCGCTTCTTTTGATTCCCCTGCCGACGGCGCGCTCGTTCATGTAGGCGTTAGCCGTGTCTATGAGCCTGTATCCGCACTTCAACGCCTCATAAACGGCGTTTTCCGCGTCGCCGGGCGAAAGAAGATAGGTTCCGATTCCGACCATAGGCATTTTGATTCCGTTGTTTAAGTCAAAGTATTTCATATTTCCCTCCAATTAAATATTTTTCTTTGCCCAAGCGGAAACTTTTGCTTCCGACTGTGCTGCTTCCGCGCCGTGAATTGAAAGCCCCGCGGCGACGACCGCGCCCTTGCATATCTCTTTCAATTGCCGTTCGCTCGACCCCATGCCGCTGCCCTCATTCGTGCAGAACGGCGCGATCTTCTTCCCCGCAAGGTCGTAGTGTTCCAAAAAAGTGCACATGCACATGGGCATCTGTCCCCACCAATTGGGATAGCCGACGAAGATAGTATCATATTTTGAAATATCCTCGACATATCCTTTGATTTCGGGACGGGCTCCCCCGTGAAGTTCCGCCTTTGCTTCCTCGGTACACTTATAGTAATCGGAGGAATAGGGCTTTACGGTATCCACTTCGAACAGATCTCCGCCGACGGCGCGTTGGATAAATTCGGCAACGCGTTCGGTATTGCCCTTTTGAAGATCTTTTATCGAGCCGTTCCAATAATTTTCGCCTTTTCTCGAATAATAAACAATCAAATTTGCCATTTTGTCCTCACCAATTCTTTTTTTCGGCAGCCGAATTGTGCTTCGTCTTGCGTTCCTCGACCATTTTCACGAACCATTCGACCATGTTCGGGTCTTGGTGGGAGAAGAACGAGCTTTGCTTTTTGTCGAGCGCGGCAATTGCTTTCATATCGTCCTCGGATAGCGTAAAATCGAACACGTCGAAGTTTTCCGCCATGCGTTCTTTGTGAGTTGACTTGGGAATGACGACGATTCCGCGCTGCAAATGCCAGCGGAGCATGACCTGTGCGGTCGTCTTTTTGTACTTTTCCCCGATTTTTTGCAAAGTAGGATTTAAGAACAGTCCGCCTCTGCCTTCGCCGAAGGGCGCCCACGCCTCGTGGACGACGCCGTACTTTTTCATCCATTCGTTCGCCTCGGTCTGCTGGTTGTGGGGGTGCGTTTCAACTTGATCGACCATAGGAGAAATCCGCGAAAACGAGGCAATGTCAACAAGTCTGTCGGGATAGAAGTTGGAGACGCCTATCGATTTCAAAACGCCCTCGCCGTACAGATCTTCGAGCGCACGCCATGCGCCGTAGTAGTCCGCAAAAGGCTGGTGCAACAGCATGAGGTCAATATAATCCGTTTGCAGTTTTTCAAGCGACTGTTCGACTGATTTTCTGCACTCGTCGTAGCCGTAGTGTTCCACCCAGACCTTCGTCGTAAGGAAAATTTCCTTGCGGGGAATGCCCGACTTTTTGATTGCCGAGCCGACCTCAGACTCGTTAAAGTAGCTCTGCGCCGTATCGAGGTGGCGATAGCCGACGGAGAGCGCGTCGAGAACGCACCGCTCGCATTCGTCTTGCGTGACCTGATACACACCGTAGCCGAGCTGCGGCATCTTCACGCCGTTTGATAAAGTTACATATTCCATAGAATTTCCTCCCCCGTACGGGACTGCCCGCTTCCCGTTTTCTTCATTATACCGCGCGCGCTGCGGAAAGTAAAATGCCGATTTTGCATTCCGCTATAACCTGCGCGCATAGAGCTTTCCCGCATGTCCGCGGAACGGGCGCGCGGGCTTGATTTTCGGCGGCGCATATGGTATTATATTTTCGGTCACACTTATAAGACCGCATTGCCATGAAACATACCCGACGGATAAACTTGATAGCGGCATGCGCCGCGGCAGCGCTCCTTGCGGTTGCCGCATTTTTAGCCGTGCCCGCCCTTTCGCGCCGCGGCGAAGTCGGCTCAGCCGCGCCCGTGTACGCCTCGCCGACGGTGACCTATTCCGCCCTCCCCGAAGAGCTCGGGGGGCTCTTTACCGACTACACCCAGACCGCGCTCAGCGGCGAGTACGACGAAATGTCCGAATTGAAGGCGTTCGAAGAGGAGATATCAAAGGGTACGGGATATGCCGCCGCGCCCGACCTCTACCGCAAATTTTTCGACCGTGCCGAGGAGATCGTAAAGGGCAACGTGTTTTTCAACGGCGGATACGCCTTTTCCACCCTCGGCGGCGAAACCCGCCAAATCGAACAATACGGCGACATAGGCGATTATTCGACCCGCGCCTTAAAATGGGGGTTCGCGGGGTGCGACCTCATGCCAACGGGCATTTCCGCAGGCTGCGGCGACGAAATCACCGTATACGTGGAGGCTACGGCGGGCGCAAATCTCCCCACCATGGTGCTGTTGCAGAACAGGGCGTCCCTCGACTATTACCGCAGCGCGGATATAAAGCTGCGCGCGGGGCTGAATACCTTTGTCTTTCCCCAAATGGGGACGAGCCAATCGGGCGTGCAGGGCGGCACGCTATACCTCAAAAACCCCTATATTGCGGGAAATACAGACAGCAACCCCTATTACGGAAAAGCCCAGCGCGGAGACGTTTCGCTATATATCGAGGGCGGGTACAACCACCCGATATTTGCTAAGGGCGGCGACGAGACGCAGTTCCTTGGCTATCTGAAAGAATACGAAGAGACCCGCGAAGAGCTGGGAAGGCTTGACTTTGCGGAGCTTGAAACGGACAACGCGCTGATCTCCACCACCTCTTCGAGCCTTTACGTGACCTATGTCGAAAACAGCGGCAAGACAATATCTCCCACGGAAAATCTCGATCTGTGGGGCGAATATATGCGCGCGAACCTCGAATTCAACGGCATAGCGACGACAGCGGGCTCGCCGTACGCCCGCTATTTCGACGAGATGAACACGCACGTGCGCATAAATTTCAGGAACATGGCTTCCCTCGGCGGAGCCGCCGCCTACACGTATTCCCATATAATAAGCTATTACGACCAGAACTATTGGTTCGCGAATTTTTACGACTTTATCGACACGGTGCACTACGAGGACGGCAAAAAGCGCCCGATAAACACGCGGGAGATCTTCGATTTGAGCCACGAGATAGGGCACATGCTCGACACGCAGGGCAGAATATACAGCGAGACGACCAACAACATGAACGCGACGTATGTATTCCTGCGCGTGGCGGGGCAGCGGGTGAGCAGCTGGCAACCCTATTCCAAATCGCTGGAAAAGCTCTCCTCGGACTACGCATTGGACTACACGGGCTATAAGGACGGCGGGATACTCTACACGGGCGGCACGCACAACGGATATACCGACCACAACTATATGGTGTGGTGGTATCTCGAGACTATGTTCCCCGGATATTGGGGGCGGCTCGCTAACTTCTACCGCTACGACAACTTCGCCACTGCCCTGAAACAGGGATATTACGACAACCAGACCACAGAAAAGATGGTGCTATACTCCTCGATCGCCACGGGCGTGGACCTGAGGGATTACTTCGAGCGGTGGGGCGTATATCTCAACGCGGGCGGCTCAACCGTACCCGAGCGGGAATACGCCTTTAAAAAGAACGGCGCGTCTTCGGCGTTCAACTCCTATTTCAACGCCGCGATAGCGGACGGCAGGATAGAGGGGAACGTGTTCACTCCCTATTGGATAGCCGACTACGAGGAATTCGACTTCGTGCGCGAACACGGCTACAACGCGGGCGAGGAAAAGCCCTATGCGGGCAAGACCCCCGAAATAGCCGAAGTGCGCAAGAGCGGCGCGTCGCACACAGTGCTTATAGGCGCCTCCGACGACCCCGATTTCTACGGCTATTTCGTCCTTTCCGCGCCCGCGGAAGAGGGCGATTACCGCCTTGCAGGCTTTACGAGGGCGGCATATTTCGACGATGTATACGACTACGGCGCAGACCGCGATTTCGACGCCCTTTCGGGCGATCCGTACTATAAAGTAATAGCCGTGAACCGCCATTTCGGCAAGAGCGCGGAGAGCGCGCCCGTCCGCGGCGGCGCGTCCGCGCAGAACAAGGGCGTATGCCGCATAGACGAAAACTACTACGCCTCCCTGAACGAGGCGTTCGACACCATAGACTATAACGATCCCGATGTGACCACCGTATACCTTATAGACAACGCCGTGCTCGACGGCTCGAGCGGCAGCTTCTACTTTGCAAAGAACGCGCGCGTGGAAGTGGACCCCGACGTGCGGCGCGACATAGTTCTCACGTCGGCGGGCGGCAACGCCCGCGCGCTCTCGGTGCAGTCCCCGGGCGTGTGCCAATTCGTGGGCAGACCCGACGCGCGGATAATTTTCGACGGCAAGGGCGAATCGCGCTTCCCCTATATGCTCCAGATCGTGAGCTGTACTTCCCTGCTCTTCGAAAACGTCACGTTTAAGGATATTTACAGCTCCTCCACGGCTTTCGCCTCGGCGCTGTACTGCTCGGCAGTGCCCGAATGCACCTTAAAAGACTGCGTCTTCGAGAACTGCTCTTCGGCTGCTGCCGATAAGGGCGCGGTGGAATTCACCTCTCCCGATACACGCCTGACCCTCGACGGCGTCGTGTTCGAAAACTGCGGCATTTCCGTTTATATGGCGTGCCTGAGGCTCGCGTTCAGAGGCGGCGTTTGTGAGACGTCGCTCGCGTTCGGAAGCCTCGCCGACGACGGCTATTGCCTGACATGCGAGGACTTTTCTCCCTCCGCGAACGACCTTAAACTGATAACGTTCGCGCAAAATTATGCGATTTCTTCCGACGGCGGGAGGCTGAAAGTGAGCGTGCTCGACTTCACCCTCACCTTTATAAGCGGGGGCGCGGAATACACCTGCAAAGCCGTGGGTAAAAAGACCTTTACCTTCGGCGAGGAGGATACCGATATACCCGAAAACAAGTATATTTCGCAATACCGCGAAAGGGACACGGGGCTTATGCACCTGCCGGGCGAGAGGATAGACCTTGTCCGCGACATGACGTTCGAGGTGGAGCTGAAAGATAAGCTGAAAATGACTTTTGAGCTCTTCGAAGGGGGAACATCGCTCTACGTTCTGCCCGGAACGGACGTATATCTTCCCGTGCGCGACGGCGCGGACAGGGAGATACGGCAGTGGTCGCAGGGCGGCAATATATATCCCGCGGGCGGGATCGTCCGCGCGCCGCAGGAAGACCTTGTTTTCACCGCCGACTACGCGGGATATTTCAGATATTCCCTCTCCAACGGCGGCAAACTTCTCAAAAAGGGCTATGCCGCGTACGGCGAAAAGGTGACCCTCCCCGACGAGGCGGACCTTCAAGCCGTGCTCTTCTGGATCGCCGACGGCGAGCGCAGTTTGCCGCCCGGCGAGGCGGAGATAACGGCTGACGCCGCTTTCGAAGCCGTGCTGAGCGATAGGGTATACGACCTTACGCAAGCCGAAATAGAGATAATCGGCGCGCCCTTTTCATACACGGGCTCTGAGATCCGCCCCGGCGTGAAAGTTACGATAGGCGGCAAGGAGATCTCCCCCTATTACTATGATCTGACCTATTCCTCCAACACCGACTGCGGGACGGCGGAAGTCACCGTTCTCCCGAAGAGCGCAAAGCTCGCCACGGGAAGCAAGTCTGCAAACTTCACGATAACCGCGAGGACGCTCGCCCTCTCCGACGTGCGCGTTTCGGGCTTGGAGGACCGCGCTTACACGGGCTCGGAGATAAGGCTATCCCCCGCGCTCGCCTACGGGCAGAAGAAACTCGGCGAGGGCACGGATTACTCGCTTTCATACTCCGACGACCTCATAAACAGCGGCAAAGTGACCGTGACGGTGGCATTTTCGGGCAACTTTGCGGGCGAAATAGAGCTTGTTTATTCGATCCTGAAAGCCGCAAGGGAGAATATCTCCGTGCGGATGGCGGACAGAACTTACGGCGAGGAGGGCGAGCCGCCCGCCATCGTGGGGATAAACCGCGAAAACGGCGACGTGACGTTTGAATACAGCCGCTATCCCGTGGGGGGATACTTTGAAGCTCCTCCCTCGGCGGCGGGGACATATTACGTGCGCGCGCTGATAGGCGAAACGCGCAACTACCTCTCTTACACCACCCCAGCCTCGGCGTTCACGATACAAAAAGCGGCGATAGCCGAACGCCCCGCCGCGGAGACAGATGTTCCGTACACGGCGGAAAAGCTGTCCGCTGTTCCCCTGCCCGCGGGCTGGACGTGGGACGAACCCGAAAAAACGCTCATAACCGGCGCAAATTACTGCGGCGCGACATACCGCGACGCGGAAAACTATCTCTCCCCCACCGCCACGGTAAAAGTGGTAAGGATGGAAAAGCCCAAAACGGACATATCCTCCTGCACCGCGGAGAGCATTCCCGCGCACACGTACACGGGAAAGGCGATAGAGCCCGAACCCGAGGTGCGTGACGGCGGCGAACTGCTGGTAAAGGGCAGGGACTACACCCTTTCCTATTCGGACAACATATCGTGCGGCACGGCGCATGTGACGGTCGCGGGCATAAACGGCTATTTCGGCACGCTCGTCCTCGCCTTTGCCATAGAAAAGGCGCCCGCGCCCTTCGACCTTCCCGAAAGCCTTGAAGTTTCGCGGCACACAGAGCGGATAGGCGACGCGCAGCCTCCCGCGGGCTGGCGCTGGAAAGACTTCTCCGCCCCCTTTGAAGAGGGGAGAGAGTACGTCCTCGAATACACCGCCGAAGACAGGGACAACTTCGCCGTAACGGAATGCAGCGTGACGGTGGGCTATATCCCCCTCACGGACATCTCGCAATGCGCGACGTCGGGCGTGGAGGAAAGTTATCCTTTCACGGGCGGGGAGATAACGCCCCTGCCCGTTGTGACCTGCGGCGGGAAAACGCTCGCCGAGGGAAGGGACTACACCCTCTCCTATTCGGACAACGTGAGCGAGGGCGAGGGAAAGATAACCGTTTCGGGCACGGGAGACTACTGCGGAGAAATTTCGATAGTTTTCGCCATAGTGCGGGAGCGTCCGCAAAATAAGCTGCCCGCGGCGGCAATCGCCGCGATATCCTTGGGCGGCGGGGCGGCGCTTGCCGCAGCCGCGTGTGCGTGCATTTGGGCGGTGAAGAGGCGGCGGGGCAGATGACGCCGCGGCGATAAACGGATAAAAAACTGTTCCCCGCGCGGGGCGAAAAGCCACGCGCGGGGACTTTTATTATATATTAAGGGCTTCCCCCGCCCCTTGCATCCGAGTGAAAAAATTCGGAAAATGCGGGTATAAATAATTTCACTGCGGGCAATAAACGGGGTATGAAAAATTTTTGCATAACTTTTATTGTATTAGTCATAATAATTGCAACGGCGGTTTGCGCGGCAAACATAGGCGGCGCGCAGGCGGAAAACGACTACCTCAGGATACACGTGCGCGCCAACTCCAACAGCGCGGAGGACCAGCAGGTCAAGTACAAGGTGAAAGACGAGGTAGTCCGCTTTATCACCCCTTACGCCGCGCAGTGCACGGACAAGGAAAAGGCAGTCTTTCTTATCTCGTCCGTGCTCGGAGAGATAGCGGACGTGGCGGACAGAGTGCTCCGCGAAAACGGCTTCAACTATTCGTCGAGGGCGGAGATACGCTCGGAGAAGTTCCCCACGCGGGTATACGGCAAGCTCACCCTCGAAGAGGGGATATACGACGCGCTCATTTTGGAACTCGGCAGCGGAACGGGGGACAATTGGTGGTGCGTTATCTATCCCCCTCTCTGCTTCACCTCGGGCGGCGGAAACGTGACATACCGCTCGGCTATTTACGACATATTGCGGAAGTTCTTCAAAGACTGACGCTTACCTGTATATATATCGCTCGCCGTTTGCGGGCAAGGAGGAAAAATGAAAAAAGCACTTAGAATGGGCGTGGTCGCGCTTGCGGTTGCCACAATCGGTTGCACTACCGCCCTGTTCAATTTGGGACACACAAGCGATGAGATCGCCGCGGCTCCCTTCGTTCAGACTGCGGTTTTGAAGCAGGGTGCAAGCGGCGGCGAAGTTAAGGAATTGCAAAGACGGCTCAAACAGTGGGGATATTACTCGGGAGCCGTCGACGGCATTTACGGCAAAGCCACAGTGGAAGCCGTGAAGTACTTCCAGAAAAAGAACGGGCTCACCCCCGACGGCATAGCCGGCAAAGCCACTTTCGAGGCGTTGGGCATGAACGAGTCGGCAAAAGCCCTCAACAGCCAATCGGGCGGCTCTTCCGCCTCCTCGAACTACACCAGCTCCGATACCTATCTGCTCGCCAAGTGCATCTACGCCGAGGCGCGCGGAGAGAGCTATGAAGGACAAGTGGCTGTCGGCGCGGTAATTTTGAACCGCGTGCGCTCTTCCAAGTTCCCCAACACGATCTCGGGGGTCATATACCAGAAGAACGCATTCACCGCGGTCACGGACGGACAGATAAACCTCGCGCCCGACAAGACGGCTATGAACGCCGCGCAGGACGCCATCAACGGCTGGGATCCCACGTACGGCTGCATCTATTACTACAATCCCGCCGTGGCGACGAGTTCATGGATCTTCGGCAGACAGACCGTTACCACAATAGGTAAACACGTATTCGCAATTTAGGGGGAACGACAATGAGTAAAAAAGAAATTTCAAGCGGAGCGGAAAAGGCAGAAAAGCTCACCCGCAAAAAAACGCAAACCAAAAAGACGTCTGCCCGCAAACCCGCCGCGGTAAAGGCAAAAACGCCCGCCGAGACGGCAAAAACCCAACACGTTGCGGCAAAAAAGACCAAACCTGCAAAGGAGGTCTCCGAAAAGAAGGCTCTGAAAATAAAGGAGCGCGAAGCCAAAAAGCTGGAAGTGGCAAAGATACGCGCCGAGAAGAAGCAGAAAAAGCTCGAAAAGCGGCTGGAAGCAAAGCAGAAGCGCCTCGACAGGATAGCCGCCATGAAAAAGGCGCGCGCGGAAAGGCGCGAAAAGCGCAAAGAGCGCCGCGACATGTTGAAGCACGAGACAAAGGAAGCGCGCATAGAGAGAAAGCAGGAAGAGAAGCGCGCAAGGCTCGAAGCGCGCGTTGCAAAGCGTGAAGCCGCGGCTGCCGAGAGGCAGGCAAGGCGC
Organism: uncultured Clostridia bacterium; assembly: GCA_947627955.1. Taxonomy (GTDB): domain Bacteria; phylum Bacillota; class Clostridia; order Christensenellales; family Borkfalkiaceae; genus Coproplasma. The sequence continues at coordinate 9,846 of CANQXZ010000042.1, forward strand.
GAACACCGCCTTAAAGTGCGCGCGGAAAAGCGCGCCGAAAGGAATGAGAAGAGGCACGCGCCCGGCTTCGGCGGCTGGCTCGCCGCCGTGATAAGCCTCGGCGTAGTCACCCTCGCCCTCGGCACTATGCTCACCTTCGGCTGGCTGTACGTGGACGGCGTTCAGGCGGACATGGCTTCCGCCAACACCGAAAACCTGTTCGAGCTCAACTCCGTAGTGGACAATCTCGACAGCAACCTCTCCAAGGCAAGGGTGGCGAACACCCGCAACGAGCAGGTAAAGCTCCTCTCCGATATCGCTATCCAGAGCGAGATGGCGGAGACCATTTTGGAGCGGTTCCCCGTGGACATGACGGTGACCCAGAACATGACCTCGTTCGTGAACAAGATGGGCGACAGCGCGCAGAGCATGCTATACTCCGTGGCGAACGGCAAAAAACTGACCGAGAGCCAGCAAGCCGCCCTCCAATATATGTACGAGACCAACCTGCAACTCAAAAACGCCTTAAACGAGCTCTCCGCAGCGGCAGGCGAGGGCGATATAATGGATATGCTCCGCGGCAAGACGGACGGCCTCATATACACCTCTTTCGGCGACATAGAGAACACTCCCGTTGAGGTGCCCAAGGAGATACACGACGGTCCCTTCGCGGAAAACACCGCAAAGACGGGCGCGGGAAGCCTTTTAAAGCTGGAAGAGATAACCGCCGCGCGTGCGGAGGAACTCGCGCAGAAGTACTTCGGGGACTACGGCGTGACGGGCGTGAACTGCACGGGCGAAGTAGTTTCCGACAGCCTCGAACTCTACAACGTCACCGTATCCACCAAGGACGGGGATATGTGGGCGCAGCTCTCCAAAAAGGGCGGCAAAGTAGTGGAATTCAACAGCTATAAGGACTGCAACGACAAGAACTTCTCCGTGGAAAGGTGCGTAGCCATAGCCGAGGACTTCCTTTCGGGGCTGGGCTATGAGGACATGAAGGCAGTCTGGACGAGCGAGAACGGCACCACCTGCAACCTCAATTTCGCGCATGTGGAAGACGGCGTAATAGTCTATCCCGACATGGTCAAGGTAAAGGTCTGCGAGGAACGCGGGCTCGTCACGGGCATGGAAGCGGTGGCGTACGTCTCCAACCACGTAAGACGCGATATCCCCGCCGCGTCCGTAAGCAAGGCGGAAGCGAGGGAAAAGCTGAACGCCGGGCTCGAAGTCAAGACGTCGAGACTTACGCTCATTCCCACAGACGGCGGCGAGAGGCTCGCATGGGAGTTCTACGGCGTGTACGGCGGCAACGACTACTATGTCTATGTAGACGCAGCCAACGGTCAGGAAATACAGATCTTCACCGTAGTAGGCACGGCGCAGGGCAGAGCCCTTATCTGAATATAAGATAAAAAGACCGGAGAGCAACCGCTCTTCGGTCTTTTATTTCGCCCTGTTTTCCAGCAGCAGCCGGATAAATGCGCTCACGAGCCGCTTTTCCCGCTCGTCGAGCAATCTGAACTCCTCGCCTATCTCCTTTAAGCAGTACTGCTCGGTCCCCGTGGAAGCCCCGCCTATAAAGCCGCCCATATCGCAATTTAAAACGGAGGCTATCTCCGCCAGCAGGTCCAGACTGATCTTGGTGACACCCCTTTCCACCTGACTGACGTATCCTATGGTGACGTTCAGCTTTTCCGCCAGCGCCTCCTGCGTGTAGCCGCACCGCTTCCGCTCTTCCCGTATGCGCTTGCCTATCATCTTGAAATCAACGTTCATACAACCGTCCTCGCTGATATCATATAACAGTAATAGCTAAAAAAGAAGACAGTAATAAATACAAATATAGTTATTTGTGTTGACTTTTGTCGTTTGTTGTGCTATATTGGTCTCACAATCAAATCAAAGGAGAAAGTTATGTATCAATTACAGGGCGAACAAAAAGAAGTCATGAAACAGCTTCTGAAAATGAGAAATCTCTACACTGTTTTATTTTTGGTGACGTTCATTGCAGGCGCCGCGACGGCGGCTATACCCGCCGTAGGCTACTATATTATGGCGGTATTGCCGGTTCTGTCGGGATTTTTCGCGGGCATGGGCATGCTCAGCATCAACTGTTACCGCTACACAAAGACCAACGGCGCGAAGCAGGGCGGCGGCTTATGGTGGTGGTGCCTGTTCCTGTTCGGCTTTATAATCCTGCCGCTCATTACCGTGGTAGTAGTCAGAAATATCCGTCCCCTTGCGGGCAAACTCTTAGGGGTGGTATTCGAATGATAGAGTACTCTTCCCACAACATAGACCCCTCCGTAGAGAACTCCTTTTTACAGCTCAAATCCTCTTTCGGGTGGCAGCTCGTGGATTCGAACGAGGTCTATAACGAGAACACCTATGTCTCCGACGTAAAGGTAACCACCTACGGCAACGACCTCTTCGGTGGGTTCATGAGCGGGTTTACGGGCAGCGACGGAAAAGTTCAGGTGAACACCAAGACAGAGGTCACCAACTATATCCATGTGACCCTCGCGCGGGACACCGATATCCCCAACTACGAGAAGATATGCGACAACGAGGACAGGTTCTGGACCTATGCCAACGCGTCGGAACCCAAAAAGCCGACTGTGCTGACCGCGATCTTCACGATACTGTCCATGCTCATGATCGCTTCTCTGATAACTTCGGCTGTAAACGGCACCGCAATTGCGGTCTGGGAGATAGTAATGGGCGTGACAGTTCCCGTCGCCGCCGCGATAATACTCTTTTTCGCGTGGAAACGCTATAAGAAGAAGATGAACCTCTACGACTACGGAATGCAACAGGCAGAAGAGCTTTTAACGGAATCGCAGAGCCTTCTGCAAGGCGAATAAACGGCAAAGCAAAACCACTAGTAAACTAGTGGTTTGCACAGACCCTAGAAGGGATTAACACCTGCTAACCCCTGCCGGGG
>CANQXZ010000043.1 GCA_947627955.1 uncultured Clostridia bacterium
GATGACTGCCAGCACCTCGCCCACCATGGTAGGATCGAGCGCGCTGGTCGGTTCGTCAAAGAGTACGACCTCCGGCATCATTCCGAGCGTACGCGCAATGGCGACACGCTGTTTCTGACCGCCCGAAAGCTCATCGGGATAGTTGAGCTCCTTTTCCGCAAGTCCCACGCTTGCCAAAAGGCGCATACCGCGTTCATATGCCTGCTGACGTGTGCATCCGAGCAACTCCACAGGTCCGAGCATGATATTTTCGATCACCGTCAGATGGGAGAAGAGGTTAAAGTTCTGGAATACCATTCCCATGCGGCGGCGCACGTCGCCGAGCTGCGACGCCTTCACGCCCGTCACCGGCTTGCCGAACACCTCGATCTCTCCTTCCGTAGGCGTTTCAAGCCTGTTGATACAGCGCAAAAATGTGCTCTTGCCCGTGCCCGAAGGTCCTATTATGGAGATAACTTCCCCTCTGTTTATCACGGCGTTCACGTCCTTTAAAGGGGTCGCGTTGGGGAATACCTTTTTCAGATGCGAAATGGTGATAACGGGTTCCCCGTCCTGCGCGACTTTCGCCTCTTCCGCGGTTTCCGACAGGGAAATCTCCCTGTTGACTCCCTTCGGCTCGCGGCGACGGCGGGCGGGGTCGGTCTTCTTCTCCAACAGTCCGAGAAGAGAGGTCAGGCACCATGCCAGAAGGAAGTACAGAACGGCGACAAGGATCAGCGGGAAAAACGCCTCAAAGGTACGGCTGCGGATAATATCCGTGACCTTGGTAAGATCCTCAACCGCGATATAGCCCACCACTGACGTCATTTTTACCATAGAGATAAATTCGCCCTTGTATACGGGCAAAATGTGCCGCGCCGCCTGAGGGGCAATGATCTTGGTAAAGGTCTTTATCCGACCGAAGCCCATGGCGGACGCCGCCTCCCACTGCCCTGCGTCCACGGCGTCGATACCCGTGCGGAACATTTCCGAAACATAGACGCCGAAGTTTATCGAAAAGCCTATTATGGCGACGACTATGCCATCCAGCGTCGTTTTGGCAAATATGACATAGAACAGCACCATCAACAGCACCAAAACGGGGATACCCTGTATCAGACGGACAAATACCGCCGTAATTTTGGAAGCTATCTTGCTGCGGCTGCGGCGCACCATGCACAGCCCAAAGCCTATCAGCGTGCCTATAAGAGCCGAACAGATGGAGATAAGGCACGTGACGCCAAGACCGGACAGGATCATTTTCCATCTGCTTTCCTTGACGAAATTCTTATAAAAGCTCTCCCCGAGCCCTGCCCAGAAGCCCGTTTTTCCCTCATTGGGGTCCACGCCGAATTGTCCGTGGTTTGCAACGACCGCCACCACACCGCCCGTGTAACTCGGGTCTGCAAAGTTCACTTGTTCCGCCCGCTCCTCGGTAACGGTCATGCCTGCGGCGCACACGTCGTATTTGTTTGCGTCTTTAAGTCCCGCGAAAATGGACGTGATCGAAGAGAGGTCTTCCACAGTCAGCCCGTAGCCGCGCGCCTTGCAGAAACGGACCATGATATCGATATCGTACCCTACGATATCATGCTCGCCCTTATAGCAGAAAGGCTCGACGCCGAGCACTACCGCCATACGAATGGTTCTTTTCGTTCCCGAAAAGGATGTACCGCCTTCTATCACCTTTTTACTTTCGTCCGTGCCTATCCAGATCGAATCGATTTCTTCAAGGGTGCCGTCCGCCTTGATTTGCGCCAAAAATTCGTTGTACTCGTCTCTCAGCGCCACGTTCTCCGCTGTTTTGGCAAAGGCTGCCGCGTAGCTCTCTTCCACTAATATATCGGGAATATAGGTCACCGCCTTGTTTTCCATACAGAGCAGACGGGCGATCGGTTCGTCCATCAAAAAGCCGGCTATCTTCCCCTGTTCCACCGCCAGAGCCAGATCGGGGACCAGCTTATAGGACTTCTTGTCCGCATTCTTTATCAGATTGTCGGTGTGTTTATCGAAGCTGGAACCCTCCATAACGCCTATGGCTTTTCCGTCCAGCTGACGGATATCGGTTATCGTTTCGCTGTTATTTGCGCAGCTTCCGAGGAGCATGCCCGCCCCTAAAAGCATGCAGATCAGAATGGTAAACAGGGGCAGTGTAAAGCGGAATCTCTTCTTCCCCGAGCCCGCTTTGGTTTTGAAAATTTGGTCGTTCATCCTCATGTTATGCTCCTTTTGAACTATCGAATGTCTTTGCAGCATATGTATCCAAGTATCAGTGCGCTTGCTTTAAAAAAACTCACAGAAGCCCTTTATCCCTCGCCAGATTTTCTATGCTCCTGTCGTAGGTCGCCTCCGCCTCTTTTGAAAAGAAGCATCCCGGAACGCCCTCGTTGTTGTCGCGGTGGTGCGCCACGCAGGCGCAGCATTTTCCATGGCGCGGGCAGTCATAAGTACATGGGCAGGGTCTTTTATTGTCGCAAACGTTCATAAATATCTCTCCTGATTTTTTTGTACGGGCGGGCGGCTCTCCGCCCCCATGTTTATCTTATCATAAGCCGATACATTCCCCACAGCCGATTTCCGTAAAGAATTGTTAAGATTGTGTTTATCGTGTCTATTGCTTGTAAAAACGCGCGAAATCTGGTATAATCTGTCTATGTATTTTTCGGTCTGTATGTTGACGGTCGACAGAGCCGACCGTTTTAGCCGAGGTAAGTGAAATTATGTCTGTGCTGTTATTGGTCATAGCGGGAATATTGCCGGTGCTTGCATGCCTGCTGTTTTTTATGCTTGAAAGAAAGATCCCCTTCGCCGACCTGAATTACGCCTTGAAACAGGCGATAACGGGCGTCGTTTTCGGCGGGCTTGCGATACTCGCGACGGAGGTTTTGAGCTCCGACGTGGGACAGGGCACGCTCTTGAACGTGCGCGACGCCGCTCCCGTCACCGCGGGGCTCATGTTCGGTTTGCCCGCAGGCATCATTGCGGGAGTTTTGGGCGGCGGCGAGAGGGCGCTGTCCGTCTTGTGGGGCGGCGGCACTTATACGGTGGTAGCCTGCTCGGTTGCGACTTTCCTCGCGGGGATATTCGGCGGGCTGTGCCGCAAATTCATGTTCGGCAACAAAAATCCCTCGTGGGTCTTCGCCCTGCTTATCGGGCTAATGACCGAAGTTCTGCACATGCTTCTGATCTTCATTACGAACATGACCGACGCGCAGGCGGCGTTCACCTTCGTGCAGAAGGTCTCCATTCCCATGATAACGGTGAACACCCTCTCCGTGACCCTTTCCGCCGTGATACTCACGCTGATAGAAAAGCGCCCGCTCATCCCCCGCGGCAAGCGGACGATAGCGCAGATAATAGAGACTATGATGTTTGCCTGCGTTGCGATAGCCTTTGCCGCGACGAGCGTATTTACATATTTCTTGCAGGACAACATAGTAAAGTCCGACACGCAGAGAACTCTTTCCATGGTCGCCCACGACGTAAACGAGGATATCCGCAAGGCCTCCGATCTGAAACTCTTAGAGAGCGTGCGGAGCGTTACGGACGAGTTGACCGATCCCGATTTTGAGAGTAAAAACAAAGAGCTTGCGGATCTTTTAGTGTACGCCGACGAGATAAACCTTGTGGGCATGGACGGAATAATAGCCCGGACCACGAACGCGGAATACGCGGGCTTCGATATGAGCGACGGAAAGCAGTCCGCGGAATTTTTGTGCCTTCTGGATGAAACGGAGGAATTTGTGCAGTCCTACGGTCAGATCGCAAAAGATGAGAACATATATATGAAGTACGCGGGCAAAAAGCTGCCCGCAGACCCGAACCGGGAGATACTCCCCGGGGGCGGGTTCGTGCAGGTGGGCATCTACACGGAAACCTACTTCAACTCCCTGAAAGAGCGCGTGAAGATCGCCGCCGAAAACAGGCACCTCGGCAGGAGCGGATACGTAATTATCCTCGACGCGCAGAACAATGTAGTGAGCGCGCCCGAAGAGCACGGCGGCGACATATCTTTAAATATCGACGACGGGTTCAATTATGCGCCGTTCGAAACCTTTCTGACCGAAGTGGCGGGCGAGACGTGCTACTGCCAATACAACTACACGGAGGGCTATCATATAGTGGCGGTCTATCCTGAAAGCGACGCCGCCCTGACCCGCGACATTTCGGTATACGTGCTCATATTCATTGAAATTATCGCCTTTTCCGTGCTGTTCCTCTTGCTCGACCTCATGATAAAGAGGCGCATAGTCGGCAATATCGCCAAGGTGAACGGCTCGCTCTCGCAGATAACCGAGGGCAACCTCGACACCGTTGTAGACGTGAGGGACGGCGTGGAGTTTTCGTCCCTCTCCGACGACATCAACGCCACGGTGACGACGCTGAAACGCTATATCGAAGCCGAAGCCAAGCGGCTGGACAAGGAGCTGGAATTTGCGCAGCGCATACAGCTCTCCGCCCTGCCCTCGGTGTTCCCGCCCTATCCCGACCACAGGGAATTCGATATTTTCGCCTCTATGGACGCCGCAAAAGAAGTCGGCGGTGACTTCTACGACTTCTACTTTGCGGGTCCCGAAAAATTCGCGTTCATGATAGCCGACGTTTCCGGCAAGGGCATTCCCGCCGCCATGTTCATGATGACGGTAAAGACGCACCTGCGCAACATGACCGAGAGCGGCATGGATATTTCCGAGGTGTTCACCAAAGTCAACCAGAGGCTGTGCGAGAGCAATGCTGCGGATATGTTCGTGACCGCGTGGATGGGCGCGCTCGACCTTAAAACGGGACTTTTGTCCTTTGTGAACGCAGGGCACAATCCCCCGCTCGTAAAGCACAAAAACGGGAAATTCGAATATCTGCGCACCAAGGTCAATTTCGTCCTCGCGGGAATGGATATGACCCGCTATAAGAGGCAGGAGATACAGCTCAGCGAAGGCGACGAGATATTCCTCTACACCGACGGCGTGACCGAAGCGACAAACCCCGCGGAAGAGCTTTTCGGCGAAGACAGGCTGAAAGAGTGCCTTGACGGGGCGGAAACGACCGACCCCAACGAGATATGCCAAGCCGTCCGCTCCGCCGTCGACAAGTTCGCCGACAGCGCTCCGCAGTTCGACGACATAACCATGGTCTGCGTCCGCCTCAATTCGCTCAATAAGTGAGTAAAAAAACAAGCGGTCCTTCCGGGCCGCCCTCATTGAAATTATCGTCTGCGTCATTTTATCTGCCTGCCGCTGCAATAGCGGTTGCAGCGCTCGCAAAAGTATGCGCCGCCCGAGGACATGCTGATACTCAACCTGTCCCCTTTGAGGCAATACTCGCAGACCACCTGCACGGAAAAATTCTGCCCCGCGCCGCCTCCGACGGCTTCGAGCTCGGCGTCTGAAAGCTCGCCGAAAGAGTGCCAGCGGTCGAAGTAGATCTGCGCGTCTTCATCCGAAAGTTTTATCTTGTTTGCGTTTGCAAGCGAAATGAGCTCCTTGACGGAGTTTGCGCGTTTTGCAATGCCGATAAGATCGAACGGCGTCATCTCTATTTATCCTCGTTATTGATTTTTTTGCGATCTGATAATATAATTGTAGCAAAGCCGCCGCAAAACGGGCGGAATTTGGGAATATATGCAGAAATTGACCCGAAAAATTCTTATTCTGGACCCCGACGCGAACGCTTTGCCGCCGCTTAAGGAGTATCTCGAACGGCAGGGATTCGAGTGCCGCGCCGGGACTTCCGTTCGGGACGGGCTGACGCTGCTTGCGGGCGAGAGCTTCGACGCGGTGATATCGGAACTGCGCTTCGACGACGGCAGGGTCACCGACCTTCTGACGGACGGCTGCCCGCCCGTCATGGTGTTTTCCGCCTCGCGCGACGAGGACGAGATCGTCGGCGCGCTGTCGCTCGGGTGCTCGGACTACGTCTTCAAGCCCTGCTCGCCCAGAGTTATGGCTGCGCGGCTGGGCGCGAGATTTTCCGTAAAAGCCAACGCATTCGAATACTACGGGCTGCTTTTGGACCTTTCTCTAAGGCAGGCGACATACCGCGGCGAACCCGTCAAACTGACGTCGTGCGAGTTCGACATTTTAGGCTTTCTGATGGCGCATCCGGGCGAATTTTTCAGCGGCGACGAAATCTATAAAAACGTATGGCACACTGCGAGCATGCAGACGAGCGTCGTCCGCTTTCACCTCGCAAATTTAAAACGCGCGATACTTGCCGCAACGGGGAAAAACCTCATAATCCAGAAATTCGGCGCGGGCTACGCGTTCGCCTCCGAAGATTGACCGCCCTATAAAGCGGTCTTTTTTTATGCGAAGACGTGACCCGTCAGCTTTTCGATATCTTCCCTAAAAATTACCGACAACCCCAAACGGCTGCCGGCAACAAATTTCTTTTACGGACGTCTTTCCGTGTTATGGCTCGGCTTTTTGAGCATTCCGCATAACGCGTCGCCCAAACGCGACGAAAATCCGCCCGAAACCTGCCCCGAGCCCGGCGTCGCCGAACGCGCCTTCTTTTGCGCACTCCGTGGGTACAGCCTCCGCTTCGGCGTCGGTCAATTCCCTATATGGGATTTTCCATGATAAACCCCAATCATATTTTTTTCGTTATTTTAAGTATATTCTGCCCGTCTTTATATTCGTAAGATATGCCGTCCATAGTCTTTTTGACCATGTAGATGCCAAGACCGCCTATCTCGCGCTCTTCCGCGGAAAGTTTTATGTTGGGGTCCTCCTTTTTGAGGGGGTCGTAGGGCACGCCGTGGTCTATGAACGTGATAACGACGGAAAGGGGATCTTCCACAAGCTCCACGCGCACCGTGGCGGGTCCGACTTCGGGGTTATAGGCATAGCTGGCTATATTGCCGAACAGCTCGTCGATGGCGATATCTATCTGCATCAGCACCTTAGGCGAACAGCCGCGCTCTTCAAGCTGCGTGTTGACAAAGTCGGTCACACTCTCTATGTTGCCGACAGTGGCGTCTATCGTAAGTTCTTTCATTGTCTTCCTCCCCTTGATTTTATTCAACGGTGAGAATTTCCGAAAAACCCGTTATTTCGAAAACTTCCGATATCGTCTCGTTCACGTGGCGGATCACCATTTTACCCTGCTTATTCATCACTTTCTGCGCCGCAAGAAGCACGCGTAGCCCCGCCGACGAAAGATATTCGAGTTCGGCAAAGTCTATATAGAGCTCCGTAACTTTGTCTATGCTGCGCTTGAGTTCCGCCTCCAGAAGGGGCGCCGTGGTAGTGTCGAGACGGCCCTTGACGGCGATTTCAAGCGAGCTGCCCTGTGCGTTTTTTGATATTTCCATTGTTGTTTCCTCCCATGTATCGGCTATACGTAAATTATATATCGTTTTATTTTTTAACTCAACGGGGCGCGCGCCCCGACATGATTTATAAACATTTTCAAACAGCAGACCCGGGCATTATATTATGCTATCAACCTTTTAAGCGAATTGCAAGCACGTGGATATACCGCGGCAAATTTTTTATGTTTCCCGCGCGGAAGCGCCGCGTTATGCGCCTGCCGAAGAGTTCGCTGAACGCAAAAAAACGGCGCGCAAACGCCGTTTTTCATATATCGACAGACGGATATATATCCGCCGTTCAGTTGTCGAAAATTATGTCCGCGGAGGTGGCGAAGGGATAAAAGCGGGGCTTTGAGTCCCCTGCCGCGGGGGCGAGTTTCACCGCGTGTATCGCGGGGTTGGAGCGCGTGGTGTAGTAGTATATCCCCCTGTCCGTATCGGTGCAGCAGGAATACACCGTCTCCTCGAACACGCCCTCTTTCAGCTTCACCGCGCCGTGCGGCATCGCCACGGAATTCAGGGCGCGGAAGAACGCCGTCACCTCGCCGTCCTCCGCGCATTCGGTATATCTGAGGACGAACGCCGCCCGCGCGAAGCGGGATTTGGGGGACCAATCCCCCGGGAGCCCCACCGCGCCCATGCCGCGCCCGTAGTTGAGCGCGTCTCCGCTTTGAGCGGGCTCGTCGGGTTTAAGGCTCTCGTATCTTAAAAGATTTTCGAGCTGCATGGGGAAGGGCGGGTTGTTGGTGAGCACGTTCACGGGGTCGTCGTAGAGCATAAGCCCCTCCGCCGTGGGCTCCGCCACGAAGCACATCTCCCTGTCCGCAATGATCCAATGGAGCGGGGTGAGCGGGAACTTCTCCGAAAAGGGGATATCCACGGCGTTCACCTTTGAAAGGAGCGCCTTTGCCTCGGCGGCGGTGGCGCACCTGCCGAGCACGTACGGGATGAGCTCGAAGGGCGCGACGTTCAGCATGCCCGCCTTTTCGCCGCGATACACCGCGTTTTTGGGAAAATTGAGCCCCGCCATGCCCAACCCCTTTGAGTTGCAGGCGTCGAAATACAGGGGAAAGCCCTCCTGCAAAATGCCCGTGCCTATCATGGCGTAGCCGCCGTATTCGCCTTCGCGTACGAAGGGCAGCTTATAGCCCGCGGGCGTTACGAGGGCGCCCTCCCCGAAAGAGCCCTCAAGGTCGAGATTTCTCCCGAAATAGTGACCCCGTCTTATCATTGAAAGCGCTGTACACATAATTTTTTCCTCCTTTTTAAGTATGCGCATGCGCGCAGATATTATTTTTTGCGCGTTTGCAAAGACGTTGACAAGTCGCGCGGATTTCTGTAATATATATATCCGAAGAGGTCGCATATGGGCGTTAAACGGTTTTTCAGAAATTTACTCGGCGGCGCGCTGATGGGCACCGCGATGATAATCCCGGGCGTTTCGGGCGGCACGGTTGCCGTGCTGCTCGGGATGTACAACGAGCTGATTGAAGCCGTGTCGGGGCTGAAAAAGCACTTCGGAGCGAGCGTTTCTTTCCTCTTCCCCGTGCTGTTCGGCGCGATAGCCGCCTTTGCGGCGATGTATTTTCCCCTGAACTTCGCGCTCGAAAGGGCGCCCTTCCCCACCGTGGCTCTGTTTGCGGGGCTGATGTCGGGCTCGCTGCCCAAACTCATAGGCGATTCCCGCAGGGAGGGGTTCAAAAGGAAAAATATCCTCTCGGCGGCGATACCATTTGCCGTAATAATAGCCGTCTGCTGCCTCAAACTGTGCGTTTCGGCGGGAGACGCCGACCTCTCCTCAGGCATGAAAATATGGGGATACTTCGCGGTGTTCGGCGTGGCGGCGCTCGCGAGCTGCGCGCTCGTCATTCCCGGGGTGAGCGGCAGCATGCTTTTAATGCTCATGGGCTATTATGCGCCCGTGCTCGCGCTGTTTAAAGGGCTCGCGACCGACTTTGCGCACTCCGCGCTCGTGCTCGCGCTGTTCGCGGCAGGGCTGATAGCGGGATTTTTCAGCGTCGCACTCCTCATGAAATACTTCCTCACCCGCTTCCGCCGCGGCACAAGCTGGGCTATAACGGGATTTGTGCTCGGCTCGGTGCCCGCGATCTTCATAGTGTTCGACTACTCCACGCCCACCCTCGACGGCATTCAAGCCGCAGCCGCGATAATTCTCTTCGCGCTCGGGGCGATAGGCACATACTTTATCTCCTCCCTCGCCGACAAAAAGAAGGGTTGAACGAGCGGCGCAAGCCGCATTTTATAAGACCGTCCGCATGAGGCGCACCTCGGCGGACGGTTTTTTATTCGCCCGAAAGCGATTTTTTGAGGTCGTCGCAGCAGCGGAACATTATCGCGAAGCACTCGCCCAAAAGTTCCTTGTCGTCCTCTTTCAGCCCGCCCTTTTTCATGGCGTTGTTCACTATCACGGCGGCGTAGTTGAAGGAGGAAAACAGGCTTTTCAGCTTCTCCTGCTCCTCCGCGTACGCGCTCTCGGCTGTGAGGAAAAAGTCGTACACGTCCTGCAATTTTCTGCCCGCCTCTTTCAGCCCCGAGAGGTTGCGGGTGGTGTTTATCTCCTCTATCGCGCCCTCGAACCGCTCTATCAGATCTTTGAGGCGCAGATCTTCGAAACTTGCCATTTTCGCTCCAAAATTACCGTGCGCGGTCCGGCATTTGCCGGACCGCGCCCTGTTACTCTTTATTTCAAGCCGTCGCCGACGGTGCTGTTGAAATTGGGGTCTATCACGGGCGACATGTTCTTATACTCCTTCACGCCCGTACCGGCGGGAATGAGCTTGCCTATGATGACGTTTTCTTTCAGACCGATGAGCGGGTCGACCTTGTTCTTGATGGCGGCGTCGGTGAGCACCCTCGCCGTCTCCTGGAAGGACGCCGCGGAGAGGAAGGAATCGGTGGAGAGCGCGGCTTTGGTTATGCCGAGCAGCACGCGCTTCTGGAGCGCGGGCTCGCCGCCGTTTTCTATCGCCTTCATGTTCTCCTCTTCCACGCTGAACATATCCACGGTCTCGCCGGGGAGAAGCCCCGTAGAGCCCGCGTTTTCTATTCTGACCTTCCTCAGCATCTGGCGGACGATTATCTCGACGTGCTTGTCGTTAATATCGACGCCCTGCGAACGGTATACCGACTGCACCTGTTCGAGAATGTAGTCCTGAACGCCCTTTACGCCCGATACGCGGAGGATATCCTGCGGGTATACCGAGCCCGCGTTGAGCTGGGTGCCGGGAGCGACCGTGTCGCCGTTTCTGACGAGCAGTTCCGCGTTGAAGGGCAGTTTGTATTCCTTTTTCTGGTCCTTGGTGACGGGATCGCGCACGATTATTATCTTCTCGCCGTCCTTGTCGTCCACCTCGGCAACGCCCGAGACCTCGCAGAGGGTGGCGCAACCCTTGGGCTTTCTCGCCTCGAACAGCTCCTCTACTCTGGGAAGACCCTGCGTAATGTCGCCCGTCGCCGCGATGCCGCCCGTGTGGAAGGTACGCATGGTGAGCTGGGTGCCGGGTTCGCCTATGGACTGTGCGGCGATGACGCCGACCGCCTCGCCCGGCTGTACGGGCGTGTTGGTCGCCATGTTCTTGCCGTAGCACTTGGCGCATACGCCGTAGCGGGAGTTGCAGGTGAATATCGAGCGGATGGATACCTGCTCTATGCCCGCGCCGACTATCCTCTTGGCGATGGCGTCGGTGACGAAGCCGTTCTGGTCGACTATTATCTCGCCCGTGGCGGGATCGGCGACGGCTTCCGCGACAAACCTGCCCTGTATTCTGTCTTCAAGACCCTCTATCACTTCGCCGTTGGGTCCCATTATGGCTTTGACTATCATGCCGCGGGGCTTTTTGCTGCCCGCCATGCAGTCCTCTTCCCTGACTATAACGTCCTGCGAAACGTCGACGAGACGCCTTGTGAGATAGCCCGAGTCCGCCGTTTTGAGCGCGGTGTCGGCAAGACCTTTTCTGCCGCCGTGCGAGGAAATGAAGTATTCGAGGACGGAGAGCCCCTGCCTGAAACAGGATTTAACGGGGACCTCTATCTTCTTGCCCTGCGGGTTGACCATCAGTCCGCGCATGCCGGAAAGCTGTTTCATCTGGTCGATCGAGCCGCGCGCGCCCGAGTTTGCCATCATCCAGATGGGGTTGAACTTATCGAGCGATTTTTTGAGCTCTTCGGTGACCCTGTCCGTCGCGTTGTCCCACGCGTCGATGACCGCGTTGTAGCGCTCTTCTTCCCTTAAAAGTCCGCGCTGGTATTTCTTTTCTATCTTTATAACGTTTTCTTCCGTCTCGGCGACTATGCGGCTCTTCGCCTCGGGAATGTGCATGTCGAAGACCGAGGTGGTGATAGCTCCGATCGTCGAGTACTTGTAGCCGAGCGTCTTTATCCTGTCGAGCACGTCCGCCGCGCGGGGAGCCCCGCCCGTCTTGAAGCAGCGCTCCACTATCTTGCCGAGCTGCTTTTTGCCGACGGCGACGGCGTCGCCGAGGAACTCGTAGGATATCTCGTATTTGAGATAGTCCTCCTTTTGCGTCCTCTTTATGAAGCCGAGGTCCTGAGGCATGTTGGAGTTGAATATTATCCTGCCGACGGTGGTCGTGACTATGCCCTGAACGGTCTCGCCGTTATAGGGGGAAGCGGGGTCGTCTATTCTGACCGTGCGCCTTACCTTGATCTCATCCTGCATGTGGATGATCTTCATCTGGTAGGCTATCATAGCCTCGTCCTCGGAGATATATGCGTTAGCCACGTATTTTTCGGCGCCCTCGTCGCCCTCCGCGCAGTCGTAATACCTGTCGCCGCTCCACCTGTAATACTTTCCGTCTTCACGGCGGATTATCGTGAGGTAGTAGGCGCCCATTACCATATCCTGCGAGGGCTGCATAACGGGCTTGCCGTCGGAGAGCTTCAATATATTGTTGGAAGAGAGCATGAGGAATCTCGCTTCCGCCTGCGCCTCTACCGAAAGGGGCACGTGCACAGCCATCTGGTCGCCGTCGAAGTCCGCGTTGAACGCAGTACATACGAGAGGGTGTATCTTTATCGCCCTGCCCTCGATAAGCACGGGCTCGAACGCCTGTATCGAGAGGCGGTGCAGCGTGGGCGCGCGGTTCAAAAGCACGGGGTG
>CANQXZ010000044.1 GCA_947627955.1 uncultured Clostridia bacterium
GAAATACACCTCCTCCGCCTTGCACCCGAAGATCTCCGCCGTCTTGTCGCGCGCGGAAATGAGCCCCTCCGCGGCGGCTCTGCCCGCCGCGTGCTGGGACTGAGGATTGGCGTATATGTCCGTAAAATAGGGCTTCATGGCGGCGAATACGTCCCCGTCGAGCGGGGTGGTAGCCGCGTTGTCGAGATATATCATATCACTTGAACAGCGCCAGAACGACGTTCAGGGATTCACAGTTCTTTTTGAGCTCTTCATACTCCCTGCCGAGCGCGGTGGAAGAATTCTTTTCGTTCAGAGACAGCTTTTTCATGGCGTCCCACATCTTATGGGAGCAGACGAGCACCGCGACGAAAAGTATGAGCGCGAGCGCGCCGAAAACTATCGCGAGAATGAGGTTAAGGCTGTCCTTCCGCGCAAAAATTATGGGAATGAACGAGAGCGACATGACGAGGCAGACTACCATCGGCACGAAAGTGAGGGAGAACGCTATTATCCATTTTTTGCGGTCGGCGGCGAAGAGCTCGCGGCGGACCGCCTTTTTCTCCTCCACTTCCTTGTGCATTTCAGCCGCCCGCTCCTCCTCGGGATACAGATACTTTTCGAGGGCTTCGCGGTAGGGCGCAAGGGTGGAAATTTCGCTTTCGGAGCCGAAGTTCATCAGCTTTTCAGCCGCCTCGCGGCACTCGTCCGCGCGGGAAAAATCGGTAAAACGCCCCGTCAGCGCGAGCAGTTTCAGAAGATATATCTCCCCCTCGCCCGCGTCCGTCTTTTCGGCTTCGGCAAGTTCCGCAAGGGCGCCGCCGAAGTCGTCTGCGCCCAGCTTTTTACGGGCGTTTTCCAGCCTGAGCGCGGCGGAAGCCCGCCTTTCTTCCCTTACCCTTGCCCGCTCAGCCTCGCGCGCGGCGAGTTCGGAGGGGGTGAGCGCCGCCGCTTCCTCGTCGTCCACGGCAAATTCGGGCACTTCGTAAACGTCCCCGCCAGCAAGGTCCTCCTCTGCCGTCTCGTCGATAAAGAGTTCGTCCTCGCCGTCGGCGTTCTTGCGTATTTTGTACTTCCTGTCCCTGTTGAGATCGTCGTCGATCAACCTTTCTTCAGCCATATATTGCTCCCTTTAAACGGTTTTTAAGATATAACAGCGCGCGTTGCCGCGGTAACGGCTCTTCGCCCATGCGCACATCTCCGCGCTGTCGAAGAGGGCGTATACGCCGCTTCCGGAGCCCGTCATGTTCACCCCAAGCGGGGAAAAGCCCTTCAAGTCCGAAAACGCCCTTTCAACGTCGCCGCAAATGCCCTTTGCCGCGCCGTACAGCACGTTGTTGAGGCTTGCGCCGAGGGCGGTTTTATCCCCCGAGATAAGCGCCGCGAGGGCGGCTTTTGAGCCGCCGCAACGTGACGGGCGCCGATCGTATCCGCGGTAGCACTCCGCGGTGGACACTCCCCTTTCGGGCACGAGCAGCAGAAGGTCCAGCCTCGCGCCGCAGTCGACCGGGACGACCTTTTCGCCCCATCCGCCGAGCAGGGCGTATCCGCCCGTGAGCATGTAGCCCGTATCCGAGCCCAGACGGCATGCGAGGGAAAAGAGCTCCTCCCTGCCGCAGGCTCCGTACAGCCTGTCCATGGCGTTCAAAACGCCCGCCGCGTCCGCAGAAGAGCCGCCGAGCCCCGCGCCCATGGGAATGTTTTTATCTATCGTGATGTCCGCGCCGCAGGTGGAAAACTCCTCCGCATAGAGCCGCGCCGCCTTTACGGCGTTGTTCTCCCCATACGGAATGTTCTCGCTGCCGAGACCGCGCATCACGACGTTGATTTTGCCGTCGGCGCGCCTTTTTGCCGTAACGACGTCGCACATGTCCACAGAACAGACGAGGCTGTCGAGAGTGTGCATGCCGTCCTTTACGCCCGTCACCGCGAGAGTGAGATTGAGTTTTGCATATGCCTTTACGCGCACGCCCATATCACGATTATAGCACAGCGGGCGGACTATTTCAATAAATACGCCCAAAAAAAACCGCCCGAACGGGCGGTTTTAACGGGTATATGCCTATTTTTTGCCGCGGAAGAGGAGTATCCTCTCCTTCCCCGTGAGCGGATAGCTCAGTTCGGGGTTGGAAGCCTCCACGCTCTCGGGAGCCGCGCCGAGCTTTTTAGCCGTCTCCCACAGTCCGTCGCCCGCGGCGGGGAAGTGGACGGTGACGGCGCAGTCCTCCGACTTCTTCTTTTCGCCCTCTTCGGCGGCGGAAAGATAGCGTACAGCGCGCGTTTCGCCGTCCCATGCGCATATTTTCAGCTGCGCTTCGCCCTCGCACTCGCCCTCGGCGCGCTGCCTTATGCTTATGCCGCAGACGGCTACGCTTATGGGGAATCCCGCGGCGTTCAGCCCCGCGAGTTTTACGCTGAACGGCATGCTGACTTCGGTGGAATGGATCTCCGAATTGCGCGAATACAGCAAAACCGCCGTTATGCTGCCCTCCACGCCATCCTGCGTGCGGGAAAACTCCGCCTGCGGGAGAGCCGCCGCGAGAAAGGCGCAGGTGTAGTCCAGCTTAGCCTTTACGGCGCAGGGCGCAAATACGCGCTCCGAATATACCTTGACGTCCGTGCAGACGTCCGTCTTTTCCTCGGAATAGGTGAGTTTGAGCGCGTTTTCCGTCGAAAAGGCGTCGGTTATAAGCGTAGCCTGTTCCTCCTCGCAGAAAAAGCCGTAAAAGGCGAGGGTGGCGCTGAGCTCCACGTCGCACTTGCCCCGCTCCTCGTTCACCTTGCAGCCGACGGACATATCCTTTATCTCCGCGCGGCAATACGCGGGGGAGGGCGTCACAGCCCGCTCGCAGGGGACTTCCGCCTTGAAGGGTATCACCCTGTCCGAGGCGACGGGAGAGCCCTCGCGCACGGCGAGCAGCGAAAGATATATCTCCCCCGAGATCTCGACGTAGCCCGTCTTTTTTTCGCAGTTGAGCACGACGGGCTGTGCGGAAGGCACCAACACGTCGGTTGCGACGAGGTTGAATCCGTCCTCTATGTCGCTCTCGCCCGAAAAGGGCAGCACGTTGCAGAGTTTTCCCTCTTCACGCTTCACGTGAGCGCCTTCCAGAGAGGCAATATAGCTCCTTTCGGCGCCGTCCGAAAGGACGACGCGCGCGCCGACAACCACCGAGACCACGTACGAGGAGCCCTCCCTGCGCACAGACGTCCTCTCGCAGGTCAGAGCGCAGTCGCAGGTCTGCGCGGGCGCGACGGCGTCGCCGTCGGCATGGTGCGTGAATTCGGCGCCCTTCTGCATCCTGCAAAGTTTTTCGCCGTCGGCAAGCACGAGGGTGCATATCAATCTGCCGCCGTAGTTGACTCTGCCCGAAGAGGGCTCCGCCGAGGTGAGCGACACCTGCGCGTATACCGCAACTGCCTCCCCCGGCTCCTGTTCGGTAAACCTTATTTCGACTATTGACTGTGCCGTAAGTTCGGCTGTTTTGCGGGTATATACGCCCGTGGCGATGGTTGCGTTTAACATATTTCCTCCCGTTTACAAGGTATAATATGCCGCCGCTTACCCGAATATTACTTTGCCGCCGACTGAATTTTTACTCTCCCGCACAAAATTTCGGAATAGGAATACGCCGTTTTGCCGAGGAAATTCTTGTCGGCGGGGCTGACGGTGAAGAGCGAGGGATACACCCCGTTTAAGGTGGCGGGGAAGGTGACGTACTTATTCCTGCCCAGATTGAGTTTGACTATCACGTCCTTGCCGCGCAGATTTTCCACGGCGCGCTTTATGGAACTTATGGTTACGTTTACCTTGATCATAATAATGATATTTTTGCCCGTAACGCCGAAAATATACCAAAAAAGCGCGGCGGAAGCATTCCGCTTCCGCCGCGCGCCCCTGTGCGGGGTCAAAAATCGTCGTCTTCGTCCTCTTCATCGTCGTCGTCTTCGAAGTCGTCGTCTTCGAGATCGTCGAGGGAATCCACGTCCTCGCTGTCGAAGAAGTCGTCGTCCGTCTCGCCGTGATAGAGGTCGTCCTCCTCTTCTTCCTCGTCGCCCTCGCCATCGAGCTCGGCTTTGAGCTCCTCCTCGAGGTCCTCGTCGCCCACGGTTATATCCGCGTCGTCCTCGTCGAGGTAATTCTTCCACTCCTCGTCCTTGTCCATGTCGACGTCCTCTTCCTCCTCGTACTCCTGTTGCTGGCGGCAGGCGTCGCACACCTTTTCGCCCGGGCGCAGGGGATTGACCCCGCAGACGGGACACATTTCCTCTGCGCCGAGCTCCTCGTCTATCTCTTCGAGGTCGTCGTCGTCGAAATCGGCGAATTGGAGTTTATTGCCCTTCATCTCCGCGATGCAGACGTCGCAATACTCCTGTTTTTCGCTGTCTATATAGTTGAGCTCGCAGCGCGGGCACTTGATATATTTTATCATATCTGCTCTCCGTATGTACTTGTATTTGATACAGCATATTCCGCCGTGCGGATATATGTTTTTTTCTCATACAAATTTCGGTAACATTATATTAGTATTTATCCTATTTGTAAACTGATTTTTACGTTTTTTTCAATAAATTTTGATTTGCCGAGCGCGCCCTGCGGGGAGAGTTTATGCAAAAACCCTTCCGCCTATGCGGAAGGGTCTTATATATCGACTTTTTATGCGCAAAAAGAACTTATTTTTCGCCCTCTTCGCCGTTTTCGCTCTCTTCATGGTCTTCGCCGTCGCCGTAAACGTCGATGGTCTTGTCGTCGGTTGTGTCCACCCTGATCCTGCGGCGTGCGTAGCGGGGCTGCTTTTTGGCGCGGGCTTTGCGTACGATTACTATCACGCCGACGGTTATTCCGCCGATAACAAGAATGCCCGCAAGGCACATGCCTATTATAAAGCATACCTTAGCCGCCGTGTTGAGACCTTCCCACCAGCTTACCTGCTCCTCTTCGGGCCACGACCTCAGATACTCCGTTCTGAAAGAATCGCGGTATGCGGTCTTGTCCGCCTCGGTCATTGTGCCGAGCACCGAATAGTAGTAGTCGCGCGAGAGGGCGCTGACGTCTTTGCCGTTGACCTTTTTGGAGTCGCCGACGTAATCCGCCCACTCGTTGTCCGCCGCGGGCGCCATCATATAAGCGAGATGTTCGAGCGTCTGGGGGGAATAGACGAGGTCGTCGCCCTCCTCGAGCTCTGCGTTGCAGGCTGCGGCGAGGTCGCGCACGTAGTCTATGTCCGACGTGTAGAAGAGATATCTCGCCGCGTCGGCAAGGTTGGCGTATATGTCGGTGGGATAGTCGTCCTCGTCGGCATATCCGGGGATGACGCCGTCTTCGCCGAGTATGCCCTCGAACTTCTTGTTGAGCGCGTCGAGCGCCGCGTTGTCCATATCGGCGAGGTCGAACGCCATTATATAGTTGTAAGAGGTCATATTGTCCGTTTCGGAAGCGAACAGTATGTGGTTTTCTATTATCTCGGGCTTATACCACGCGGAATCGGCGTCGAGGTCGAGGATCTGCACGGGCTTATAGTCGTTGACTTCGCCCGTCTCGGTCATGCCGTCGTAATCGTGCCATTCGCCCTTATAGGACACGCGGTAGAAGGTGTAGCCGTTGCCCCCCGTGAGCGAGTAGTAGATATAGTCGCCGTCGATACAGAGCAGGGTAGCCGTGCCCTCTTTGACTATGTTGAAGTAATTTTTGTTGTCTATTTCGGCTGCAAGTTTGCCGCCCGTCACCTTGTTTACGCTTATCCCGCCCGAGCCTTCGGCGGCGATGACGAGCGAGAGCTCGCCGTCCTGACCGAATACGTACTTATAGGTATCGGCGGAAGAGCCGTTATCCAGAAGGCGCGCGGTATTTTCGGGATTGCCGCTAATCGCATCCCAGCTGTCCGTTATGGAGTCAGTTTTGAGAGAGAAGAGATATTCGGAGGAAGTGTCCGTCTTTCTCGTGTAGAACAGCCTGCCGCCCCTCAGCGTTTCGAGGGCGTATGTGTAGCTCAGATCGTTTTTGAGCGCGGCGTCGTCCGGCTTATAGTTGAACACGGTCTTTTCGGCGACGGGTCCGCCCACGCCGTCAAAGACGAGGTCGCCGCAGTTGATATATCTGTCCGAGGACTCGTCCCAGCCGAGCACCTCGCCGAAATCGTATTCGTTCTGCTCCGTCTCCGCCGCATTGACGGTGTAAACCTGATTATAGCCGTAGTCGGTGTTGGAGTCGCCCGCGTAGTTTTTGACCGTCATGGTGTAGAATATCTGCGCGTTCGACTTGTCCTCCGCGTCGAACACATAGGACGAGACGTTGTAAGCGAGCAGGGTATCCGCACCCGTGGAGGTGTTTACCGAGTGAATGTTGGTGACGCCCGACGTTTCGCCGTACAGCGTTTCGCCCTCGGCGGCGTACATGAGGTAGACCACGCCCTCCTCTTCCACGAAGCGGTAGTCCGCGTCGAGGTCGAGAGTGGCGTACGCGCCCTTATAGGGGTCGGAGCCGTTGAGCCCGCAGCTCTTGAAGTCGAGCATGCCGTTCTGCACCTGACCCGCGGAGTTGACCGACGTGGTGGGCGTTGCGTAGTACACGCGGTCGCCGTAGACGAAGATGCCCGTCTCGTAGTTGGACGAATAGGCTATCTGGGGAACGACTATCTCAGCCGAGGCATAGTTTGCGGCGTTGAGGTCCTCCACCGAAATGCGCGAGATTGCGCCCTTCACGGGCGTGCCGAGCGTATTGTCCGCGGTGTTCGTCTCCACGCCGTTTATGAAATAGACGTATCCGCCCTTCTCGACGGCAAAGCCGCCGTTGGAGGAGATTTCGCCCGACGTGTCGCCCGCAAGCTGCTTTCCGCTGTATCCCGAACAGCCCGCGGCGGAAGCTATGCCGAGCGCAACAACCGAAGCGAGCGCGGCGCATATAATTTTAGTGACAGGTTTTTTCATAGTTCAACAAAAACTCCGTGAAGAAAAAACTTATAATTACAATTCAAGTATTTTTAATTATATACCAAACTCTGTTTTTAAGCAATGATTTTAAGTTGATTTCGCCAAAAAAAGTATAAAAAGGAGCATTATTTTTTGGAAAAGTTTGCACTTTTAAACTTACTTAAAGCCATAGACGGACTCGGCAAAGACACCAAGCCCACCGAAGAGCCCGCGGCGGGGCGCCCCGCCGACGCCGCCCAGCCCCCGCGCGCGAGGGAGGAATTGCCCAATTTTATGTACGAACAGCTTTTGAGGCACGAAGCCGTGAGCAACAGGCTGAAAAACCGCCGCACGCAGAAATAGAAGCCGCCGCGCGGCTTGCGCCGCGCGGCGGATAAAAATTTTCGGGTTACTTCTTTATTGTGGAGCGGACGTGCAGCCTTATGTGGCGGGGAAGTCCGTTTACCCACAGCGGCGTGATCTCCGCCTGTATGAGGGGATAGATATAGTGCACGAGTTCGGGCTTTACGTATGTGCCGTCCTCGGATATCCATTCGCGGGGAACTTTCTTTTCGATGTTCGCTATGTCGTGAACGTCGGCGATGTCGGTTATGCACATATAGGGATCGTCGGAGACCCTCTTCAAGGTTACGACGTGCCCGCTGACGCCCTCGAACGCAGCCTTTACAGCCGCGCCGCCTACGTTGTAGGCTTCGGTGACGTCTATACGGGACTGGATGTGCGAAGCGCAGCGTTGCAGGGAGGAGAGCTCTATCGCCCTCGTCTTTACGCCGTATTTTTTGGCGACTTCGCCCGCGAGGAAGCGCGCCGTGCCCGCAAGCTGCTTGTGCCCGAATGCGTCTACATAGTCGACGTGGTCGGCGAGCTCGCAAACGTATCTGCCGTCGGCGACTTTTACGCCCTCGGAGACGGCGATGACGACCGAACGCTCTTCTTTGAGCAGTTTGCCCACGTGATACAGGAATTTATCGAGGTCGAACACGACTTCGGGCAGATAGATGGCGTCTACGCCCTCGCAGTCCTCGCCCTTGGCGAGCGCCGTGGAAGCGGTGAGCCAGCCCGCGTTGCGCCCCATTACCTCTATTACGGAGACGACGGGATAGTCGTATACGAGACCGTCGCGGATTATCTCCTTGGTGGTGGCGGCTATGTACTTTGCCGCGCTGCCGTAGCCGGGAGTGTGGTCGGTTATGGCAAGGTCGTTGTCTATCGTCTTGGGAACGCCCATAAACTTTATGGAGCTGTGTACCTGTTTGCCGTAGTCGGACAACTTCTTTATGGTGTCCATCGAATCGTTGCCGCCGATATAGAAGAATGCGTATATTTCGAGTTCTTTGAGTATCGCGAAGATCTTTTCGTACGTGTCCTCGTTGCCCTCAATATCGGGCAGTTTGTAGCGGCAGGAGCCGAGGAAGGACGAAGGCGTTCTTTTCAGCAGGTCGTTGTCAAGGTCGTTTTTGAAACGCTGGGAAAGATCCACTATATCCCTGTCGAGTAGACCCTTTATGCCGTGCACCATGCCGTATACTATGTCCGCGCCCCTGTCCTTAGCCGTTTTGAACACGCCCAAAAGGCTGGAATTGATGACGGCTGTAGGTCCGCCGGACTGTCCGACTATTACGTTTTTCATTGAGATTTCCCCCTAAAAGATTTTTGAATGGATTTCACGGCGCCTTTACCCGCCGCCGCTATGATATTATAACACGGAGACGGATAAAAATCAATATGCCCCGCGAAATTTTTTGCAAAAATAGAAAAAAGAGCCCCCGCGGGAGCTCTTTTGAAATTTTTTATTTCTTGAACACGAACGCTTTGAGCACGCACAGTACCGCAGCAAACAGTGAAAGCACGCCCGAAACTATCGCGCCCGCGCCGAGGGCGTATCCCTCTTCAATGACATTGTCGGCGCCTATCTGAGTGAAAGGCACGGCGCAGAAGAAGAATATCCCCGCGAGCAGGAAGCACCCCGCCGCGACGGGAGCTATGTACTTGCACTTGAACAGGATGGCGAGTACGGCGAAAACGAGCCCGACGAGCGCGAGAAGATAGGTGAGAAAATTCATGAACGAGAACTTGAACAGCTCCGCCTTCACCTCTCCCAACAAAGGCACATTTTCGACCGCGGTGTAGCCGAACGTTATCTTTGCGCCGCTGTAAGATGCGGTCTCGTTGAGACTTTCCACGGTGTAAGTTATGCCCGGCGCGAACATGAGAAGTATTGCCACGAGCCCGAGCAGTGCGGCAGCACACAGAAGTATGTTGCCCAAAGTCAGATACTTTTTCATTTTAAACCCTCCGTATTTTCCCGCATTGCCGCGGGCGGATATATATTAACATATGCGCAGATATTTTGCAAGCGCTTAAACGACAGTTTGTAGGATATTTTTGTCAGTCGTCCCTGACTACGGTCACGCAGATAAACTTCAACAGCGCGGCGAGTATCGGCAAGCAGGCGACTATTATTCCCACGTACGACAGCGAAATATCCGAAACGGTGAAACCCGCCTCGGCGGTGGGCTGGCAGAAAAAGGGCGTCAGAAACAGCAGTACGCCCGCCGCCACTCCCGTGCCTATGCCGAAAAAGTCGAGCAGTTTTATGTGGGCGTTTATGTTCAGGACGAAAAGCACTATCGACGCGCCCATAAGATAGATGGGCAATTGGAGCAGGAACGACACGGCGAAATCCGTTGAATTATAGCTGCTGTCCGCGCCGAACGAGATCTGCAAACCCGTATAGGCGCGCAGCCCTTCGGGGGCGTTCACGTTGACCACGGGACATAATACGGCGACGAGCGCGGCGCCCATATAAAGGGCTATCGCCAGCATCGTCAGAACGCCTTCCGTTATATCTCTTTTCATTTTATCACCTCTGTTTAAATACTATCACATTTTATATATGCAGTCAAGCGGCAAAGAAGCGGTCTCCGCCCCGATAGCGCAATATAAAAGACTTGCCATAAAAGCGGCAAGTCTCTTTCTGTCATCTCTTTGAGAACTGAGGAGCGCGGCGTGCCTTTTTCAAGCCGTACTTCTTTCTCTCTTTCACGCGGGGATCGCGCGTCAGGAAGCCTTCCTTTTTGAGGGCGGGGCGGCATCCGTCTTCCGCCTGCAAAAGCGCCCTCGCTACGCCGAGGCGGATAGCGCCCGCCTGACCCGTGAAACCGCCGCCGTATACGTTGACTATAACGTCGTATTTGGCGGTGACGCCCAAGAGCTCAAGGGGCTGCTTTACAACGTATTGCAAGACAGACTGGGGGAAATAATCCTCGAAAGTTCTCCCGTTTATTTCTATAACGCCCGTTCCCGCGGGAATGAGGCGAACGCGGGCGATGGCTTTTTTCCTTCTGCCCGTTCCCCAGAATTGAAGTTTTTTCTTTAAATTAGTTTTGACCATTTAAAACTCCTCTCCCCTTAAAATAATTTGAGTTCTTCGGGTTTCTGCGCAGCATGCGTGTGCTCCGCGCCCTTGAATACTTTTAACTTCTTTATCATATCCCTGCCGAGAGAATTCTTGGGCAGCATGCCTCTCACGGCTTCGTATACGGCGAGATCGCTCTTTTCCTCTATCATCTTCTTATAAGCCACTTCTTTGAGCCCGCCGATATAACCCGTATGATACCTGTAATACTTGTCGGTAAGTTTTTTGCCCGTAAGCGCCACTTTGTCGCAATTTACGACTATTACGTAATCCCCCGTGTCGACGTTAGGCGTGAATGTGGGCTTGTTTTTGCCGCGAAGTATGGCAGCTACTTTGGAAGCGAGCCTGCCGAGAGGAACGCCGCTTGCGTCGACGACGTACCACTTTCTTTCAACTGCCTCCGTTTTTGCCATATAGGTTTTCATTTTCTACTCCTTGAAATTACCGCAAAACACACGGTTTTCTTATCTCAATGTTGCAATGTAAACTTATTTTATTATTTTATAAAATTTCTGTCAAGCTGTTTTATGTTGCGTTTTTAAAGTTTTTTATAAATTTTGAATTTATTTTAGCCGCCCTCTACGGGCGCGCGGAACGCGCCTTCCGAGCCGAAAAAAAGCGCCGTACGGCGCATTTTTCCGGATATATTAAAATCATATGTGCGCATGCGCGCGCGGAGGGGAAGCGCTCAGTATTCGAGGACGGCTTTTATCCTCTTTATGCCCGCGGATACGTTTTCCTGCTTGGCGATCTTAAACTTGCCGAGCTCGCCCGTGGAAGCCGCGTGCGGCCCGCCGCATATCTCTTTGGAAAAATCGCCTATCGAATAGGTCTTTACCCTCTCGCCGTACTTGCTCTCGAATAGCCCCGTAAAGCCCTCCTTTTTAGCCTCTTCGAGGGTCATCTCCTTCATGACGACGGGGATATCGAGGGCGATCTGCTCGTTTATGAGCCTTTCCACCTCAGCCACCTCTTCGGGGGTGAGCTTCCTCGGGAAGTTGAAGTCGAAGCGCAGGCGCTCCTCGGTGATGTTGGAGCCCTTTTGCTCTATGTCGGGCGAGCACACCTTTTTGAGGGCGGCGTGGAGAAGGTGCGTGGCTGTGTGGAGCCGTGTGGTCTCCTCCTTGTGGTCGGCGAGCCCGCAGGCGAACTTCTGCTCGCTGCCCGCGCGGCTCTTTTCCTGATGCTCGGAATACGCCGCCTTGTAGCCCTCCATGTCCACCCCGAGCCCGCGCTCGCGCGCCATTTCGCCCGTTATCTCGACGGGGAAGCCGTAGGTGTCGTAGAGGTGGAACGCCGTAACGCCGTCTATCTTCCCGCCCTCGGGAAGGGCGTCCGCCACCTTTTCGAATTCGCGTATGCCCTGTTGAAGGGTGTTGGAGAACTTGTTCTCCTCCTTGGAGAGCTCCTCCTCTATCCTCGCGGCGTTTTTGACGAGTTCGGGATACACCGCCGCGTACTTTTCTATCACTTTCCGCGCGACAAATTTAAGGGAGCCGCGGGGAAGCCCTATGTTTCTCCCGAAGCGCACGGCGCGCCTTATTATCCTGCGCAGTATATAGCCCTGATCGGTGTTGCCGGGTGCTGT
>CANQXZ010000045.1 GCA_947627955.1 uncultured Clostridia bacterium
TGTCTTTAAAATCTTTCGGCGTTCACGCAAACTTTATTCGCTGACGCGTTTCCAATAGTAATAATTATTGAGGTAATCGTCGTTTACTGTGGGAATGCTCACGTCAACGCTTACCGCGTCGGACATATCCCGGTTTTTCGAAATTTTCCAACCCTCTGTGTTTTTAAATATCAAACGGTTGATGTGGATGCTTTGTCTTCCGATATATGTCACATTCGCGCCTATATTTATTATTGTTATCTGATCGCAGCCGCTGAAAGCATAGTCGCAGATCTCTGTTACGCAGTCGGGGATAGTGACAGAAAAAAGCTCATTATTGCTAAAGGCATACGGTCGTATTTTATAGTTTTTCGAATATGTAGGCAGAGTTATCGACTTTTCATTGCCCTCGTATTTTACAAGATATACGTCTGTTCCGTCGTCAAAAAATACAAAGCCGTCCTGTCTTACTATCCTGCTCGTTTGGTCTCCTTTTGGATGGACGTATAATGTACCCCTATCCCAGTTACCGGTGTTGACTACATAGTCGCTTGAAATATCGAGTGACGATTCATTGAATATTTCCACAAGATGACAACAGCCATCAAATGCGTCATCACCGATCTCTGTTACGCATTCCGGGATCTTTATGGAAGTGAGGGTTTGATTACCGCGAAAGGCTTGTTTGTAAATTTTGAAATTTTTGCCGTAGTCCGGCAGGGTTATATCTGCTTCAGTGCCGTCATATTTCAGCAAATAAACGTTGTCTGCCCCGTCGTCATAGAATACGAAGTCCCCTTGCCTCTTTATATTGCTCGCGGTCTGATTTTTTTCATGCACTTTTATGGCATATAGCGCTATACCGCCGTATCCGCTTTCTCCCGCAGTTAAGGTATAAGAAGAATTGTTGAATATTTCGGCAAGATGGAAACAGTTATAGAATGCGTCGTTTGCTATATTATCTATGCTTTCGGGAAGAGTAAAGGAGCAGATTGAACTTGAGAAGGCATAGTTGCCGATCGAGTTCAATTGGCTGCCGGCTTCAAAAGTTATGCTGTCGATTGAATCGCAGTATAAAAATGTGTTGTCGCCGATAGAAGTTACGCTCTTCGGTATAGTCACATTGCCCTTGATTTTTGTCGGTACGCCGAGAATTTCCGTCATGGCTTTATTGTAGAGTATTCCGTCGCGGCTTGCATACACTTCGTTTTCAGGATCGACTTCTATTCTTTCAAGGCTCTTGCAGTAATACCCGAAGTCAATTCCGTCGATATAAGTTACGCTTGCGGGAATAGTTATGGAGGTCATAGAATCGTAATTTTTTTGCCAGAAAAATATTTCCCTTATGCCGTCGCGAATATGTACATCGCCTTCAAGAGTTCGCGGAATATACTCTATCCGATCGGGGTTATCACTGTTTCCTCTCCAATAAAATATCCCGTCTTCCTCAAAGAGTTCATTGTTACCTTCCAGTTCTATTGTTTCAAGCGAAATGCAGCTATGAAAGACATCCTCGCCCAAGTTAAAATCCGAGTGAGCGGTAACGGAAGTGAGGTAGATGCAACCATCAAAAGCATATTGCCCTATGCCTAAAAGACTTGTGGGCAGATCCAATGAAGTTATGGAAGTGCAACCTACAAAAGCATACTGGTTGATCGTCTGTATGCCATCGGGTATTTTAAGTTCTGTAACGAGCTCACCATCAAGATATAGGTCACCTGCTATCTGTAAAGGATTGCAAATTCGGGTGTCACCATATTCGAAGTCGATATTGCACCACGCCTCCAAATCGGTTATATAAACGCCGCCGA
Organism: uncultured Clostridia bacterium; assembly: GCA_947627955.1. GTDB lineage: Bacteria > Bacillota > Clostridia > Christensenellales > Borkfalkiaceae > Coproplasma. Next base: position 1,791 of record CANQXZ010000045.1, read on the forward strand.
GGGAAGTGCATTCGCCGAATGCAAATACGCCTATCGAAGTTACGCCGCCATGTATCTTGAGCGATGTTATCGATCTGCAACCGTAAAAAGTGTATGGCTTAACAGTAGTTATCTCGTCGGGTATGATAAGCTCTTTCAAAAGTTGACCTTTCAGGTAGAGACCGCGTTGTGCGTCATAGTAAAAATCTGTTGCGGACTTGGGATACATGGGATTGCTGTATTCATTTCCGAAGTCGATTTTACACCATGCCGTCAGATCGTTTATGTAAACTTCCCTGATGTTGCTGCAATCTTTGAATGCGTCTGTGCCGATTTCCGTTACGCCATTGCCTATTGTAACGCTTTCAAGGGCGGGAAGCCCTTTCACTGCATTACGCTCGATTGTTTTTACGCCGTTTCCGAAGTTTATCGTGCTCAATGATGTGCAGCCCTCAAAGGTGTTGGGATGGATAGCCGAAACAGTCTCGCATATCGTGATTCCCGTCAGCGCCGCGCGTTCTTTGAATGAGTCGCCTAAGTCCGTTACTCCCCGCAGTATCTCAACGTCGCCCGTTATCGCGAGGGGCACATGAAGTATCTCCATTCTTTCTTTATCGTAGAGTATACCGTCTTTGACGGAGTACTTTTCCGACGTGAAGCCAAGCTCGATGCTTTCAAGCAGATCGCACCCGTCGAATGCTCCGTCTGCTATCGTAAAAGTACTCTCCCCATGAGGCAGCGGTATGGTGAATTTGCCCGTGAGATTTCTTGCCTTGATCAAATTATGGTCGTAATTAGAGCTATCCTTTGTGTAAAGCAGGTTCCCGTCTGTCCAGTTAGCGTCGGTATTATAGAATTCCGTGTTGTTAAAGACGTCAGTTCCGATACGCAAATGTCCTGAAATGTCGATATCGGCAAGGTTTGTACAGTTTTCAAACGCATGCGAGCCGATAATGAGAGGTTTGGCGGACACTTTGGTCCCCTCTATGCGGATACTTGCGATGTTGGAACAATCCTTAAACGCATTTTCACCTAAAACGATGTTTATGGTGGTTTCGATCGTCCTGATACTTACGGAATTCAAGCCTGAACAACCTTCAAAAGCGCTTATTCCTATTTTTTCGTTGGTTTTGCAGTAAAGACCTGTGATAGTGGTGCAGCCGATAAAGGCGTAATCTGAAACCGAAAATTCGAGTTCTCTTTCTCTGCTTCCGATATCTTTCAGAAGAGTTCCGTTTATATACAGATTATGCGATTTGTAGATCGGATTCGCGTCGGGATTGGCGAACTCTATTTTTGTCCACTCTCTGATCCATCCGATCTCGGAAGAGTACAGCACAAGATCGACTTTCGAAAGTTTGTTGCATGTTTTAAATGCGTCTTTGCCTATTTTGGTCAGGCTGTCGGGCTTAATTGTCACCGTCTGAAGCTCGGTACATCCGTCGAACGCATTAGCGGCAATAGCTTTCACTCCGCCGCCTATTTTTATCTGCGTTATAGCCGAGCATCCCTTAAAGAGAATGCCGAAATCGGCTATTGTATCGGGAATTTCCACTGCGCCCGAGATCGCCTGCGGAACTTGTATTATATTTGACAGATCCTTATCATAGAGCACGCCGCTTACGCTCTTATAGTTCGCATTACTTTCGTCCACCGTTATACTTTTAAGAGTTGCGCAGTTTAAGAAAGCGTTTTTTCCTATGGTCTCGACTCCGGCGGGAACAGTTATTTCATTAAAGGAGGCACACCCCTCAAATGCGTTGCTCCCTATGGATCTGAGGTTTTCGCCCAGCGGCGGTTCGGAGAGGGAGGTGCAACCCTTAAACGCACTGTCGCCTATGGTCGCGACCTTTTCACACAATTGCAAATCGGAGAGAGTCGAGCACCCTTCAAACGCAGAAGCGCCGATATATTGAAGTTTGCCGTCGGGCTCTGAAGAAATTGCGGCAAGTTCGGCGCAGTCTTTAAACGCTTCGTCGGCTATCGTGGCTACATCCGCGTTCAAAACGTACTGTGACAGTTCGGGTTTTGCCTTGATTATATAATTATCTATGGAAAGCACGCCGTCGACCCAGTTGTCGTCGTTTTTGTAATATTCGGTATTTTCAAACGCTCTGGCGGCGATCGAAGTTATGCCGTCGCACAGCGATATTTCCGAAAGGGAGACGCTCTCCTTTAAATCTGAACTCCTTATTGCAGTGCCGCCCGTTACGTGCAAGGTCAGAAGATGGGGACCGTTCACGGCGGATAGCGCTACGCAGGGTATGGAAGCTTCTTCTATTTCGCAGCCTTCAAGAGCGGAAGAGGAAAACAGCTCAAGTCCGGCGGGAACGGTTATCTTCCTGAGGGAGGAGCAACCGCTAAATGCGTAGCTGCCGATTTCGCTCACGCTGTCGGGAATATTTATCGTGGAGAGAACGGTGCATTCCTCAAATGCTCTGTCGCCGATGGAGGTTATACCCTCGCATATGGTGACATCTGTCAATTGCGTACGCCTTCCGAGTGCTTCACTGGCTATTTTTGTGCCGCCGTTTATGGTACAGGTGCGCAGTTCGGATCCGAGATAAGGGAGCACGCAACAGGGTACTGTGGCTTCCTTAATGCTGCAGCCATCGAATAATATGTTTCCCCAGGAGCCGCTCCCTATCTGAGTGACGCCTGCAGGTATTGTTATGGACTCCAACGATGTACAATGATCGAATGCATAATCTCCGATATACTGCAACCGACTGTCTTCCGCAAAGATAACGTTTTTAAGGGAAGAGCAGCCACCGAACGCATATTTGCCGATAGAAGTCACGCTTGCCGGAATAGTCACAGAGGCAAGATTGCGGTAAGAAAAGTCAAACGCATAATCGGGGATCGACTCTCCGCCGGTAAATATTACAGTCTGCAAATTATCAAGTCCGCCGGCTGCTAATGTTTTTGCTATTGAAGTCGGTCCCGTTATGGTTTTAAGATTATGGCATTGATTGAAAGTAACCCCTTCACTAATATAGCCATCGGTCAGTCCGCTTCCGAACGTGACGCTTTCAAGGGCGGTACAGCTATCGAATATGTTACGACCCAAGTAGACTACGCTGTCCGGGATATTGACCGAAGTAAGCATTCCGCATCCCTCAAACGCCATGTCGGAGATCATCATGATCCCGTCGGGAATCGTAATGCTTTTAACAGTAAATGAATGTGCCAATGCGTGTTCGCCAATCGCTATTACGGGGACGCCGTCATACTCGGTGGGGAATTCTACCGACTGAAGATTTTCCAAATCGGTCGAATACGACAGAGTGACAGAATATCCCGTTTGACCGTTTACCATTTCCGGCTTATAAATGAAAGTCCCATCCGTGATGTCGCTGCTGTATCCGCCGCCATTATCGCCTTGCGGCGTCATATCTCCGCAAGCCGCGAAGCCGAATGCCGCGCAGACCGCACATACGACGGTAAGAAGCGCCAACAAAATTTTCCTTTTCATGTTACTCCTTTGTGCGGTAAAAAAATAAGGTGTGCTCCCGAAAGAGCACACCGCACGGTATCTCTCACGGTTACCACACCTCACAAACGGAACGTACGCTGTTGTAAATAGTTGAAAATACGTTCACAAAAACGGAGATACACACTGCCGATGTATGTATTCCAACTAATTACAGGTCCGAAATATTATACGGACGGTATTCTGTTTGCGAAATGTGGTATTTCCAATATATCACTTCGTGATAATTTTGTCAAGGCGGCGCAGCTATTATGTCTTCAACTCTTAAACGACGCGCATTTACGGCGGTGAATGGCAGAAGAGGTTTTTATAGTGCGCTGCAAATAAATTGACATTTTTTTGTGCAAATGGTATAATCAAACATAAGTTTAAATTGTTCGGCGGCGCGTAAATTGTTGTAAATTGCCCCAAAAAGGATTATAATTCAAGTATGGCGACTTTTGATTTGAAATCGAAATTTGAGCCGACGGGCGACCAGCCGCAGGCTATACAGAGCCTCACCGAGGGCGTTCTGGACGGCATCCGCATGCAGGTTTTGCTCGGCGTTACGGGAAGCGGCAAGACGTTCACCATGGCGAATGTCATAAAGAACGTAAACCGTCCCACGCTCGTCATCGCCCACAACAAGACGCTCGCCGCCCAGCTCTGCAACGAATTCAAGGAATTTTTCCCGAACAACCGCGTCGAGTACTTCGTGTCATATTACGACTATTACCAGCCCGAGAGCTACATACCTTCCACCGATACCTATATAGAGAAGGATATGAGCTTAAACGACGAGATAGACAAGCTACGCAATTCCGCCACGAGCTCTTTGGGCGAACGCGACGACGTCATAGTCGTCGCTTCGGTTAGCTGCATTTACGGCTTGGGCGCGCCCGAGGAGTATTTCCGCCTCGCCGTATCCCTGCGTCCGGGAATGGAGTTCGGGCGCGACGAGCTCATAAAGAAGCTCGTCGAGATACAGTATGCGCGGCGGGACATAGATTTTCAGCGTTCGTCCTTCCGCGTGCGCGGCGACGCGGTGGAGATCTTCCCCGCCTCGAACTCGGATATCGCCATCCGCGTGGAGTTTTTCGGCGACGAAATAGACAGGATATGCGAGGAGGAAGCCGTGTCGGGCACGATAGTCTCCGAGCTGAAACACGTGCTCATATTCCCCGCTTCACAGTATGCCGTCGGCTCGGAAAAGATGCAGTCTGCGCTGTCCATGATAGAGCGCGACATGCGCGACGAGGTAAAGGCGTTCCGCGACGAGGGAAAACTGCTCGAAGCCCAGCGGCTCGAACAGCGCACTACTTACGACCTCGAGATGATGCGCGAGATAGGCTATTGCAGCGGCGTCGAAAATTACAGCCGCTATTTCGACGGCAGACAGCCGGGGCAGCCCTCTTTCACGCTTTTGGACTACTTCCCCGCGGGTAAATTTCTCGTGTTCATAGACGAGAGCCACATGACCATCCCGCAGATCGGCGCCATGTATCACGGCGACCGTTCCCGCAAGGAAAATCTCGTGAACTACGGTTTCCGCCTCAGGTCGGCATACGACAACCGCCCGCTCACGTTCGAGGAGTTCGACGAGCGGGTGCCCCAGCTCATTTGCGTTTCCGCTACCCCCGCGGAATACGAGCTCAGCCGCGCGGGCAACGTGGTGGAACAGCTCATCCGCCCGACGGGACTTTTGGACCCCGTCGTGGAAGTGCGCCCCACAAAGACGCAGATAGACGACCTGCTCGGCGAGATAAAGAAGGTCGTCGCGGAAAAGGGCAGGGTGCTCATAACCACCATGACAAAGCGCATGGCGGAGAGCCTCACGGACTACCTCAAAGAGCACGGGCAGAAAGTGCGATATATGCACAGCGATATCGACGCGCTCGAGAGGATAGACATAGTCAACGGGCTGCGCGCGGGCGAGTTCGACGTTCTGTGCGGCATTAACCTCCTCAGGGAGGGGCTCGATCTGCCGGAGGTCAAACTCGTCGCCATTCTCGACGCGGACAAAGAGGGCTTTTTGCGCAGCGAGACCTCCCTCGTCCAGACGATAGGCAGGGCGGCGCGCAACGCCGAGGGCATGGTCATAATGTATGCCGACGTGATAACGGGCAGCATGCAGAGGGCGATAAGCGAGACCGAGCGCCGCAGAAAGATACAGGACGACTACAATAAGGCGCACGGCATAGTGCCCCGCACCATAATCAAGGAAATCAAAAACACGATAGGCGTAACGGGCAAAAAGACGGCGGAGGACGACATAAAGCTCTCCGATATCCCCGCCGAGATAGAGAAGCTGAAAGCGCTTATGAAAGTGGCGTCGTCGCAGCTCGACTTCGAAAAGGCAATAGAGATACGCGATACGATAGCCCGCTTGAAGAAAAAAATGTTGAAGAGCAAAAGGCAATGAAAGAAGAGATTTTTGTAAAGGGCGCAAAGGAGAACAATCTCAAAAACATAGACGTGCGTATCCCCCGCAACACGCTTACCGTGTTTACGGGGCTTTCGGGGAGCGGAAAATCCACTCTCGCGTTCGACACCATCTTCGCGGAGGGTCAAAGGCGGTATATCGAGAGCCTTTCGTCCTATGCGAGGCAGTTCCTCGGGCAGATGGAAAAGCCCGACGTGGAGCTCATTGACGGACTTTCGCCCGCCATCTCCATAGACCAGAAGACGACTTCGCACAACCCGCGTTCCACAGTGGGCACCGTCACCGAGATATACGACTATTTCAGGCTCCTCTTTGCGCGCGTGGGGATACCCCATTGCCCCAACTGCGGCAGGGAGATAAGAAAGCAGTCCGTCGACGAGATAGCCGACCGCGTCGTCGCCCTGCCCGCGGGGAGCAGGATAATAATCGAATCCCCCGTCGTCCGTGGCAAAAAGGGCGAATTCCGCAAGGAACTCGCGGGCTGGAAGAAGAGCGGTTACGGCAGGGTGAAGATAGACGGTATAATCTACGACTTGCAGGAGGAGATCAACCTCGAAAAGAACATAAGGCACAATATCTCCGTGGTCATAGACCGCGTCGTGAACAAAGACGGCGTATTAAAGAGGCTCACCGAGGGCATAGAAAACGCGCTGTCGCTGTCGGGCGGGCTCGTCGTTATCGACTGCGACGGCAGCGAAGAGCTCTTTTCTTCCAACTACGCCTGCCCCGACTGCGGCGTCTCTATAGAGGAGATAGAGCCGCGGCTCTTTTCCTTCAATACGCCGTGGGGCGCATGCCCCGAGTGCTTCGGGCTCGGTTTCAGGCAGATAGTCGACCCCGACCTGATCTGTCCCGACAAGACCAAGACCCTGCGCGAGGGCGCGATACGCATAAGCGGCTGGAATCTCGATTCGTCCACGATAACGCAGATGTATCTCAGCTCCCTTGCCAAGCGCTACGGTTTTTCCATGGACGTGCCCGTAAAAGATCTGCCCGAAGGGGTGTACGACATGCTCATGTACGGCAACGGCGGCGAGAAAATAGACCTCGAATACCACGCGTACAATTTTTCGGGTAGCTACAAAAAGGATTGGGAGGGCTTTGTCAACAACCTGCAACGCAGGTACAACAACACCTCGTCCGAGGGCGTAAAATGGGATATAGAGCGCTATATGCGCACTTCCGATTGCCCCGTCTGCCACGGCAAAAGGCTCAAAAAAGAGGCTCTCGCCGTCACTGTGGGCGGCAAAAACATAGCGGAAGTGTGCGATATGTCGGTGGATGAGCTCAAAGCGTTCACGGATTTTTCCTTCTTCGGCAAGACAGAACACCTGATAGCAGACAGCATAATAAAGGAGATAGACAGCAGGATAAGTTTTCTCGAAAACGTCGGGCTCGGCTATCTCACCCTTTCCCGTTCGGCGGCAACGCTGTCGGGCGGCGAGAGCCAGCGCATAAGGCTCGCAACGCAGATAGGCAGCGCGCTCACGGGCGTTCTGTACATTCTCGACGAGCCGAGCATAGGTCTGCACCAGAGGGACAACAGAAAGCTCCTCAATTCCCTTCTGGGGCTCCGCGACATAGGCAACACCCTGATAGTCGTAGAACACGACGAGGACACGATGCGCGCGGCGGACTATATCGTGGATATAGGTCCCATGGCGGGCGTAAACGGCGGGGAAGTGGTCGCATGCGGGAGCGTAGAGGACATAATGAACGAACCCCGCTCGATAACGGGAGACTTTTTGGCGGGGCGCAGAAAGATAGAGGTGCCCTCCGTGCGCCTGAAAGCGGGCGAAAAGTGGCTCAAAGTCTGCGGCTGCGGGCAGAACAACCTGAAAAATATCGACGTCGCCGTGCCCGTCGGGCTCATAACGGCGGTCACGGGCGTATCCGGCAGCGGGAAGTCGAGCCTCGTCAACGAAATTATCTATCCCAAGCTCGCCAACGAGCTCAACGGCGCCCGCCAGCCCATGGGGCGCGCGGACAGGTTCGAGGGGCTCGAAAACTTCGACAAGGTCATCGCGATAGACCAGCAGCCCATAGGCAGAACGCCGAGGAGCAATCCTGCGACCTATACGGGCGTGTTCACCGCTATACGCGAGCTGTTCGCCGCCACGCCGGACGCAAAGGAGAGGGGATATAAGAGCGGCAGGTTCTCCTTCAACATCGCGGGCGGCAGGTGCGAGCACTGTCAGGGCGACGGCATAATACAGATAGAGATGCACTTCCTGCCCGACATATACGTCCCGTGCGAAGTGTGCGGCGGCAAGCGTTACAACCGTGAAACATTGGAGGTAAAGTACAAGGGAAAGTCCATCTCCGACGTGCTGGAAATGACGGTGGAGGAGGCGTGCGAATTCTTCAGACCCGTGCCCTCGGTGTACAACAAGCTGTCCACCTTGAACGACGTCGGGCTCGGCTATATCAAATTGGGGCAGAGCGCAACTACCCTTTCAGGCGGCGAGGCGCAGAGGGTAAAGCTCGCCACGGAACTTTCAAAGAGGAGCACGGGCAAGACCTTTTACATTCTCGACGAGCCCACTACGGGTCTGCACAGCTACGACGTGGACAAACTCATAAAGATACTTTTCAGGCTCCGCGAAGGGGGCAACACCGTGCTCGTAATAGAGCATAACCTCGACGTCATAAAGTGCGCCGACTATATAATAGACCTCGGTCCCGAGGGCGGAGATAAAGGCGGAGAAGTGGTGGTTTCGGGCTCGCCCGAAGAAGTGGCGGCGTGCCCGTCGAGTTATACGGGTCAGTTCCTCAAAGACATTCTCTGAGCTTTATATCACAAAAAAAGGCGGCTGTAAGCCGCCTTTTTTGCTGTTAATCAAGTACTATGCCACGCATAATAGCCATTTTTGAGGCAAATTTGGCGGACAAACCCCTTAAAAAATTAACCAAAAAGGTTCAGCCGTCATATTTTGGATAATACCGAAAAGGAGTTATCTATGCCCGAACCTTTGAAAATAAATTCCCCTTACCCGTCCGCGGAAGGGCTGTCGCAGGACGCATTGAGCCTCAGGATAATTTCCCCCGCTTACGCCTCTTCCACGGGGGAACTCAACGCCGCTCTGCAATACGTTTATCACTCGTTTTATTTCAGAAAGAACGGCTATACGGAAATAGCCTCGACGCTGCTCTCTGTCGCCGTGGCTGAGATGACGCACTTGAAGATCCTCGGAGAGACCATTCTCGCCCTCGGTGCGCCGCCCGTATATTGCCGCTGTCCGTATTCGGGTTTCGACTATTACAGCGCCAAATACGTGGCGTATTCCCGCTCGCTCAGATTCATGCTCGAAGACGACGCGATAGGCGAAAGGCAGGCGATCCGCGACTACGGCTTGATGCTCAAAAAGCTCAAAAACGCTCAGGTCGCCGAAATTGTTTCACGGATAAGGGAGGACGAAGTTCTGCATCTCAACGCCCTTCAAGCCATTTTGAAGGACTTCAAAGGTTGACATATCCCCGCCCGTAAAGTATAATTTTTCCATGAGGATGAATTATGGAGCGTTATGATGTGGCTATCGTCGGCGGGGGAGCCTCGGGGCTTGCCTGCGCCGCCGTGCTGTCGGAACAGCCCTCGCTGAAGATCGCCGTCATTGAGGCGGGCGCGCGGGCGGGGAAAAAACTTGCCGCCACGGGCAACGGGCAGGGCAATATAGGGAATATGAACATGTCCCGCTCGTGTTACAGAAGCGGAGATCTGTCCCTTGTGGGCAAGATAATAGGCGAAGAGGGCGCAAAGCCCGCCGATTGGGCGTGCAGGCGCATTTTCGGCGAAATGCTCTACCGCACCGACGGCTCGGGCAGGATATACCCGTTCAGCATGCAGGCTTCTTCCCTGACTGATATCCTCTTGCGCAAGCTCGGGCGCAGGGGAGTGGATATCCTTCTTGAAACCCGCGTTTCGGACATTTCGGAGGGCTTTGTCCTCAGCTGCGGCGCAAGGCAAAGTTCCGCGCGGTACGCGGTGCTTGCGG
>CANQXZ010000046.1 GCA_947627955.1 uncultured Clostridia bacterium
TACGACGTGTATTGCTATTCGCTGATGTTCGATTCCGGCAAGCACATTGACGAGGTCATAGACGGCTGTTGCGCCTATATTGACAACCCCAAGATATCCCTTGCCGAGATGATGAAGATAATCCCCGGTCCCGACTTCTCCACGGGCGGCTACATAATCGCAAGCGAGCTTAAACAGGCTTACGAGACGGGCAAGGGCAAGATAGTTCTGCGCGCCAAGTACTCGGTGGAGCAGGGGGACTACGGCAAGAAGCAGATAGTCATAACCGAACTTCCCTACCAGACCAACAAAGCCGAACTTTTGAGGAAGATAATGCTGCTGCGCGAGGACAAAAAAGCCCTCCTCGACGGCATTTCGGACATAGTGGACGAGTCCGACCGCTCGGGAATGCGCGCGGTCATCACGGTGAAAAAGGACGCCGACGTAGACGCCATTTTGCAGATACTCTTCAAATACACCGACCTCGAATGCACGTTCGGCATAAATATGGTAGCCATAGCGGGCGGCAAGCCCCGCCAGCTCGGGCTGCTCGACATATTGAAGTATTACACCCGTTATCAGCAGCAGGTCGTCCTCCGCAGGTGCAAGTTCGAACTGCGCGAGGCGGAAGCCCGCTGCCATATATTGCGCGGGCTGATAATAGGCGTGCACAACGTGGACGAGGTGGTAAAGATAATCAAGACCTCGGAGAGCACGCCCGACGCGCGCCGCAGGCTGATGGAGAGGTTCGACCTCACGGAAGTGCAGGCACAGGCGATACTCGATCTGCGCCTCGCCCGACTCGCCCGCCTCGAAGTGCGCAAGCTGGAGGAAGAACTCGCAAAGCTCGAAGCGCGGATAGAGGAGCTTAAAAGGATAATCGACTCCCGCGAGCTCCAATACGAGATAGTAAAGCGCGAGATGCGCGAGATAAGGGATAAGTACAGGAGCGAGCGCCGCACCCGCATAGTGGACGACGCCGAAAAGATAAACGTAAAGCGCGCGGATATCAAGCGCGCCGTCTCGGAGTGGACGGTGGGTATAACCGCCGCGGGCACTGTCAAATTCCTCGAAAAGGAGGACTTTACTGAGTTCGCAAGGAAAAAGACCTCCACGTCGGCGCCATTATCACAGCTCATCACGTCGACGGCGGAATGCGGCTCGGACGGCGTGGCGTACATATTCACCAATCTCGGCAACTGCGTAAAGGCGCCCCTCGACGAGGCGGAGCCCGCGGAGATAAGGTCGGCTGGCGTGAAGCTCTCCGCCATTGCGGACGGCGTTTCAAAGGGAGAGTATCCCGTCGGGGTGTTCGCCCACCGCGGTCCTCTTCCGAAGGGAGATCTGATGTTCTTCACAAAGCAGGGCGCGGTGAAGCGCACGCCGTGGTCGGAGTACGACCTGACGAAGCGGTTCTTCCCCGCCATAAAGTTAAAAGACGGCGACGAGGTGATGTGCGTGCAGAACTTCGAGGACGACGACCTTGCCACGATGCTCTTCGTCACCAAAAACGCGATGTGCCTGAACGCCTCCAAGGACGACGTGCCCTCGCAGGGCAGGATGGCGGGGGGCGTAAAGGGCATTTCCCTGAACAGCGGCGACGAGGTGATCTTCGCCACCCAGCATTACAGCGAGGGCGAAATAGTCATAGTCACCTCCCTCGGCGGCTTCAAGCGGGTGATATCCTCCCACTTTGAAGAGCACGGTAGGGGCTCCAAGGGCACTATGATAGCGGACATAAAGGGCAAGGGGGAGATCCTGTTCGCCTCCACGGTGATGATCCCCTATAAGATAGCCGTGGTGTACGGGGAGAAAAACGTAGCCGAAGTGGACACCGAGGACATACAGATAGACAGCAGAGTCGCAAAGGGCAAGCCCATAGCGGGCATATCCGATGTGGTAAAGGTAGTGGCGCTTAAATACCGCTCCGAGTACCCCGGCGGCGCAATGCAGATAAAGATGTGACGGACTGTTAAAAAATAACAAAAAGTTTTTTGAAAATACGTGTGTTGACTGACCGTTGCAATGGGGATATAATTCTTAAAAAAATGACGGAGGATACAGATGTCTAAGTTAAAAGAAGATATTGCCGAAAGCAATGAAGAGATCAGAAAAAAATTCAGGGCAATGAGCCCCGTAAAGCTCGTTCTGCTCGCAGTTTTGCTCGCGATAACGGTGCTGTCGTACGTGTTTTACGACTACATAAATCCCGCGAGCGACAAGACGTGGTTTACGCCCAAGTTCGCCTCCACGTTCGCGAACGACGTTTGGATGCTCATTCCCAAACTCATAAACTGCGTTCAGGTCGTGACGATAGTCCTTATCATAGTCACGATCGCGCTCGCGGTCATAAGGGTATGCTTCAAAAAGACCCAGCGCGGACAGACAGTGGGGATGCTCCTTTGCAACATGATCCGCTGGGTGACGGCGATAGTCCTCGTGATAGCCGTTCTCTATATCTGGGGCGTGGACGCAACTGCGCTGATAACGGGCGCGGGGGTCGTCACGTTGGTAGTAGGTCTCGGAATGCAGTCCCTGATCGCCGACGTTGTCGCAGGGCTCTTCATAGTGTTTGAAAACGAGTTCAACGTTGGGGATTGGATAACCGTGGGCGACTTCCGCGGACAGGTCATCTCCATAGGCATAAGGACGACCAAGCTCAAAGCGGCGGGCAACGTGAAGATAATAAACAACAATTCGATACAGGGCGTGCTCAACCAGACGATAGAGCCCTCCATCGCCAAGACCTTGATAGACGTGGAGTACGGCGCAGACCTTCCCAAGGTGGAGAAGATAATAAAGGAGCACCTCGGCGAGGTCGTCGTGCCCGGCGCGATAGGCGAAGTGAGCTACGACGGCGTGGATTCCCTCGGCGCGAGCGGAGTTACGTTGCAGTTCACGGTGAACTGCTACGAGGGCGACATATTCGCGGTCAGCAGGGCGCTCAACGGCGCGATAAAGGTCATGTTCGACAAGTACGGCATAGGGATCCCCTTCCCGCAGGTCGTCGTGCACAACGCAGAGTAAAAAGACGTTCGCATGTTTGCTGCGCGGCGGTAACCGCCGCGCAGCCTCTCTATCTCCGCGCCGGAAAAATAGCTTCAAAAATCGTACGGCAAACAATTGCAATTTTTTGCGCGGGCGTGGTATAATAATTCCATAAAAACAATTTCGGAGAACTGATATGGCAAAGATAACCAAGGATACGTTGATAATGGATTGTCTCAAGATCAATCCCAACAGCGCCGAGATATTGCAGGCGGTGGGAATGCACTGCCTCGGATGCGCTATGGCGCACGGCGAAACCATTGAAGAGGCGGTTTTCGTGCACGGAAACGACCTCGACGCCCTTTTGGCTAAACTCAACGAGGGAGTGGAATAAAAAACGGGGGCGCAGCCCCCGTTTTTTCGCCTCCGCGGGAGGCGGAGGGATGTAAAATGGATAAGATAACGGCTTTAAAGGAGATCGTCGCGGACGGCAAAAACATAGTCTTTTTCGGCGGCGCGGGGGTCAGCACCGAGAGCGGCATTCCCGATTTCCGCTCGCAGGACGGCTTGTACGCCCAAAAATACGCGTACCCGCCCGAAACGATCGTCTCGCACAGCTTTTTTGTAAACCGCACGCGGGAATTTTACGATTTTTACCGTGAAAAGATGTTATATCTCTCGGCAAAGCCCAACGCCGCGCACCTCTTTCTCGCGCGGCTGGAAGAGGATGGCAAGCTGAAAGCCGTCATAACGCAGAACATAGACGGGCTGCATCAGGCGGCGGGCAGTAAAAACGTGCTGGAACTCCACGGGAGCGTCCACCGCAACCACTGCATGCGCTGCGGCAAGTTCTACACGGCGGAGTACGTCAAAAATTCGTCGGGCGTGCCTAAGTGCGCGTGCGGCGGAGTGATAAAGCCCGACGTGGTGCTGTACGAGGAGAGCCTCGATCCCGAGGTGATATCGGCGTCGCTCAAAGCCATCGCGGCGGCAGATACGCTGATAATAGGGGGGACTTCCCTCGTGGTTTACCCCGCGGCGGGGTTCGTGGGCTATTTCCGCGGCAGGCACCTCGTGGTAGTCAACAAGTCCGCGACGAGCGCGGACGCGGGCGCCGAGCTCGTGATAAACGACAGCATAGGGGAGGTCTTTTCCCGCTTATAGCGCGCAGGATCCCATAAAGGATAGCAATAAGCCGCGGCTCCGCACATTCTGCGGAGCCGCGGCTTATGTTTTGACTTGATGTTTATTTCTTTCCGACGTTTCTTACTACGAACACGATGAAGAATATTATCCCGACCACGTCCATGAGCACTGCGCCCACAAAGTACAGCAGAGCCAAGGCCACGTTGTTGGAGATCGCGTCGGTGTCGTAAACCGTCACGTCATGCTTTTTCGCGCGCCAATTGCCGGACATCGTCTCCTGATATTCCACCTGTTTTTCGGTGGTTATCGCCGTCTCGAAGCCCTCTCCGCCGGCGTCGACAGCCTTTGTATAGAGCAGGTATGTACCGTACACGATGGCGCCCAGCCCCGCGACAATAAAGAATATATCCAGCCCCCATGCCAAATACCGCGACATCTCGGAATAGTAGCCGAAGAGTCCGTTGAACATGAATATGGACTTGTCTTTCACGCCCTTCAAAGAGAGATAGAGTATTTCGCCGTAGAGCATGTAGGGAACGAGGTAGCGGAACGCAGCTTTCAGATATTTCATGCGTATTTCCTCCTTTTTTCAGCGCATTGCGCGGCTATATTGATAATATACGCCATAATATGTGCGTTTGTCAAGTAAAAAGTTAAAAACAGCCGTGCGGGCGCGGCGGGAGGGTTTTCCGCGCGTCAAAAAATTTTTTTATAAATTTATAAGTCCGTTTTTGAATAAAAACGGGCGCTTTTTTGACTTTTAAGGCGGCTTTTCCGCGAAAATCACGGGTCGGGACGAACCCGCGCCGCCGCGGCGGGGTATTGCAATTTTTTTTTAATCTGTTATAATTAAAAAACAGTGGGGGAAAATGACTGACTTAACGGACCTGAAAAACTTAATAAATCCGTCCAAAACGCCCGATAAGAACTTCTTTTTGGATCTGCTCGACGATGAAAAGCAGCAAAAATACGAAGACGAACACATGCGGGCGGTAATGGTCATGCTCAAAGCGCTGTATCTTGCCAAGCTCAAGCGCGGGATAGAGGACGCCAAGGCGGAAAAGAATAAACTTGCCGCGGAAGAGGGCTACAATGCCGAGTCATACCGCAAGGTGCTCGAACTCAACGCGGTTATCGCACGTTTAAAGGCTAAATGCAACACGTTCAAGCCTTTTTTCGAGGAACCCTATTTTGCGCGCATGGACCTCACCGACCCCAAGGAGGGCTATAACAGCTATTATATAGGCAAGCACGGCGACGCGGGGCTGGAAATAGTGGATTGGCGCGCCCCTCTCGCGAGGAAGTATTACCAGAAGAGCCGCACGTCCTTTTCGATAAACGACTACGACTACAAGCTGATACTGCGCCGCGCGATACGCGCCCTGAACGGCAGGCTCGTGGACTTCAAAAACGAATATCTGTGCCTTACGGACTATCTCAGCGCGGAGGAGATAGGCGGACGGGGCGAGGAGCTCATCTTCGACCCCTATCTCAAAGAGATATTGAAGAGCCGCAAGGAAAAGCAAGAGATAACCGACATCATAGAGACCATACAGGAAAAGCAGTACGAGATAATCACCCTGCCCGAGGACGAACAGTTCGTGTTGCAGGGCGTGGCGGGGAGCGGCAAGACTATGATACTCCTGCACCGCCTGTCCTCTATAATGTACAACAACGACAAGATACGGCAGTCGGACGTGCTCGTCATCACCCCGTCCGACTCCTTCAATTCGTTCATAGACGAGCTCTCGGCGGTGCTCGAACTCGAAAAGGTAAAGACGAGCACCCTCGGCAACTACTTTTCGAACATGCTCAAAAACGCGGGCATAGACCTCGGCGGGAAGATAGATCTCCTTTCCCCCGTGCCCGCCGCCTATTCCGACTATATCTATTCGAAGCGGTTCCCGATAGACGTGGAGCGCAAGCTCGCAAAGGTATACGACGGGGTGTACGGAATGTTCGCCTCCGCCGACGCGGCAGAGGTGGTAAACGCCGTCTCGGCGGCGTGCAGGGCGCAGGAGGAGCTGTATAACGGGATAAAGAACGCTTCGCTCAGGGTGCGCAGGTGCGTTTTGGGCGAGATAAAGGAAAAGCCCGACGGCGGGCTGTACTACACCAAGCAGTTCAGATACATGTTCAACTGCGTGCAGGAGACGGCGGAGTTCCTGCGGCTCGTAAAAGAGGACGAGAGGATGGGCGGCTACGCGTTCTTTTACAGGCAACTCCTCTCGTTTTACAAGTCGGCAAAGTATCTGAGGCGGTACTCCCTCAAAATCTGCCTTGCCGCTATGGACGATCTGAGATCGCTCGCCGAAATCGTGAAAAAGGAGATAAACGACCTCAAAAGGTACAGGATAAAGCTCGGTCCCGAGGAGATACTCACCTATTCCGTGGGCATAGAAAAGCGGGAACAGCTGTTGGTCGAGATAGAGGACGTCTCAGCCCGCGTGGAGAAGATAAAGGACGGCTTTTCGGTGCTGTACGACTTCACCGACGTCCTGCGGCAGGACGAGACCCTCGTCTCCATAGGCAAGTGCGAGAACACGCAGGACATATTGAAGTACTTCAACAGGGAGATACTCAAAAAAGCCAAAATGCGTGCGGGAATACCTTCTTCGCCCCTGCTTTATTGCGACCTCTTCGCGCTCTCGTACATTCTCGTGAAGCTCGGCTGCAACCTCTCGCCCAAATATTCCTTCCTCTTCATAGACGAGGCGCAGGATATCTCGCCCGCCGAATACGAGACGCTGCGCGCCGTCAACGACAGGGCGGTTTTCAACGTGTTCGGGGACCTGAGGCAGAACGTGACCCCGGGGAGGGGGATACACGAGTGGGCTGAACTCGGCTTCAAGGTGTATAACCTCAGCCTCAACTACCGCAACACCAACCAGATAGTGGAGTTCGTCGCAAGAAAGCTCGGCATAGACATGCGCTCGATAGGTCTCAACGGCGCGGAGGTGGAGTACATCGACAGGCGTTCCGTCTCGGGCTACCTTTCGGGGAAGAACGGTCTGCGGGCGATAATCTGTTCGGAAAAGAACCTGCCCGCCTTCACGCGGAAGAGCTACAATCTCCCCGCGCTCACGGGAAAGATATCCAAGACCAAGATAAACCTCATGACAGTATACCAGAGCAAGGGGCTGGAATTTACCGCCGTCGCCGTCGCCGATTCCGACCTCTCGGTCAACGAAAAGTATATAGCCTACACGCGCGCACTCAAAGAGCTCGCGATAATAAAATAGCGCAAGAACATGCGCCCGCGGGGTCGTGACCCCGCGGGCGCAGATTTTTTTGTCTTTTAAGAGTTGAGAAGGTCGTCCATGCCGTACATTCCCGCGGGCTTGCCGCACAGCCATTTTGCGGCTTTCAGCGCGCCCGAGGCGAACACCGCCTTGCTCCGCGCCGAGTGGGAGAGGGTTATTATCTCGTCCTCGCCCGCGAACATCACCTCGTGTTCGCCGACAATCGTGCCGCCGCGCAACGAGTGTATCCCTATCTCGTTGCCGCGCTTGCCCTCGATCCCGTTCCTGCCTATCTTTAAGGGGCGGGAATTTCCGTAAGCGGCGTTCGCGCTCTCCGCGAGCAGAAGCGCCGTGCCCGAGGGCGCGTCGGCTTTATAGCGGTGGTGCCTCTCGCATATCTCCACGTCGAAGCCCTCCCCGAGGGCGAGCGCCGCCTCTTTTATAAGTTTTGCGAGCAGGTTCACGCCTATTGAGAAGTTCGCGCTCCTGAATATCGCCGTCCTGAGCGAGGCGGCTTTTATCTCTTCCAGCTGCTCTTGCGTATAGCCCGTGGCGGCTATCACGAGGGGCACGCCCCTCTCCGCCGCATATGCAAGTTCCCCGCCGAGAGCCGCGGGGGAGGAGAAGTCCACTATCACGTCAGGCTGCCGCGGCACTTTTGTAAAGTCGGGATATACTGCCACGCCGTGGGGCGAGCCGCCCGCGGGATCTACCCCGCACACGACTTCCGCATCGCCGTCCGCCCCGACGCAGTTCATGAGGTTTTCCCCCATCTTGCCGCAGATACCCGTTATAAGTATTCTTATCATATCCCTTTTAACCCCGCTCTCTCTATTTCGGCTCTGAGTTTCAGCTTATTCTCTTCGGAAAGTTCCGTAAGCGGCGAGCGCGGCGTGCCCGCCGAGAAGCCGAGCATGTTGTACGCCGCCTTGATGGGGATGGGGTTGACTTCCAGAAAGCACGCGTCCTCGAGGGGGAGGAGGAAGTCCTGCACTTCGTTCGCCTCGTCCAGCCTGTTCGCCTTGACGAGGGTATACATCTTTTTCATGAGCGCGGGGGCTATGTTGGAGGTCACGGAAACGAGCCCCGCCCCGCCTATCGCGAGCATGGGCAGGTTCAAAAAGTCCTCGCCCGAAAAGAGGTCGAGCTTGCCGCGTATGCGCCTCATTGTCTCCACGACCTGCGCCATGTTGCCGCTCGCCTCCTTTATCCCCGCCATATTGGGTATCCCCGCCAGCCTTTCAGCCGTCTCGGGGAGGATGTTCACCGCCGTGCGCGAGGGCACGTTGTAGGCGATCACGGGAATGCCCGCCGCCCTGCACACCTCTTCATAATAGCTGTAAAGACCGTCCTGCGTGCACCTGTTGTAGTAGGGGGTGACGACGAGCACGCCGTCCGCGCCGCTTTCCGCGGCTGCGACGCTCGCCGCCACGGCTTTTTTCGTGTCGTTGGAGCCCGTGCCGACGATTATCTTTATGCGCCCTTTGAAGTTCTCCACCGTGTATCGGATGACGGCAGTCTTTTCGCTGTCGGTCATGGTGGCGGGTTCGCCCGTGGTGCCCAAAATGACGACCGCGTCCGCGCCGCCCGCTATCTGATAGTCGATCATCTTCCCCAATTCGGGCAGGTTCACCCCGCCGTCGTCGAAGGGAGTTACCATCGCGGTTATTATCCCGTTTACAAAACCTGTCATTATTTACCCTCTGCGCGCCACGCGCCTTTGAACTCTATATCATTATATTCAGTCTAAATATCCCTTGTACGCGAGCAGCTCTGCAAGGAGCACCGCGCCGCCCGCCGCGCCGCGCAGCGTGTTGTGGGAAAAGCCCGTGAACTTGTAGTCGAACACGGAGTCCTCCCTGAGCCTGCCCGCGCAGACCGCCATTCCGCCGTCCGTCAGCCTGTCGAGCGCGGGCTGGGGGCGGTCGTTATCCTCGAACACGTGGATGAACTGCTTGGGCGCGGAGGGCAGACCGAGCGCCTGCGGCTCCCCCGAATAGTTCTGCCACGCTTCGATGATCTCCGCGCGGGAGGGCTTTTTTGAAAATCTGACGAACACCGCCGCCGTGTGCCCGTCGCTCACGGGCACCCTGTAACACTGGGCGGTTATTTTGGGCGACGTAGCGGGGACTATCCTGCCGTCCTTCACCTCGCCCCATATTTTCAGGGGTTCCGCCTCGCTCTTTTCCTCTTCGCCGCCTATATATGGTATCACGTTGTCGCATATCTCGGGCATAGTCTCAAACGTCTTTCCCGCGCCCGATATCGCCTGATAGGTGCACACGGCTACCTCTTCGAGCCCGAACTTTTTCAACGGGTGCAGGAGGGGGACGTAGGATTGCAGCGAACAGTTCGACTTGACGGCGATAAAGCCCCGCTTTGTGCCGAGCCTCGCCCTCTGCGCTTCGATGACTTTCAGGTGCTCCGGGTTTATCTCGGGGATCACCATGGGCACGTCGGGGGTGGAGCGGTGCGCCGAGTTGTTGGAAACTATGGGGCACTCCGCCCTTGCGTAGCTCTCCTCGAGGGCGCGTATCTCATCCTTGGGCATATTCACCGCGCAAAAGCACATGTCGCACTCAGCGGCGAGCTTTTCCCTGTCCTTTACCGCGTCGTATACGGGCATATCCGCGAACTTTTCGGGCAAGGGATCTTTTAATTGCCACAGCCTGAGCGCGTCGGAATACTTTTTGCCCGCAGACCGCCCGGACGCGGCGAGGCAAGTCACGTTGAATAAGGGGTGGTCGGCAAGCAGGGTCAGAAATCTCTGACCTACCATTCCCGTAGCTCCTATAACGCCCACGTTGTATTTTTTCATAGTCGGCTCCTTATAACAAGTAATACATAGACAAAAAACAAACGGCGGCGCACCGCACCGTCGTTCCCGTTTTCAGGATGGGCAAACAGCGCAACACCGAAAGTGACAGTCGCAAAGGTATTGACCCGTGCGCCCGACGCGGAGGGACCGCCTGCTGGAGGATGAGGACAGCACCGCTTTCGAT
>CANQXZ010000047.1 GCA_947627955.1 uncultured Clostridia bacterium
GGCGCGGAGGCGCTGCTCTTCCCCACGGCGATAGGCTCGGAGCCCATTCTGGGCACGGACAGCGCGGGGCATTGGAGGAGGGTGATGTGCGGGCACGCCGCCGCCAACCTCATGCCCGTCGTGGCAGCCAACCGCACGGGGCGGGAAGAGGTGGAGCCGAGCGAAGCCAACGGCGGACAGCGTTCCGCCCTCGCATTCTACGGCTTGTCGTTCATAGCCGACGCCACGGGCGAGGTCGTCGCCTCCCTCGGCAGGGAAGAGGAGGGGTATATCACGGCGGAGTTCGACCTCGACGAATTGCAGCGCGGGCGGTATGAGTGGGGGCTCTTCCGCGACCGCCGCCCCCTCATGTACAGGGACATCGCAAAAAAATAAGAGCAGGGAGGAGAGAATATGTTGCGTGCAAGGGATTATCGTGAAAGGGCTCGGGCGAGCCTCGGCAACGATTGGACGGGCGACAAATGGGTCGCATTTACGCTTATCGCCCTTATTTACTATCTGATAGAGGGCGGCATCGCCTCCACGAGCGTGATAGCGATAGGCGCGCTCGCGGGCATTGCGGTGGAGGGACCGTTGCAGCTGGGCTTTGCCTATATTTCGCTGGACGCGGTGCGCGGCGGGCGCGCCGAGTTCGAGAATTTCTTCAAGGGCTTCAAAAGATTTCTCCCCGCATTCCTTCTGTACCTTTTGAACACCCTGTTCATATTCCTCTGGTCGTTGCTCTTTATAATCCCGGGGATAGTGATGTCGTACGCCTATTCTATGAGCTATTTTATCCTCAGCGACTGCCCCGAGATGACCGCGAGCGACGCCCGCATAGTTTCGGTGCAGATGATGCGCGGCAACAAGTGGAGGCTATTTTGCCTCATGTTCAGCTTTATCGGCTGGGACATTCTCAGCGTGCTTACGTTGGGTATATTGCAGTTTTGGGTAATGCCCTACAAGCAGACGGCTCTCGCGGCGTTCTACGAGAGCATAAAGGGCGACTTCGGAAGAGACGCCGTATCTGGGAGCTGGGAAGAGCTCTCGGGCGTGGAAACAGAAGAAAAGTGACGGCGTAAAAGCGCGTTTTATGGCGGCGCCGCGGCAATTAAAGTTGCCGCGGCGCCGCCCTTTTTGTCATGTAAGACGGTGTGTTACATTTTGTCATATTTTTATATTACACAAAAAATCTTAGTAAATAAGTAACATTTTAATGTTAGCGATTAACAAGAAAGGCGACATAAAGTGTGGTTTACACACAAAAATAGTGCAAAATTGCAGGGGGGGGGGTGTGAATTTTGATAATATGCCCTCATAGTTGCATTTTATTCGTGTATAGTTTAAAATCACAATAGCGGAATAGGGGCTTATCGCGCCAAACCTGTTTTAACGACAATTTCCGCGCACATAATAATAAAAATTGACGGATCGCAAATGTGCGTACACTTCCCGCCGCGGGCGGGAGCCGCCAAAAAAATCGGAGAGAGATATGCTGGAAGTTATAGATTTTTCAAAGAAGTACCGCAATAATGCAAATTATTCGGCGCGCCACATCAATTTCACCGTGGCTGCTGGGGAAGTCGTGGGTCTCGTCGGGAGCAACGGCGCGGGCAAATCCACGATAATCAAGAGTATAATAGGGGTGTTGCCCTTCGAGGAGGGGCAGATAAAGGTAGGGGGCTTCGACGTGAAAGAGCAGCCCGAAAAGGCAAAACGCCTCATAGGCTACGTCCCCGACGACCACTCTGTGTACGAAAAGCTGACGGGCAGGGAATACGTCAACTACATCGGCAGCCTCTACGGCGCCACAAAGGAACAGAAAAATTTCATAGTGGAGGACCTCGCCGTGCGCTTCGAGGTGCAGTACGCGCTCGACAAGCAGATAGCGGGCTATTCCCACGGCATGCGCCAGAAGATCTGCATTTTGGGCGCGCTCGCCCATAACCCCGCGCTGTGGATATTAGACGAGCCCATGGTCGGTCTCGACCACCAGACGATGAAGCTATTGTGCG
Source organism: uncultured Clostridia bacterium (assembly GCA_947627955.1). Lineage (GTDB taxonomy): Bacteria > Bacillota > Clostridia > Christensenellales > Borkfalkiaceae > Coproplasma. Next base: position 1,995 of record CANQXZ010000047.1, read on the forward strand.
AATATATCCGCGGCTATGCCGACGGGGGTCACTGCGTGCTGTTCTCCTCGCACAATCTCGAAGTCGTCCGCAATACGTGCGACAGGGTCGTGTTCATCCGCAAGGGAGAACTCGCGAACATAGTCGACCTCAGAAAGGAAAAGGACTTCGACCTCGATAAATATTATATGGAACTGAACGAGGTGACCCGCGATGCGTGAGTTTATCCGTTTGCAGCTCAAACTGAAATGGGGCTTGAACCGCAACAACAAGAAGACGAGCGCCATTATGACGTCCGTCGCCGCGTTGCTTGCCGTAGCCGTCGTGCTCGCGCTCGTGTACGTGCTCTCGTTCGCGTTGAAGGCGACTACCCTTTCGCCCGCGCCCAAACAGCTCGCCCAGCTCTACCTCGCCATAATATTGGTGGGGCTCACCGTGGCGGCAACGGGGATGCAGATAAAGCGGCTCTATCGCCCCGCCGATATACTTATCACGGCGCGCTTCCCCATAAGCCCCTTTAAGCTGTTTCTGAGCTATCTCATTTTAAACTATATCGATTTGAGCGTCTATTCGGCGGTGTTGTGTCTGCCCGTAATGCTCGTATACGGATTCGCGATGGGCTGCATGGGATTTACCTATGTGATGGGCGTTCTGCTCGGCGCGATATTCATGCCTATCGTTCCCTTTGCGCTCTCGGTATTCATAGCCGTCCCCGTGGTGTATCTCACCTCGCTGCTCGAAAAGTACGGCGTAGCCCGCCTCGTGCTCTTCGCGGTGGTGCTGGTGGGTTGCTTCGTGCTGTACGACTATATCCTTACCGCGCTGGCGCAGTTCTTCATTCACGGAAAGAATTGGGAGGCGGGCACCCTCGAGATCTGGGGGAAGATCCTCTCCGCGCTGGACGCCTATTACGACCCCGCGTACTATCTCGGCAACATGATCTTCTTCGACAGGTTCTGGCTCGGCTTCGGGGTGATTCTCGGCGCGGGCGCGGCGCTCATCGCGGGCGGCGCGGCAATGGCGTACGCGGTGTGCGGCAAGCTCCGCGCAAAGGCCCTCGAAAACGGTTTCGGCGGCTATGCGAGGCGCACTTCCATCGACGGTTACGGCTCTTCCCGCGCGATCTTCCGTTACGGCTTCAAGGAGATAATGCGCACCAAGACGTATTCGTATTTCTATTTCGGCGTGGCTATCTCCACCCCCGTGATGGTATTCTTCTGCGACAGGCTCGTTAAGATAGTAGGGGAAGCGTATGTGGGCGTGGGGCTCAACTTCGGCGCGTCCATGCTCGTCATTTCTGTGTTCATGGCTATGATCTGCTCGTTTACGGGCTCGGTGCTCAGCATGGAGGGCAAAAACTTCTATATCACCAAGCTCGTGCCCGTGGAATATCGCACCCAGCTGCTCGTCAAGGCGTTCTTGAATATCGGCGTGGGCGCCGTCGCCCTCCTCATAAGCGCGGCGGTTCTGGGCTTTCTGCACTTTGTCAACGCCGTTGAAATGACCGTTCTCATTGTGACCGAAGTCCTTCTCATAGTCGGCTTTGTGTTCAACGGCATAAACCTCAACCTCGCCAACCCCAATTTGCGACCCAAGGCAAACGGCGAAGCCGACGAGATAAACATAACATATATGCTCATGATAGGGCTCGTCGTTGCGGCTTGCATAGGCGCAAGCAGCATAATCTTCCCCCGCGCGGAGGGGATAGGCGCAGCGTGGGCGTACGTTGCGGCAGTGGGCATAGGTCTTGTGTACGCCGCGATAAATTTTGTGATCTTCTGGTTCACGGCAGATAAAAAATACCGTAAAATAGAGATTTAATCAAGGGAGAAAAAATATGAAAAAGTTAATGACGTCAACGATAATAATTTTGCCGTTGATACTCCTCGCGATCATGCTCGTGAGCGGCGCGGTGCTGCCCCTCATAACGCATATCTACGTGGACAACGTCGAGTTCACCGCAAAGGACGCGTTGGTGCTCGTCATGAAAGACGAGAGCGACCCGCCCACATACGATCTGGGCGCAGAGGTCAACGTGCTGCCCATACAGGCTCCCAACCGCGGCGTGGAGTTCGAAAGCGCCGACGAATCGGTCGTGCGCGTCAGCGCGGACGGCGTAGTCACCGCCGCCTACTACGGCGAGACGTACGTCACCGTAAGGAGCGCGGAGAACAGCGCAAAGACAGCAAGGCGCAAGGTCATAGTCACCGACAGCTCCGTGCACGCCATCAGATTCATGGACTATGAAGAGGAGATGTACAGGGACGAAACGCAGACTTTGAGCGTTCAGGTACTGCCCGAGGGCGCGGGTCCCGCGACCATACTGTATTCGAGCGACAAGCCCGAAGTGCTCTCCGTCACCGCGGGCGGCGACGTGGTGTGCAAGGGCTCGGGCGAGGTGAGGATAACCGCCAGCCTCAAAGAGAATTCTTCCATAACCGATACGGCGGTGATAACCTGCCACACCCCGCTCGAGAGCGTCTCCACATCCGTGACGAGCGTCACCAAGGCTTCGCGCACGATGCAGTTCCCCGAGCTGACCGTCAGCCCCGCCGACGCTACTTACACCGTGACATACGTCTCCTCGGACGAAAACATAGCCACCGTCGGCAAAAACGGCGAAATAACCTTCCTAAAAGAGGGCTCCGTGACCGTCACCGCCAACGCGGAGGACGGCAGGGGCAACAAGAACAGCGCCTCCGTGGAGTTCACCTGCACAGACGGCTACTTCATGGGCGAGCTGTTCACCGAGAAGAACTACTCCTTTGACTACGACGAATACGCCCTTGCAGGGACCCCGCTTGAAATAGAGCTGCAAAAGTCCCCCTCGGGCTCCTACCGCAAGATAGTAAACGTCACATTCGACAGAGAGGGGCTGATAGACTGCGACTTCACCGACGAAGGCGCGGCGTTCACCCTCGTCGAAGTGGGGGACGAAACGCCCCTCGGCGACGTGAAGATAACTATCACGGCGCAGAAGTACTCCGCCGCGACAAATCAGATAGTCGAGGTCAGCGAGGACGTGTGCACCGTGTCCATAACCCGCAAGACGTCGGAAATCGCCTTCACAAAGGGCGGCGCGGATACAGTCGGCGGCTTGACCGTCAACAGCGACGAGGTCACCGTGTCCGAGCTCGCGGAGGGCGGCAGAACGAGCGTAAAGGTAGTCGCAACGCCCAAAAACCACACGGACAGCCTTACCTACTCCGTAACGGGCAACGCCACATTGACGGGCGGCGTGCTGAGATTCTCCGAGGAAGGCGAGGCGACGGTGAAAGTTACCTCGGGCGACGGCACGGTCACCAACAGCCTTGACGTCACCTACGTGGCAAAACAGGGCGGCGACGTCGACGTGGTTGTCAACAGCGGTGTGACCGAGTTAAATCTCGCCCTCGACTTCACCGATACGGCAAAGGATACGGGGCTCCTCGACATAACCCCTCCCGACGGCATGAAAGCCGAGATCGCCTCCGATAAGCCCGAAGTCGTGGATGTGGACGGCATGCGCCTCGTGCCCAAAAAGGGCGGCTTTGCCAACATAACAGTCAAATATATTCCCGACAGCAGCCCCTTGTCCCTCTGCTCCGAACAGCAGTGCGTGATAAAGGTATATGTAGACGTGCCCGTAATTCCCGATCGGATAGAGTTCAGCGTGCCGGAAGGCTACGTCACCGTGGGCGACAAGGTCTCCTTTGACGTCAACTTGAACGTAAAGGACGGCGCGATGGAGGGCAAGAGCCTCTATATCGGCGCGGACGGCGAAGAGGGGACCCTCGTCCGTGAGGCAAACGGCAAATATTCCGCCGAGCGCACATTCCCCCTCGGCAAAAACGACATGAAGCTGTTCGCGAGGGTGAAATACGCCCCCGAAGCGGCGGGATTCGAAAATAAGGAGGGCGAACCCTGCACGGGCGAAGTGGCATCCAAGACGCGCACGGTAAACACCACGCGCGGCAAAATAACGAGCGGGCTCTCCGTAAAGTACGAGGGGCAGCCCCTCGCGGAAGTTTCCGAAAACGCGCTTATCTTCCCCGATACGGAGAGATCGCTCATCCTCACCGTGTCCGTGGCTGATCCTCAGCCCGCCGACTTCGTGCTCACAGAAAGTCACATAAATTTCGGCGCGCACACTCTGTTCAGCGAGGATATCACCCTCGAGGGCGGCGTCGTCACCGTTTCGCTCACCTCCATAAAGGGCGGCGAAGAGACGGTGGAACTGCGTATCGCAGGGCACACCTATACGCTCAAAATCAAGGTGGAGCTCCCCGCGCACTCCCTCGAAGTGAAGTACGCAGGTTCCGCGCTGGGCTCGGGCGAAACGTATAAGACCTTCCTCGAAGAGGTAGACCTCACCGTGCTCCTCCAACGCAGAGACAGCTTGAATATCTCGGAAAAGACGGTAAGCTATACCGTCGGCGGCGGACATGAACAGACTGCGGACGTCGACGGCAAGACGGCTACCTTGCAGATTTCGGTGGTCGGCACGACTGCCGTGACGATAAAGACGGCTGAGTGCGAGTACACCGTGACGTTTGCAAAGGTCGAACCCGCCGATCTGACCTATACCTATCATATAGAGTACTCCGATAACGGCAGACAGACCTCGCTCGACCCGTTCGAGCTTGACGGCGAAACGGTGGAATACAGCTTGCCCGCCACAATAACGGGTTCTTTCTCGATATGTATAGCCGTGACCGAAAGTAACCTTCTCGGCGGCTTCACCGCGGATATAATGAACGGCTACTTTACGGTGACCCACGGCGACTTCACGGACGGTTGGGAAACGGAATCTACCGCCGAAACGCTTAAAATCGCGGTGACCATTCCCTCGAGCGGTAAATATTTCATGGGCGCCAAATTGGAGTTCGCCGCAGGCGCGTCCAAAGTGACCCTTTCCTTCGATTGCCTCGAAGTCGGGTACGTGGAGTTCACCGACGGCTCCGTCAGCTACGATATGGAAAAGAATGAAGACGTGTTCCCCGGCTATCAGCAGGCGCGCGTGTTCGCGAAGCAGAGCTATTACGGCGGAAAGGTGGTAGACTATTTCCGCCTCCCCGTAAAGGCTGTAAAGGACATGGCTTTGCAGGAAGCGATAGAGCTCAGCAGCATAAAGTGGATATTCACAAAATATCAGGAGAGCTCGCCCGTGGGCACGCTCGTCTCCCAGCTCGGCAACACCGTCACCTATAACGGCGAAACCTATACGATAGAAAAGGCGGCGGAGGGACCTTCCACCCTCAAAAAGGGAGCGGAGACCATTGCCGAGGGCGGCAAGTATGCGGTTACCGACCCCGAAAAGCGCATACCTTGGGTGGATACCCTTGCGGAAGAGGGCTACGCCCATATCTACTTCGGCAACTTCGGCGGACTTTCGGAAACCGACGTGCAGAACGACTATTTCGGCAACTTCGGCGAGCAGGCGGAGTGGAGCAAGGTCACAGAAGAGAGCGTAAAGGATACCAGCGAGAGGAAGTTCACTCCCTCGGGCAATGCGTACACCTATCTGCGCATAGACGCGGGCGGCGGCGCAAAGGGCAGCTCTTCGAGCGCCCACTTCAACTTCAACGTGCTTGAAGACAGCGAGGTAGTAAATATCTTCAACGCCGCGGGCTATTATGCCAATTCCAAAGTGGTATTGCATAATAATCTCTACGGAAATGGCGAACTTATCGCAATGCCGGAGTTAGACAGTAAGGCGCAAGCCGAAGGTCTGTATTTGACTGAGACTAATCTGGGTAAGTCAACTATATACGGCAACGGCTATCAGGTCAACCTTCAAGCAAAAACCGCTGCAATGTCTAAGTATAGCGAAAGCGAAGGTATTACGATAAACAGAGCCTATAACACCATTATAAAGTGTGCAAATCCCACCGACCAAATAGATAGTACGCATCAAAAAATGGTTTTTAAAATGGACTATGCGTATTACTGCGATTTGTCGCACTATTACAAATTCAACCCGGCGAGCGGCACGTTCTACACGAAGAATACCGTATTCTCAAGCATCCCCAAGGCGGCTGTACAGCTTTATTATAACAATAATGCTCTCTATGCAGAAAACGTAGTAATGACGGAGTGCGGCACCGCTATTCAGGCTGATAACGGAAGCGAACAGAATATTAAAATTCATTTTAAGGGATCCAATGATATACTCAACTATTACAATCAACCGGCGCTTTCCCAATTGAACTCTCTTGTCGGTTCAATGTTTAACGAGGTTGTGCCGGGTATTAAAAATTATTTTGAATGGCACGGGAAAAATGTTTCTGCAATCGCATATCCGGGTCAACAAAATGTTGATAAGATCTATGTCAATGTGTTGGCATTTATCGTTTCGGATTTTAACGGAAAGACGTATGTCTGGAACGGCAAGGAATATAAAACGCTTACTGAAGGCGGCGGAGTATTGGGCAACGGTGCAAAAATTGCACAGGTGAACCTTGCGTTCAGCTATTACGCTTTGACATATGAAATGATGAATGACGATGGCACTGCGAGATTGGACAATGCAGTTGCGGATTACAAGTCTGGTAACATTACATTTACAGGTAATGTGGATTTGAATGAGCAGCTGTTTTCCGACACTCGATATATCCGCTTGCAGTGCGAATTTAAGGAGCCGGGCGTAAAGAACTTCGACCATATTCAGTGGCATAAGAATCAAGTATATCGTGATATTTCGCTTAAAGAGGGAGCGGACGAAGGACATATCGAAAACCTCAGAAAATCGTTGCAAGGTACGCATTGGGCAGACGGCTCATATGTCGACGACAGCGGTGAACCGCACGACCCGCCTTCTGTCGCTTCCCTCACCTCGCAGGTGATAATTCCCGGCAAAAGGGAGTTTGAGTAAGCCGCCATGGGTGCGGTCAAAATGGCAAACGGCTACTATTTCCTCTATTGGGGTATAGCAGCCGTATACCTTATGGCGCTGATTATCGCGTTGCACAGGGCGAGCCGTAAAACGGCGCGTATCGTCCTTTTGGTATTGCTTTTTCTTAACTTTTTGTTGCACTACTTAAAACAGGCGTTCCCGCCCTATGTGTACGAATTTCCCAAATCGCTCCGCATGTCGGCTATGCAGAATCTCTGCGCCGTTTCAACGGTGCTGTTCCCCTTTATCTTCCTCATAAAAAAACACAATATCTTGCACGATTTTATGTTCTTTATGGGAGTTACGGGGGGCTTGGCGGCTCTCGCCTATCCCACGGAGGCTCTGAATATGCCCCCGTTCGCGTTTGACACCGTCCGCTTCTATATCTGCCATATGACCTTGGCGGTAGTGCCCCTTGCGGCGGCAGTGCTCGGTATTCACCGCCCGCGCCTCTCGCGGTTTTGGGCTATACCCCTCATGTTTTTGGTGTGGGAGACAATTATCTGCCTGAACGACTTCTTCCTCGTTTGGGTGGGATTGGTGGAGGGGGAGTTTTCCGACCTCTTCAACGCGGGTTTCCACAATTCCAGCTTCACTTTCGGCGTGCGCCCGGACTTTGCGTGGGCTACTGAGATCTTGCACCCCTTTGTCCCGCGCTTTTTGCGGACGGACTACTTCAACCTCAACGGGGGCAAGCCCTTCTATTTCCCCGTGCTGTGGCTCACGGGACCGGCTTTTGTCTATCTCATACCGATATATGCCGTGATCTCGTCGCCATTCGCGCTCGCGGACTACATAAAACGGCGCAAAGCGGCGCGCCGAAGCCGGATATCCGCCCCTTAAAGGGCAAAATAACCGTTCCCGAAAATCCACAAAAATATATCCGCCCGAATCCTCGGGCGGATATCTTCATTTTCCGATATCTCGGTTTTTACTTTTTGTCCGCGGCGGCTTGCCGCCGCCGCGGCGTTTTTTGCATTATTCCTTGCCTGCGAGCTTCTTGTAGCCCTCCAGCCTTTCCTTTGCCGATTCCTCGGTGCGCTTGAACAGCTCAGCCGCGACTTCGGGTCCCTGCGTCTTCGCAAGGGAGGTATATCTCGTCTCGCCCGCGAGGAACGCCTGATAGTCGCCCGTGGGATCCTTGCTGTCGAGGGTGAAGGTCTCGTTTTCGGGGTTGTATCTGTAAAGCTGCCAATATCCGCAGTCAACAGCCGCCTTTTCTTCGAGCTGGCTCTTCGTCATGTTGATGCCGTGGTTGATGCAGGGCGCATAGCAGATTATGAGGGAAGGTCCGTGATAAGCCTCGGCTTCGGTGAGCGCTTTCAGAAGCTGTGCGGGGTTGGAGCCCATTGCGC
>CANQXZ010000048.1 GCA_947627955.1 uncultured Clostridia bacterium
TCTGCATAGCCATGAGCTTCGCGCTCTCCTATATAAGGTTATGGAGCCGCCGAAGGGCATCTTGAAGAACCTTATATAGGAGAGCGCGAAGCTCATGGCTATGCAGACCGCCGCAAAACTCAGAGAGCGCGAGTCGAAGGGTCTGGAATCCCTGTCGATAAGGATCGCCGAAAGGGCTATCGCGGCTGTTATCACCGCCGCGCCTATGTAGAGCGCGACGTTCTGACCCACTTCAAGGGTCACGCCGTTAAGATCTTCGGGTTCGCCCGAGGAATAATATACTATGAGGCACACTATCACCGCGATAAGGGCTGCGCCCATAGAGGAATATGCCGCTATCTTCACGGGCTTCAAGGGCTTTATCAGAATGGCGGCTATGCCTAACGTGGCGACGATCGCGAACGTCAGCATGGGGTAGTATATCATGGGCGCAAATTCCTCGTCTTCGCCCACGTCCACCAAGAAGTAGACGGCTGCGAACAGGACTATGGACGTGACCGCGTAGGCGAGCGCGATAAAGGCGAATATCCTGTTGACGAGCGGCTGTTTATCCTTTTTTATGATAAACTTGCAGAGCACGAATCCAAGCGCCAGCGCAATGCCTATCCATACCATGGAGCTGGTGGCGGCGCTTTCAAGATCGTCGAACTTGGTAAAGAATGACGTTACGTCGTGCAACAGATCTTGAAAAGAGAGTAACGATGAAACCATAAAACCTCCTTTTAACCGCCGAAAATTAAAGCATTCCCCATACAAATTTAGGGAATGCCCGAAAAAATCTCTTTGCACTATCGCTCAAGAATTGCCTTGCCGATTCAAAGGGTATGATCTCAGCCGCGGCGGGAAAATATTTCCGCAGCACCCCCGACGATTAAACTAAATAAATTATATTTCGATTATACCGCAAAGTCAATTGAAATTTTGCGGATTTTGTTATATAATTTAAAAAAACAGCGAAGGTGGCTCATGTCCTGTAACTTTTATGCCTTTATGGACAGAATGAAATACATCAAGAGGTGGCAGCTTATGCGCTCGGTGCGCTCCGAAAACATAATGGAGCACTCCGAACAGGTCGCCATGCTCGCGCACGCGCTCGCGGTCATAAACAACAAGATATTCGGGGGGAGCGCAGACCCCGAAAAGTGCGTGCTGTACGCCGTCTATCACGAGTGCAGCGAGGTTATGACGGGGGATATGCCCACGCCGATAAAATACTTCAACAACTCCATTCACGGCGCATATAAGGAGCTCGAGGACAGGGCGTGCGACAAGCTGCTCTCCACCCTCCCCGAGGAGCTGCGCGGCGAGATAGCCAAATCGGTCAAGCCCGACGTCTCTTCGGAAGAGTACCGCCTCATGAAGGCGGCGGACAGGCTCGCCGCGTACGTCAAGTGCCTTGAAGAGCTCAGAAGCGGCAACAAGGAGTTCGTCAAAGCCGAAAAGTCGATAAAGTCCGACCTGCTCTCGCGCAAGATGCCCGAGGTGGACTACTTTTTCGAGCACTTTATCCCCGCTTTCAGCCTCACGCTGGACGAGCTCGAGGGGATAGAATAGCGCATTTTGATACAGAGAAACGCGCCCGCGGCATTCCGCCGCGGGCGCGCATTTGTATTTTATGCTTTGGGTTACTTGACGAGGGCGACTGCGGCTTTCGTCTTTGCCTCTATCTCTTCGGGCGTGCCGCTCATCATCCAGCTGCCGCCGCAGGCGATGATCTTGTCGTATGCGAGATATTCGAGGATATTGCTCTCGTTTATGCCGCCCGTGGGCATGATGTGCAGATAGGGGAAGGCGGCGCATATTGCCTTTATCGTCTTCAATCCGCCGTAGTTGGAAGCGGGGAAGAATTTAAGGGTGGTGAGCCCCTTCGCTATGGCTGCCATTGCCTCCGTGGGGGTGACTATGCCGGGCAGATACAGCATGTTATGCTCGGCGCAGCAGTCGGCGACTTCCTCGGAAAAACCGGGGGAAACTATGAATTTGGAGCCCACTGCGATGGCTTTTTCGCACTGTTCGCGGTTTATGACCGTGCCCGCGCCTACGAGCATTTCGGGGAATTTTTCCACCGTCAGTTTTATCGCGTCCGCCGCGCATGCGGTACGGAAGGTTATTTCCGCGCAGGGCAGACCGCCGTTTACGAGCGCCTGCATCTTGGGCAGGGTCTCTTCCAGCGTGTTCAGAACGACTACGGGAACTATCTTTGTCTGTTTGATCTGTTCAATCAGCTTTTCGTGTGCCATTTTTTCCTCCTTAAAAGGTTTTTATTTTTTGACCTAAAATATTATATCACATAAATTTTCCGATTGCAATACCCGCGGCTATTTTATTTTCGCCCGCCCGCGCAAGCCGCAAAAGCCCGCGGCGCGGATTTTAGGGAGCAACTATCATATTTGGTTATATTTATCACAATTTCCGTCCATAAAAGAAAATAATTTCAAATCATTGCCAAATCCCCGCCCGCTGTGATATAATTCAGGCATAAAACAAAATCCGCGGCGCGGTGAGGAGAAGAGATGACAAGAGTTTCACGTAAGGCGGCTTCCATATCCCCGAGTATGACCCTCGCTATTTCGGCGAAAGCCAATGAATTGAAGGCGGCGGGCGTACGGGTTATCAACTTCGGCGTGGGCGAGCCCGATTTCAACACCCCCGCGCACATAATAGCCGCCGCAAAGGACGCCCTCGACAAGGGATACACCAAGTATGTGGCGGCGGCGGGGCTTCCCGCCCTCAAAAAAGCCATCTGCAAAAAGCTGAAAGAGGAGAACGGGCTCGAATACGCTCCCTCGCAGGTGGTGGTCTCCAACGGCGCCAAGCACTCCATATACAACGCGGTGTTCGCCACGATAGACGACGGCGACGAGGTGATTATCCCCTCGCCCTATTGGCTCACCTATCCCGAGGTGGTAAAGAGTTGCGGCGGCGTGCCCGTGTTCGTCGAAACGACCCGCGCGAGCGGATTCAAGATTACCGCGGCGCAGCTCGAAAAGGCGATAACCCCCCGCACGAAGATGCTCATATTCAACACGCCGTCCAACCCCACGGGCGCGGTGTACAGCGAGGAAGAGATACGCAATATCGCACACGTCTGCGTAAAACACGGCATTTTGGTGCTCGCGGACGAGATATATGAAAAACTTATCTACGGCGACGTGAAGCACTTCTCCATAGCCGCCGTCTCCCCCGAGATGAAGGAGCTGACGATAGTCGTGAACGGGCTCTCTAAGTCCTTTGCCATGACGGGGTGGAGGCTCGGCTATCTCGCCTGCGCCGAGGACATAGCGCGGGCGGTGGCTTCTTTCCAGAGCCACTCCACTTCGAACGTCAACACGATGACGCAGTACGCCGCCATCGCCGCGTTCGAGGGGGATAAAGAGCCCATGCGCGACATGGTGAAAGCGTTCGGCGCCCGCCGCGAAAAGATGATGGAGCTTCTCGACGGCTACAAAAAGTACGGTCTGACCTACGTCAAGCCCGAGGGTGCGTTCTACGTCATGCTGCACGTGGACGCCCTCTTCGGCAAGAGCTATAACGGCAGAAAGATCTCGGGGAGCATGGACGTGGCGGACATGCTGCTCACCGAAAAGAACGTGGCGGTGACGCCGGGGATCTGCTTCGGCGACGACACTTCCGTGCGCCTGTCCTACGCGCTCTCGCAGGAAGACATGGTCGAGGGGCTCGAAAAGATAGCCGAATTCGCGCGCGAAGCGGAGTAAACCGGCGTAAAACGCGCCATTCCCCGCATTTTTAATAAAAATTTTCGAATAGGTCTTGAAATTCCTTCCCTTTGCTGTTAAAATATACTTGAAGGTAAGTATATTACTTATATGGAGGATATTCAATGATAAAAATTATTTACGGACCCAAAGGCACGGGCAAGACCAAGCAACTCATCGACAAAGCCAACGCCGACGTGATCGACGCAAAGGGGCTCAGCGTATTCATCACCGATAACAAGAGGTGCATGTACGATTTGCACCGCAACGTCCGCTTTATAGACGTCAAGGACTACCAGATCGTGGGCGAAGACGCGCTGTGCGGCTTTATCAAGGGTGTTGCGGCGTGCAACAGCGACCATGAGTATATCTATGTGGACGGCGTTTCGCGCATAACGGGCAAGCCCATAGCCGAGCTGGGCGGAATATTCTATATGCTCGACAAGGTTGCGAGCGAAAACAGCATAACCATAACCATTACGTGCAGTTGCGAGGAGAGCGAACTCCCCGATTTCGTCAAGAAGTACGTTTGATACGGAGCTTTAAGGGGCGGCACGGAATTTCCGTGCCGCCTTTTTTTCGGATAAGACAGGAGGTGGGCTATGAATTTTATAAGTACGCGCGGCGGCGGAAAGGTCACGGGCGCGCAAGCCATAGTCAGGGGGCTTGCGGACGACGGCGGGCTCTTTGTGCCCGAAACTTTCCCGCAGGTCACGCGCGAAGAGCTGGAGAGCATGATCCCCATGGGCTATGCCGAGCGTGCGGCGAAGATATTGGGGCTGTATCTCGGGGAATACGACAAGGATGAGCTCCTTGCCGCATGCGAGGCGGCTTATTCCAAGTTCGAGGGCGACCCCGCCCCTCTCGTGCGGATAGACGAGGGGGTGTACATGCTCGAACTGTGGCACGGTCCCACGTGCGCATTCAAGGACATGGCGCTCACCGTATTGCCCTATCTGCTCAGAAAGGGGGCGGACATATGCGGCATTAGGGAGACTATCCTCATCCTCGTCGCAACCTCGGGCGATACGGGCAAAGCCGCGCTCGAAGGGTTCAAGGACGCCGAGGGCGTCAAGATAATGGTGTTCTATCCCAACGAGGGAGTTTCCAAGATGCAGAAATTGCAGATGTGCACGCAGGACGGCGGCAACGTGAACGTCGTCGCGGTGCGCGGCAATTTCGACGACTGCCAGACGGCGGTAAAGGAGATCTTCTCCGACCCCGCGCGCACCGACGCGCTTAAAAAGGCGGGGGTCGTCCTCTCCTCGGCAAATTCCATAAACTTCGGCAGGCTCGCCCCGCAGATAGCCTATTATTTTTCGGCGTATTTGGACCTCGTCTCGGGCGGGCAGATCCAGATGGGCGAGGAGATAGATTTCACCGTTCCCACGGGCAATTTCGGCAACATACTCGCGGGATACTACGCAAAGAGGATGGGCTTGCCCGTGCGCAGGCTGCACTGCGCCTCCAACCTCAACAATATCCTTTCCGATTTTCTGGAGACGGGCGTATACGACATGCGGCGCGAGTTCTACAAGACCACGTCGCCCTCGATGGATATCCTCGTCTCGTCCAACCTCGAAAGGCTGCTTTTCGAGGCGTCGGGGAGGAACGCCTCCCTCACGGCGGAGAGGATGCGCGCGCTCAAAACGGACTTAAAATACTCCGTTACGGCTGAGGAGCTCGCCTTCATACGCGAGACCTTCGACGGCGGGTTCGCGAGCGAGGAGACGAGCGTGGAGGCGATGTACGACGTGTTCGTGGACACGGGGTACGTCATGGACACCCACACGGGCTGCGCCATGAAAGTCGCGGTGGATTGGTTCGAAAAGAACAAAAAGGACGAGACAAAGATGGTCATTGTCTCCACCGCCAACCCCTATAAGTTCCCGCAGGACGTGCTGTACGCGGTGACGGGCAACGACGTGAAGGACAGCTTCAAGGGCATAAAGAGGCTGCACGCCGCCACGGCGATGGCGATACCCAAAAATCTCCTCGCGCTGAGGGACAAGCCCCCGCGCTTCACAAAGGTCGTCTCCGCCGATAAGCTGTTTGAGGAGATAACCGAATTCGTAAAATAGTTCGTCAGCCCGTTTGCGGGCGGCGGGCGGCGATATCCCCGCCGCCCGCCTTTTTTACGGCGCGCAGACCCCTTTTTCAAAGTCCTGTAAAAAATACTTTGCTTTTTTTGCGGCAGTGTGCTATTATTAAATTGAAGTAATTTCGGGTTTCGGTATCATGGACGGCAAAAAAGTTCTCTATTCGGCTATACAGCCGACAAATAACCTCACGATCGGCAACTATGTGGGAGCCATCAGCAATTGGCTTAAATTGCAAAACGACTACGACTGCTTTTTCGCGATAGCGGACATGCACGCCATAACGGTAAGGCAGGAGCCCGCGGCGCTGCGCTCGAAAACGCTCGCCATGCTCGCTCTGTATATCGCCTGCGGCATAGACCCCGCAAAGTGCTGCATGTATATCCAGTCGCACGTGCCCGCGCACGCCGAACTCGCGTGGGTGCTCAACACCTTCACTTATGTGGGGGAGATGGAGAGGATGACCCAATACAAGGACAAAGCCGCCCGCCACGCGGAAAACGTGAACATGGGGCTCATGGACTATCCCGTGCTCATGGCGGCGGATATCCTCCTGTATCAGGCGCAGTTCGTGCCCGTCGGCGAGGATCAGAGGCAGCACCTCGAAATAGCGAGGGATATCGCCCAGCGTTTCAACAACATATATTCGCCCACTTTCACTGTGCCCGAGGGGCTCTTTTTGAAGGTGGGAGCCAAGATAGGCGACTTGCAGGACCCCTCCAAAAAGATGTCCAAATCCGCCGAAAATCCCAACGGCTCGGTATTTTTGTCCGACGACCGCGATACGGTCATCCGCAAGTTCAGGCGGGCGGTGACGGACAGCGGTTCGGAGATAGTATTCGACCCCGCAAATAAGCCCGGCGTCTCCAATCTCCTCACCGTATATTCCGTGTTCGCGGGCAAGACGGTGGAGGAAGCCGAGAGGGATTTTGCCGGCAAGGGGTACGGCGAATTCAAGCTCGCCGTGGGCGAGGCTGTGGCTGACAGGCTCGCGCCCGTGCAAGCCGAACAGGCGAGGCTGCTCTCCGACAGGGAATACCTCAACGGCATACTCAAAAGCGGTGCCGAAAGGGCTGCCCGCACGGCGGGGAGGACCCTTTCCAAGGTGTATAAAAAAGTGGGCTTTTACCAAATCTAAAAGGGTGCAATTATGTTCGGTTACATCGGACCCGATTCGCCGTGGCTGTTCAAAAAGGACGAGGTCCTCTACAAGGCGGTATATTGCGGGCTCTGCAAATCGATAGGCAAGGGCTGCGGGCAGTGCGCGCGCACCGCGCTGACGTACGATATGGCGTTCGTGTCCGCGCTCGCGCATAATATCCGCGGCGAGGACGTAAAAATAGAAAAGCGGCGGTGCGTTCTGCATTGGTTCAGGCGCCGCCCGATAGCCGCCGCGGACGAACTCTCGCTCACGCTCGGCTGCGTAAACACCGCGCTCGCCTACCACAAGCTGTGCGACGACAAGGCGGACGGCGAAAAGCGCGGCGCGCTTCGGCATCTATATCGCCGCGGCTATAAAAGGGCGCTCGCCCGCAACGGCAGGGCGGCTGAGATAATAGTCGGGCAAACTGAGGCGCAGGCGGCGCTCGAAAGGGCGCATTGCGCCGTGATAGACGAGGCGGCGGAGCCCACCGCGCTAATGATGGCGGACCTGTCGGACATGATTTTGGAGGGGTTCGCCACGGAGTGGACGCGGAGGCTCTTCTACGACTTGGGCAAGTGGGTGTATCTCATAGACGCCCTCGACGACTACGACAAGGACGTAAAAAAGGGCAGATATAACGTGTTTTACAACGCATACCGCCGCGCGGCAAAGGACGAGGCGGTGGAAAAGGACGGCGAGGAGCTGAAATTTATCTTCGATTCGCTGTTCGCCGACATGCGGCTCTGCCTGCGTAACATAAAATTTCACTTCAACCACGACCTTACGGACAACATAATCCTGCGCGGCATACCCCTTAAATCGAGGGAGATATTCTACGGAAAGGGCTGTGCGGACGGAAAAGGAGTTCACAATGAACAAAAAGAATCTTGAATTGCTCGGGCTTTCCGACGGCGCCACCGCGGAAGAGATAAAGGAGGCGTACGAAAAGCTCCGCGCAAAATATCTCGAAGAGCGTTTCAAGGACGGGGAAGAGGGCAACAACGCCGCCAAAATGCTTTCCCGCCTTGACGTGGCATATCAGGAACTGACCAACGAACTCAACGAGAGCGCCACCGAAAACGACGGCGGGGCTTCGTTTACGCGCGTCGAGGAGCTGTTGAAGGCGGGCGATGTGCAGGAAGCCCAGCGCGTTCTCGACTCGTTCAACGAGAGAACGGCGTATTGGCACTATCTCCAGAGCGTGGTGTTCTACCGCAAGAATTGGATGAACGAGAGCAAAAAACAGCTCGAAATAGCCATGCAGCTGGAGCCCGACAACGAAAAGTACAGGGAAAAGTACCGCATATTACAGGAAAACATGAAGAGCTCCGCCGCCAAGGAAAACGAGGGCGGCGCGCAGGACAACGGATACAGGACGCGCTACGACAGCCAGAACATGGACGGCTATCCCGGACAAGACCAGATGGGCAGGGGATTTTGCGAAAACTGCGTGGACTGCTGTTCGACATATCTCTGCCTGAGCTGTTTTTGCGACAGTTGTTGCCGCTGACGGGCGATGAAGGAACCTAAATACAGCCAATCGTTCAAGATCGCGCTGTCCGCGCTCTCCTGCGCGGTGGCGGTGATATTTCTCTCCCTCGGGCTTTTGAGCGGCTATCTGACCGCTCTCGGCTATCTCGTGGGCATTCTCGCGCTGATGGCGCCCCTCTCGAAAAAGTTCTATCTGGGCGGCTTTCTCGCGTATGCGGGGACGTGTATCCTCGCCGTGGCGCTCGGCGCGGCGGCGGCTTTCTGGGACCTCGTGCCCTTTATAATGTTCTTCGGGTTGCACCCGCTTGTCAACGCGCTGCAACTCAAATTCGGGATAAACAAGTGGCTGGCGTTCGCAATAAAGGCGCTGTGGTTCGACGGAACGCTGATAGCGGGCTACTTTCTGATATACGGCGGGGCGATAGGCTGGAATTTCTTGCCCGAAGCCGTTTCAGCCGTGATAAACAGGTACATATATCTCTTTGTCTTTACGGCGGGGACGGCGATGTTCTTCGTGTACGACCGCCTTATCTTCAGGTGCCAGCGCATGGTCGACGCCGCCGTCGCGAGGATAGCAAAATGAGCATGACCAAAAACGGCGTGTATGAGGGCGAAGTCGTCGCCCTCGGCACGGGCGGAGAGGGAATAATAAAAGCCGAAGGCACAACAGCGTTTGTGCCTTTTTGTCTTGAAGGCGAGAGCGTGACGTTCAGGGCGCTCAAAATCAAGGACGGGGGCGCCGTGGCGTACGGCAAGGCGGAAAGGATAAACCGCCCCTCGCCGAGCCGCGCCGAGCCCCGCTGCCCCCTTTTCGGCAAGTGCGGGGGCTGCGATCTTCAACACATGGACTATCCCGCCCAGCTCGCCTTTAAAAGGCATGTGGTGGAGACGGACATAGCCCGCATAGGCGGGATAAAACTCCCCGTGGGCACGGTGAGGGAAACGGTTCCCTGCGAGAGGACTTTCCGCTACCGCAACAAGGCGGCTATACCCATAGGCAGGGACGAAAACGGGCGCACCGTGTTGGGTTTTTACGCCCGCCGCAGCCACAGGATAGTGCCTTTGGAGGACTGCCCCATTCAGGCTGAATGGGTGGGCGGCGCAATAGAGGCGGTCAAAAATTACGTCGCCCACCCATTCAGCCTGAATGGGGCAGACCTCCAAAGGCACTA
>CANQXZ010000049.1 GCA_947627955.1 uncultured Clostridia bacterium
CATCTTATCGAGGTGGTGGAGCGCATCTGCGACCGCATAGCCATAATCCGTAAAGGTCAGATTCAGTGCGTTTGCAGCGTGGAAGAGGTGGAAAAGACCTCCACTCTCGAAGAATTTTATCTCGGCGTGATAGGGGAGGGGGAAGTTGCCCCCGTTCCCTTTGAAAGGAAAAAGGCATGAGGACTTTGCGCAGCTTACGGATCCTTATCGGGATCCAGATGAAGAGCCTTATCGACCGCTCGTTTTTCAGGAGCAAGCGCGCCGTAATATTGAAGGCGGGCGTCGGCATACTGCTGTTCGCCGCGGTGACGGCGGCGTTTATCGTCGTGTTCAGGATATCTTCACTGCTCTCGCTGTTCTCCCTCGGGGCGGGCGTGCCCGAAACAGTGATAGCCGTCCTCTTCACCGTAATACAGATAATGTCGGCTGTCTCCTGCACGATAGGTCTGGGCAACGCCCTCTACCGCGGCGCGGACAACGTCATTTTACTCGTTCTGCCCGTCCCGCAGAGCCTCGTGTTTATCTCCAAGCTCGCCGTGTACTATATCCGCGAGCTCAGGCGCGGGCTGCTTTTAACGGTGCCCCTTCTGCTCGCCTACGGCGTGGAGTGCGGCGCGGTGTGGTTCTACTACCCGTGGATGCTGTTCTGCTTTCTCTTCGTCACCATGCTGCCCGTCGCGGCGGGTGCGGTGCTCTCGATTCCCGCGCACTATATCCCGCGCTTACTTGCGCGCGTGCCCGCGGTCAAATATATCCTCATAGCGGGGCTTGCCGCGGGGCTCGTTTACGGGGCGTTCCGCCTTATCGGCTTCATTCCCGCAAATATCAACCTGCTCGGGCAGTGGGGGAGCATAACCCGCTCGGTGCGCTCTTTCCTCGCCTCCTTTTGCAGGATCTTTTCCCCGTGGTATCTCATGACTCGGATGATGGTCGGGGGCAGCCTCGCCATCGCCCGCAACCCCGTGCTGCCCTCGGCGGCGCCCACATTTTTCTGCGTTTTGGGCGTTGCGGTTGCCCTTCTTGCGATATCCTTTTTCACCTCGCGCATTCTCTTTCTCCGCATGACGGCGGAGGCGGGGGAGGTTACCTCTTCCCGCCGCCGCGCCCGCGAAAACCGCGTCCATTCGCGCGCTTTAAGCCCCTTTGCAGAGGATATCCTCCGCAGTCTGAGGAGCGGAAAAGCCGTCTGGCGGAGCGTTATAGAGTTCTTTGTGCCCGCGCTCGTGCTCTTTGCATTGAACCGCGTATATGCCGCAATGAACACCAGCCTTGCGGGTCAGTCCATGACCGCGGCGTTCAACATTCTCGTGCTGCTCGTCACCATTTTAACGTCCAACACCTTCCTCGCGCACGCATACAGCAGGGACGGCGGCGCGCGCAACCTTCTCAAAACCCGCCCCGTAGACTTCCGCCTGCAACTTTCCGCCCGCCTTCTGATGAGGGGAACGCTCTCCACGCTCGCGGCGGTGGCGGCGGCTGTCGTCTACGGCGTCGTGTCCAACGCGGACGCGGGGCAGGCTGCCGCGTTCGGGGGAATGGCTGTCTGCGTGAACCTCGCCCATATCTTCTGGTGCGCCGAGATAGACGTCATGCACCCCGAGGGCAAGGAGGGCAGCGGCAACGAGGCAAAGGCAACGGCTATCGCCGTCATACTTTCCGTGCTGTTCACGGCGGGATATTACCTTATCAGCGGCTCCACGGGCGCGTTTTTGAAGCTCTTCCTGATTTCGGCAGTGTTCCTCGCCGTGCGCGCTTTCCTCTATTTCGAGCGCGTGCGCCTGTACTTCGGGGAGGTGTGACATGAAGAAGAGTTCCGTGATAATCGTCATGATAACTTTCGTGCTCTCCGTCGTGTTGGTCGGGATATTCGGCATGAAAATGATCTCGTACAACACGCGCATATATGTAAAAGCAATAAATCCCACCTCGGTGACGACCTCCGCCAACATTTCGGGGGTGCAGCTCGCGGGGAGCATGGAAGAGAACAGTTATATGCTCGTATTGCCCTATTTCGATGGGCTTATCGTCCGCATAGACTACGAGCTTGACCCCGCGGATGCCACCGAGGACACGGTGGAGCTCACCGTGCCCGACCCCGCCGACCGCGAAGTCGTGGAAACGCAGGGGCTGAACATATATGCCAAGAGGGAGGGGAGCGCCCGTCTCAAATACCGCGCCAAGGACGGCGGCGGCGCGGAGATAGACGTGACTTTATATTTTCTCTCCCCCGAAGAATACTATTCTCTGTCAAGGTAATTCTGCGCCGCTCGGCGGCGGTAGAAATATAAAATCTGTAAAAAAATTATTTTTGGAGGTAACATTATGCACAAACTCAAGGCGAGATGGATAGCCTTTCTGACGGCGATCCTTCTCATCTGCTCCTTCGCGTTCGCAGCGTGCGACGGAGAGAACGGAGGAGATCTCGGAGCCATCCGCGATATCTATATCGTGACGGCTGACTTAAAGACGACGTACACCGTCGGCGAAGAGTTCGACTACTCCGCCGTAAAACTGCGCGCCGTATACGAAAACGGCGACGAATCGCTCACCGCGGCGGACGCGGACAAGGGCGTGACCCACACCGATCTCGACATGTCCAAAGCGGGCACCCAGACGCTCACCGTCACCTATAAGGAAAAGAGCGCTTCCGTCGCGATCAACGTTGTCGCCGAGGAGAAAGCCGTCCTCAAAGGTCTGCAATTCTCGGGCGGCGCTACGGCTTACACCGTAGGCGATGCGATAGACTATCACGCTTTCACCCTCACCGCGATATATTCCGTCGGCGACGACCGCGCCCTCTACGGCGATTCGCAGGGAGTGACCCACAACGATATCTCCACCGCAGCACCGGGCACGCCCGAGCTCACCTTCACGTATACCGACGGCGGGGTCTCCAAGAGCGTGACCGTCACGATAACCGTCTCCGCCGCGCCCGCGCCCGTAACGCTTGTCAGCGTGGAAGTGCAGTCGTCCGCGGCAGACCGCTCCGTAGCGTTCGGCGCAGAGTTCGACTATTCCAAGTTCACGATAGTTCCCCACTATTCGGACGGGCATTCGGTGCCCTCTCTCAACGGAACTTCCGAGGGCGTCACGCATACCACGGTGAACACGACCGTCCCGGGCGATCAGGAACTCACCTTCACCTATGAAGAAGTGACCTCCGCGCCCGTCACCATAACCGTGCTTGCCGAAAAACTCAATCTTAAGCGCTTCAGCCTTCCCAAGTTCTATTCCGACGTCTCCGCAAACGAGGGCGATACGGCGGGAACGGAGAGCACCGACCGCGACTCCTTCATGACGGGCTTTGAGAGCTATAAGGCGGGCGACGACAACGCGTTCGAGTTCCAGCCCGACGCGACCGTGCTTCTTTCCAGCACGCAGGAGCTCGCCGTCACCGTGCAGACTCAGTTCACGCTCGAAAAGAAGGCGGCAGGCGGCGAATTCGAGCCCGTTGATAACGCCGATACCTACGTCAAGACGACTTCCGTTCTGCCCAACTACTATTGGTTCCAGCCCGCGGCTGTCGGCAACGTGTTCAAGCTCAGAATAAAGCCCGATCCCGCAAGCTACACGGGTGCGACTGATGAAATAGAGGCGATAATAGAGGTAGTGGACGGCTATAACGTCTATAACCAGATCGGTCTCTCCGTGTTCGATAACCTCAACGTAAAGCATTGGCAGAGCATAAAGGAAGAGGCGGGCACCCTCCGCTGGGATACCAAGCCCCTTGTAAAGTACAACACCGTTACGGGCGACGACAAGGCTCCCGTTAAGAACATTATCCTCCACAGCAATATAACCATCGACCCCGACGAGCTCCCCGACAACTATTTCTGGCAGAAAGGCGAAACAGTTGGCGATAGTAGCTATAACACTGTAAACGGCTATTTGCAAACCGGCTCTGAAATCCCCGATTCCGTCAAGAACAACCTCGAGGGCTCCCTCAAAGACGGTCTCAATAAAGATTATCACTACAAGTTCGACGACGTTACTTCGGGCGATTATAAGGAAGAAATAGTGTCGAGCGTCAATATGCAGAAGGGCATATATGTCTCCACGGGCACGGGCATTGTGGGCAACTTCCACACCCTCACCTATCACACCTCGGGCAGCAGGCACAGCCTCTACACCGTGTACGACGGCAAAAACGCGACGGCCACCGCATTCCCGCTTTCCCACTGGTCCCTCTTCAAGTACAGCAGCTCGGGAATGCCGGAAAACGTTGAAAGAGTGAACGACGGCAAGCCCACTGTATCCGACCTCAGGATATTGGGGCAGTCGCCCCGCCTTGCGGCAACTGACGGCGAGCCTTCCCACCTCATGGCGTTCAACGGCTATACAAGCGAGATAAACCTCAGCAACTGCGTAGTCTCCCGCCTGTTCGTGGCAGTGCTCGGCGATACTTCCACAAACGTAAACGTCGCCGACAGCAAGATCTTCGATATCTACTCCAACATGTTCTATCTGTGGCGCGCAAAGGCAGACGTCAAGAACAGCATAATGATGGACGCGGGCGGTCCCCTGTTCATTCTCTGCGACGGCAACAGAAAACAACATGATTATGATAGTCTCACTTTCAGTCAGTGTCCTTTGGATGACGGAACACCCCTCCCCGGAGACCAAGACGAAGCTGCAAAAACACGCTATGAAAAGTACAAAGCCGACGGACCTGCGCCCAATCTCGTGGTAGACGATAAGTCGAAACTCGAATCCTTTGCTGCGGGAGAAGAATCGTGGTATAAATTGAACGGCGTTAGCGAAATGTTCGGAAAAATCAAGGGCGGTTCCAACAACGGACTTGGCGACGTGGCAAAAGGTTATCTCGGTCGCGACATTATCGTGAAAAAGGACAACGTAGACTTGGTCAACGTTATCGCGGTCATAATCCCCGAGCCCTCGGAGATGTCAAATAAGGTAGCCTTTGCAAATAGCATAACAACTTCGGGAATGGCGAAGATAGGTGATGAAACATTCAAGATGCACCCCGTAACGCCGACTTTCAATAATCAATTTCTTGCTTCTGCCGCTCTGCAAGTTTTCTACAATTCGCATGCGCCCTACTTCATAAGCGGCGGCAAAGTTGCGATTTATGGGCAAACCAACATGCAGAATTTAGGAGGCGGGCAGTACGGATTCGAAGATGTGATAGCCTCTACTACGGGCACGAAGCCGGGCAACTGGGCATTTAAAGCAGCGGAGGTTAAAGCCGCATGGGCAAGCGTCACAAGTCCCTATCTCTTCATATCGACCCGCCCCTTGGATGCTACATTTTCTGGACAAACCGTTACAGAAGCATCGCCCCGTATCGGTATCCTTGTCGGAAGCGTGCACTCGGTTACGGCATGACCGCAGTTCCGTAAAATATTTCCAAAATCGCGCGGCTGAATGCCGCAACAGTACTACAATAAAGATCCACTCGCACTTGCGGGTGGACCTTTATTTGTTCTGAAAAATTTTTTTCTTAAAGACTTTATGCCAGCGGCAAAGTGGCGGAAAATACGGTCATATTATCCCTGCGCTCATAGGTCAGTTCCCCGTGCATGGTCTCGACTGCGTTTTTCGCCAAAAACAGCCCGAGCCCCGAGTTGTTCTCCGAGGGGCTGCCCGAAACGAAGGGCGCAAACACGTCTTTATCGGTAGTAACGCCCTGCCCGTCGTCCGCTATGTCGAGGCGGCAGATGCCCTTGCGCTTTACGGCGGTAACGTTAAGGTGCGAACAGAAGGAGTGCTCTATCGCGTTCATTACCAGATTGAGTATCACGCTTTGCAGGGCTACTTTTTTGGCGTACACGTTCAGTTTTTCGGGCAGCGTCACCGTGAGGATTATTCCGTTCGCCTCGCAGTCGGGGCGCAGCTCGTCCGTGACGTTTTGCACTATCTCGCTCAGATTTACCGCTTCGGACTGCTCCGCAACGTAGTTCTGCTTGCCGTACTTCCCCAGATCCGCGAAGTCCTTTTTCAGCTCCGCGCTCTTTTGCAGCAGGCGGTCCACTTTATCGACCAGCTCCGGCGAGGAGAGATCCTGTTTTAAATCAGTCAGCGCCTCGCTCATTCCCACTACGGTCTTTTTCATATCATGGCTGACATAAAGCAGAATATTGTCCCGTTCGGCAAGCACGTTTTGCAGGTTTTGGGTCTGCCGCGTTACTTCCTGTTCGAGGTTGGTGGTTAGGTATCGGTTGTGCACTTCGGCAGAGATAAATTCCTTGAGCCCCAAAACGAACGTTATCCCCAGCTCCCCGAAGTACAGCCAGAACGCGGGCGAAAGCGCGATAAACGGAACGGGTTTGCTCGAAAACAACGCCATTACGGTAGAAACGCCCGTGATTATCGTGTTCAGCCGCAGCCCCAAAGGCTTATTCTTATATATGTCGCGTATGGTGAATACGAATATTACTACTATGCATACGAACGCCAGCGCCATATAGGTATAGCACATTGCCTTATACGCCGTTGCGCTCGTCATAAAGGGGGACAAAAACGCCAATACCGTCGCCGCGCCCGCGGCTGCGCCCGTAGGATACAGCACGGGGACCTTCCCGACTTTTTTGGGAAGATACAGCGCGGAGGCAAACAGCAGAAATCCCGCCGAAAAGCGGCGTATGGCGAGCATGAGGTAGGGCACGGCGGTATACGCGAACAGCGCGTAAGAAGAGAACATTGCCGAGAATATCCCCGCGGCAAACAGCAGTTGGGGGATAAAGGAAAACGACCTCTTCAGAATGCAGATAAGGAAGAATATGAGTAGCGTTGCCACCCCGATTATCGCCCCGCTCAGAATGATGAAGCGGTTCTGGTTTACGGCGTTGCGCACCGCAAGATCCTCGCCGATAAGTACGGGTCCGAATATCCCCACAAAGTTTTCGTTGTCCGCCTCGTAGTGTATCGTCACCTTGCATTCCTTGGAATACTTGCCGTCGGCGGAGATGGGGATATCGATAAACATTGGCTTCGTCGCCGTCTTGTGCGACACCGAGCCGTCGAATTCGGCGGGAGAGGAGTAGTTGAGATAGTAGTTGATATTGTATCCGCCGACAGAGCCCACATAGTCCGCGTTCTGGTACTGCACGTACACGCTGCACGCGGAAAAAACGGGAGGGATATACATTGTCAGGTGCCAATTCCCGTCCGGCTTCAAAAGGCGGTTCAAGCTCTCGCTTTCCGCCCATTCTTCCTTTGTCAGCGTGTCTATATAGAATCTGTAAGTCCCCCGTTTCGCGGGCGCGGAGCCGTCGAATTCGTCCGTCACCACTTCGTTCAGCTCCGTAAACTCATTCGGGGCATAGTTTATCGCCGTCATTTCCATAACGCCCTTAACGTCCATTATGGAGACGGCGTTCACCGTGGAGCCCGAAATGTCCTTTTTGCGGACGGGCGCGTCCGCCGCTACGTTGCGCTCGGAAAAGAGCAAAATGACGGAGAGCGCCACGCACAGGAGGAACAGCCCTACCGAAACAATTACGTTTGCGGTATTTTTCTTCATGTTATATCACCCCCCCCCCGTGAAACAGTAGCCCTTGTTGAATTCGGTGCGGATTATATCGCTTGCGGGCATGGCGGCTTTCAGCTTTCTGCGCAGCGACGACAAATGGGTGCGTATGGTAGTTGTGTGCAGGCTGGGTGCGCACCATATCCTTTCGTAAATTTCGTCCGCGGTGAAATATTTCCCTTGGTTTTTCACGAGGAAGAACAGAATATTGAATTCGGACGGCGTCAGCGGGATGGGCATGTTCTTGTATCTTACGGCGCGCGTGTTGGCGTTCACGTAAAAATCCCCGAATACAGCCACCGCGTCCGCCTTCGGCATCAGCCTCATTGCGATATGCGTTTCCAAAAGGCGCATCGAGCAGGGCTTCACCACGTAGTCCGTAGCCCCCGAGGTAAGTCCCGAAAGTATCGTGTCCTCGCCGTCGAGGGAGGACAAAATGATAACGGGCGGCAATTCGGGGAACGCCTTAAATAGTTCCAGCCCCATACTGTTTTTGAGTATCAGGTCCAAAATAACGGCGTCTATGTTGCCCGTCTCCGTCAGTATTTCCACGGCTTCTTCCACGTCGGAAGCCGTATACACGGAATTTTCGGCGGAAAAATAGTCGCACATTTCCTTTTTGAGTTTTTCGTCGTCCTCGATAAACAGCAGTTTTCTGCCGTAAACGCTATAATTCATACGCATCACCATGGATATTATATCAAATATATGGTTTTCATGCAAGTCCGTCGGCAAAATCATGTCTTTAATTGTCGTAAAGATTTGTTAAGGTTCATTTAACGGCGGCGTTGGGTATTTTCATAAAACTTGATTTGTGCTATAATGAACCGTGAAAAAGTATTTGGAAAACTCCCGCTTTTTTTTGAGCGGGGGGGGGGGTACATGACTAAGGGTAGAAAGATAGTTATTTGTGCGCTTGCGGCAGTAATGTCTATACTGCTCGCGGCGGCTTTTCTGTTGTTTTCGCCGCGCCGGACTGCGCTTGCTGCAAGGGGTGACGACGGCACCTCTTGGGTGATTATTGACGAGATTTATGACGCCGGCAAGTCCATTTTTAAGGCGGAAAACTTAAAAAAACTTTATGAAGCTCTTACGGGCGCTGATACTTTTGCAAGCGTGCAATCGGCGGCAGGCAGCGGAAAAACTTCCGCAGATTTCCGCACGCAAAACGGGGGCACGAAAAACGTCTCCGTGTGGTTCGGCGGGAAAAAGTGGGACGCCGTCTATCTTACAAAAGATAAAAGCGGCAACGTTGTATTAGACCTTTGGCAATCTGCGGATAACGTCACCGTAAAAAGCAGATGGGCGAATCAGTCCATAGACAATGCGATGGCGACTTATCCCAGCAATATGTATTCGACGAGCCTTATCCGTGTGCAAACTCTGAATAACGGCGGCTACGCCTCTACGAATATTAGTACAATACCCGGCACACCGTACACGCCCAAAACTTCCGAATCGGAAAACACCTACGCCCGTTTTACCTCATCCAAGGCAACGGATAGTGTAGTAAGCTATCTTGTACAGCCCAAAAATGTAGCCTATCAGGAAACCGAAAACGCCGTTGGCAACAGTTCTTTGACATATACTTGTCCAAACGACGCATACGGCACGCCGAGCGGCGCAAAATGGTATAATAACTATAATTATGCGGGCAGAGGCACTGCTCACGATGAAACAAAATACGAAGCATGGCAAAACGATTATTTATGGCTTCCGTCGCTTGCGGAGACGGGCGACAGCGATACGGCTAAT
>CANQXZ010000050.1 GCA_947627955.1 uncultured Clostridia bacterium
GGGACGCGCATATGCGGGCGCCTGTGGATACGACGGCGCCTGAGGATATGACGGCGCGGGCGCGGGGCGCGGCGGCACATAGGGGGGAGGAGGCGGAGGCGTGGGGGCGGGAGCCCTCTGGGCGTATCCGCCGAACTCCACGGGGATCCGCGCCCTGTCGAGGGACAGCGCGCCTATCGAGGCGGAAGAGAGAGTTCCCCTTTTCAGCTCGTCGAGCGCGGGGAGCAGCTTCGTAATCGCCTTCCTTATCTTCTCCTTTTCGGCAGGTATCTTCGCCGACATGTAGTCGGCGTTGAGGCAGTTCAGAAGCCTTTTCAACGTGTCGCCGCCCGCGGACAGCCTGCCGTTATAGATATAGTTCTTTGTCTGGTTCAATAAATTGAGATATTCTCCCATCAGATCTCTCCGTTTTCAAAAGATTTGAACAGTTCGAGGCTCTCCGCCGTAACTGAATTTCTGTAACTTGCCATGACCTCTTCGAGGTCCCTTTCCGTCACGGGTTCTTCCGAGCCCACTCCCCGTTCGAAATTTTCAAGCGTCCTTTCAAACGCCTTTTCCTTCATCTTGCCGAGTATGGTGCTTATGTCCGCGCAGGAATAGCCGTCGAGAACGTCGACCATCCTCTCCTCGCCTATGTCCCCGCCGAGCAGGGAGGCGTTTTTGGAAAACGCTTTTCTGACGAGAAACGCGCGCGCCTCGGCGTCGGGAAGCCCGACGTATATGTGCGTATCGAAACGCTTGCCGCGGATAAGCGCGGTGTCGAGCGCCCACGGGCGGTTGGTCGCGCCGATTATCACGCGCACGCAGCCGCTCTTCTCCTCATGGAAGCCCGAAAGGCAGGTGAGGAAAGTTGTCAGAATGTCCTTAGTGTGGCGGGAATCGTCGCTCTCGCGCGAGGCGAAGAGGGAGTCGAGCTCGTCGAAAAATATCAGGCACTTTTCGAACCGCTCCGCCTCCTTGAATATCTGCACCACCTTTTTGGGACCCTCGCCCACGTACTTGTCGAGCAGGTCGGAGGCGTTTATTATCGCGTAGGCGCATTTCAGTTCGCCCGCTATCGCCTCGGCTACGAACGACTTGCCGCAGCCCGGGGGACCGTACATGAGTATACGGCAGCCCGCGTCGTCCATGTATTTACTGTACAATTCGGGGTTTTGCAGGGGGGCGAGCACCCTGAGGCGTATCTGCTTTTTCACCTCGGCAAGCCCGGCCACGTCGTTTAATGTAGTGGTGGGCGCCTTTTCGGAGAAAAACTGCAATTCGCCGCCTCCGCCCTGTGCTTCGGCGCGCCCTGCGCCCGCGCGGCTCGCGCCGCCCGTTTCCGCCACGCCCTTCGGCGCGCTCCTCTCGCCCGAAAAGGGGTTGACGCCCTTTTCGAGAGAGGAGGAAAGCGACTGCAACTTGTGCAGTTCGCCCTCGTAACGCCTCTTCATGGGTTCCACCACGCAGTTGGCGATAAGTTGCGCGCACAGCCCCGAGGCGCTCGAGAGGTAATACTTTCCCTCCTCGATGTTCCCCGCGGCGAGCGCGGACTGCGTCATTTTGAGCGCAGCCTCGTAACTTTTTCTCTTTATGTCGAAATTAAAAACGGTCATATGGCAACCCCAAACCGTGCGGCGCGCATTGTCAGTCGCTGTTTATCGCCGCAAAGAAGTCCTCGTTTTCAGCCGTCTTGGATTCGGGCTGAACGGCTTTTACCGTGTTGCCGCCGCCCGTGAGCAACAACTTCTCTTTAAGGGTGTCCAGCTCCTCCTTGGAACGGGTGGTGGCTGTGGCGGGGTTCACGCTCGTCATCATGGAGGACATCGCCTTCATGTTGAGCTGACCCTTCATGAGACCCTTTTTGAACTTTATGAGGTCCTTGCTGTTCCTGTTCATGCTGGGCATGGCGCTCATCATGTCAGCCGCCTTGCGCAGGATGGGACGGATGCCGTTTATCGTGTCCATGAACTGCGCCGTCTTCACATAGGTCTGATATTGGACGCGTATGGTCTGTATGACCTTTTTTATGTCCATAAAGTAGAATATCGTGTTGGCAAGCAGCTCGTATCCCGCCTCGTCGTTGTCCAGAAGCCTCTCCTTGGCGTCGTTGCTGAACTCGTCGACCATCTTGTCGATGCCCTTTTCGGTGTTGATGAGCGCGTTGAGCTGCTCCTGCGCGTCCTGCTGCGCCTGCATTTTTTTCATTTCCTTGTTTACGTCAAACATCTTGTACCTCCCCGAGTTTAATCGTTCATGAGTTTGAATTGGGCGATCCTGTCTATATCGCTCTGCTTGGTGGTGGGAACTATCTTGCCGAGCGATTTTTCTATCATCTCGCCGGTGTATCTGAACTCTTCGAAAGAGCGCATATCTCCCTGCTTTCTGCTGCGGCTGAACTCGTCTACGAGCATATCCTTCATCGACTCGATAAAGTTCTTTATGTCGCGGTTGGAGTATCCCCTCAGGCGCGCCGCAAGGGCGGCAAGGTCCACGTCCGCCGCGATGTTCGCGCCTATCTTGGAGTACAGTATGTCGTAGATGACCTCATACTCGGGCAGAGGGATCTCTATCCTCGTGTTGGCGCGCGACAAAATGGCGCCGTCGAGATTGTAAGGGCAGTTCGTTGCGGCTATGACAAGCGTGCCCTTAGCCGACGAGAAACCGTCCATCATCTGCAACAGCACGGTGACGCGCGAACCCGCGGTGGGGTCGCCCGTGGCTTGCTTTCTGTCGGGCGCGAGGGTGTCGAACTCGTCTATGAAGAGCACGCACCGCTCGAACTGCTTACAGAATTCGAAGACCGCCTGTATGTTCTTTTCCGACTGCCCCACTTTGCTGTCCGAGAGCTGAGAGCCGACTATCGAGAAGAAGGGTATATCCTCCCCCATGCGGTTTTTGAGCTCCTGCGAGATTGCCTTGGCAAAGAAGGTCTTGCCCGTGCCGGGAACGCCGTACAGGAGAATGAACGTCTTGGGCTTTTTGCCGAGGAACTCGTTGAAAGCCCTCTCCTCGTCCGTGAGGAAAAATTCTCTCTCTATGAGCGCCTTTTCCTCCACCATGCCCTTGACGTCGTCGAACGTCACGACGTCGTTGGAGTCCTTTACGAGGAACTGCGCCACGTCCACGCCGTTTATGACGTAGGATATGTCGCCGCCGTCCTTGTTTTTCTTGATCTCGCCCCCCTTGTTCTCGCCCTGCGCGCCCTTTTTGGGCTCGCCCTTTGCGGGGTCGCGCGGCTTAGCCGCCTCGCGGGGCTTGGGCGAATAGCTGATCTCCTCGTCCCCGCCGAGTTTGCTCTCGCAGTGCGCGTACATCTCCTTGAGCTTTTCCGCGTTCTGCGCCATCACTTTTTTCTTCCCGGGGTCGGTCGTCTCGCTGTATATCTTGCTGCACATGGGCATGGCTTTTTCAATAAGCGCCTTGGTCTGGGCGTAATCGCCGAGGGCGGCGTAACGCTCTATATCCCTTTTGAGTTCGACAAAGCGCATTTCGAGATTGGAAGTAACTGCCATTTTCTCCACTCCGTGTTATTTTTTGAGATCGAAAAGGTCCTCATCCGCCTCGGCTTCCTGCGACGTGATCTCGTCGTACTGTTCGAGCCGCGAAGACACTATGTCGTCTATTTCCTTGTCGTTCACGGAGCTCGCGGCGTTGTCTATATCGGATATCTTCTTGGATACCCTGCCGAAAATTCCGTCCATCTTCTTGATGCCCTTGCTGAAAATATCGTCGAAGTCGCTGACCTGCTTCAATATCTTCTTTATCTCGGGCGAAATGCTTATCTTGTTCGTCTCGTCGAGCACAGTGCCGATGGAAGCGTACACCGCGTTTTTGGCGAACGCCTCGTCTATCATGAACGAGAACTGCTCCACCTGATCCATGAGGTCCTGCATCTTTGCCTGACGGGCAAGCACGAGCTTGAGCTTTTGCTTGTATCTGTCTACCTCGGAGATCCTCCTCTCCCTTTTGAGGTTGACTATCTTTGAAAGATATGATTCTACCGTCGCCTGGTATTGGTCGAGCAGCCCCTTTATCGAATCCTTGCAATTGTCGAGCGCGAGGTCGATCTTGACCTTATTGGGCTGCGCGTTCTTGTTGTTTTTTCCGCTCATTTGGGCGCCTCCTTACATCTTGAAGATATCGTCGCTCAGCTCGAACGAGTCCTCGCTGAACGCGTTTTCGTTCACGTCGAGCGCGGACGAGGAGATGGTCCTGTGCGATTCGTCCATCTTTTCGTTGAGCTTGCCTACCGTGGTGTCGTCCATCTCGTTTTCGCGCTTTATCTCCATTATGCCGGATATCTCGTCCGTAATGTCGAACGCGGCGTCGGCGGAATGCGCGATGCTGTGGCTCATCACCTCGTTTATGCCCTTGTCGAGGAGCTGTATGTTGGCTTCTATCTTGTCGAGGAGGGACTTTATCCTCTGCCCCTCTTCCTTGATGCGCATGGCTTCGCGGGCTATGCTCTCTCTCGAAACGTGGAGGGCGGGATTGCTCGCGTCCGCCTGCAACTTAGCCATTCTCGCCGCGAGCTTGTCGTACGCGGACTGCTGGTTCTGCTGCTCGACGTAGAGCTGGTTCCTGCGGATCTTGAGCTTGCAGAATTGGGGATCCGCATAGTAGCTGCCGCACAGATATCTGTCGTCTATGAGCCCTTCGATTATGTCGATGCACGCGCCCATGCCGATATAGTTGCCCCTGTTGCAGTAGTTGACCGCCTCCCTGAGGGAGTTGAGGATGAAGTTATCCACCGAGGAGAGGGCGCGGAGATTGTCGCTGTCATCCATCTCGCGGAGCTTGTGTATGGCGTCCTCGAGCTTCGTGGTGTAGTCGTCAAACTCGGGGCGCTGGTACATCTTCTTGCGGAGGGTGGCAAGCCCGTCGAGGAGCTGGTCCTTCTTTATCTGCGCGGTCTGCGCAGCCTGAGCCTGCATCTTGCCCTCTTTTCTCGAAGCGGGCTTCTTTATGTCGTTGGTCTCCTGCCCGAACTGCTTGAAAACTTCGTCCGTTGCGTTGACATTGTTCTTCTTTTTACCGAATAATCCCATTTGAGTTCTCCTTTAAAGTTTAAAGTCTGTGCCCGCAACTTGCGCAGAATTTCGCAGTCGGCGAAACTTCGGCGCCGCACTCGGGGCAATACCTTTTGTTGCTTGTGCGGGAAGCGGGAGGGTTTATTATGACTTTCCCGTTTCCGTTGGTGTTGGTGTTTATGTTCTTTGTCTCGGTGGACTCGTTTATGTCCGTGCGCTGTGCGCGGATGAGGTCTATCTCATGCTGGCGGGCGGCTGCGAGTTCCCTCTCCTGCCTGTCGAGCATGTCGTCGTCGAGCGAGGAGAGCGCCTTGCAGGTGAGCGCGTCGTTTATAAGGCGCAGTTTGTCGTCGGTGCCGTCGAGGGCGTTGAGGTGCATGGAAATGCCCCTCGCGCTGAGCATGAGCCCCATGTTAAGGAGCATAGTCACCGTCTTTCTGCTCTTTATCACGTCGTTCGCGACGTTGTCGAGCGCGACGTTGAGCCCGACTTCGGTGGTCTCGGCTGTTATGTACCTGCTTGCCGCCGCGCTGACCTCGTTGGTGAGGTGGCTGCGGAAGTTGGCGTTTATCTCGGCGACGAGGTCGTCCCGCGTTATGGAGCGGTTGAAGTAAGCCGCCAGCTCCTTATAGTCGCCTATCTCCACGTTGGCTGTGCCGACTATCGAGAACTTGGCTTTCGCCTGCGGCAGGGAGCTTATAGAAACGACGTGCTGACCCCCGAAAAACTGCACGGGTATGCTCTCGAAGGGCTTGTCGGCGATGAGATACGCCTCAGCCACGGACTTCTTTGCGCCCACGACTTCCCTCGTGAGCTTATAGGGCGCCCTGCTCCCCTTGTACTTTACCCCGCCGATATACGCGATCGTGCCGGGGGTGACTACTATGTCGAGCTTCCCCTTGTTGAGCTGGGGCAATTCCACCTTTTCGATGAGGTAGCCCTTATCGGATATGCGCAGCGTGATGTTCTGGACAAATAATCCCATTTTTATCTCCTCCTGTTTTGTTCGGTTTTTCTTATGGCGTCGAGTATGGCTTCGCTCTTTACGCAGAAACCGTACCCCAGAATGTCTTTGTATTTTTCCACTTCCTGAAACAGCCCAGCCTCGTCGCCCGAGATCAGCGCGATGGGGTTAAGAACGCTCTCTGTCTCCTTTTCGAGCTCCGAGAAAGTCGCCATTCCGACAACGTCGCCCTTGGCGTTCATTACGGGTCCGCCCGAATTGCCGTGGTTGAGGGTGAGCGTAGTCTGCAAGACCTTGAACTTCCTCTTGCCGCCCGAATTGTAGTCGGGATTGGCTACGGCGCCCTCCATATAGGTGAACTTATAGTGCAGGGGGTTGCCTATCGTGAACACGAGCTGCCCCTGCTTTGTGGGCGTGTCGTCTATTTTGAGCACCTTCACGCCGCCGGGCAGACGCCCCGATTTGGGCAGGAGAATGGCTATATCCTCTTCCGCCGAATAGTAGATAAGGTCTACGGGCACTACCTGCTGGTTGCCGAGATGCAGTTTATCCGAAAACTCGCACGTCATCTTTCTGAACCCGGGCTTTGTAGCCGTCTCAACTACGTGCGCGTTCGTGAATATGTAATCGCCGTAGCCGCACCAGCCCGTGCCCGAGGAGATCATGTCCGTGCTCTCCACCACTACCTTGGAAACGCACTTCGAGCATTCCTCCACAAGTTCCGCCTTTTCTTCCGCTATCTTTTCGAGTATGCCGTTTTCGTCGCCCTGCGCGGCGGGAGCGCCGTTTCCGCCGTTCTGACCGCCCGCAAAGAGGGAGCTGAAATATTCCCCCCAACGGTTACCCGAAACCCCTTCGTAGCGCTTGCCTCCCGCGACGCCGCCGGCTGCGGGACGGGTATACGTCTCCGCACAGGCATTTTCGCGGGGCTGCGCGCTGAGGGAGGCGCCGCATACGGGACATACCGAAGCGGTGCCGACTTCTTCGCCGCAACAACTACATTTCATGTTTGTCTTCCTCTTGAAATTTATTTTTTCCCCGTTTAAGGTTTTTTGCGTTCCGATAAACGCAAAGATCCGCCCCTGCGGATATCCCCGCCGCAACGCGGAGCCGTAAGGAGCCGTGGACAACAGGCGCTGCCGCCTCATTTCCATTTTACCACCGCGCCCGCCGCAAGTCAAGCGGCACAGTGCGGAGCCCGCCCCGCAAACGCGGTTTTTTATTATGAAATAATAAACTCCACGCCGCGGACGGACGGATAGTGGGGCGCAATTCCCGTTCTTCCTCCGTCATTATAAAACATCAAGTGCTAAAAAAGTGCTAAAATAGGCGGTTTTTAAAAAAATATTTTTTTATTTATTATATTTTGTAATAGACCGCCCGCTTTTGCCCGTAAAACGGTAAAAGACCGCCCTCCGCGGACGGTCTTGATATCATGTGCGCTCGGCGCGCGTCACTTTTTGCCCGCCGAATTGGAAGCCACGACTTCGAGGACTATCTTCAAGATAAACCTTATTATCTCGAGAAGGGTTATGAGGAAGTCGGCGAAATAAGCGAGAATGTAAGTCTTGAAGACCTTTCTTATCTTCTCGCGCTCGCTTTCCGTAAGGAAATTATGGCTCGCCATCAGTTCGAGCGCGGTCGCGTTGGCGCGCTTTTCCACCTGCATGGTGAATATAGTCAGTATCAGCGAGACGACGAAAAACGAGAGTCCCAGAACCGACGCGCCGAGGGAGCAAAATCCCGTTATCTCCCCGCCGCCCGCAAAGACGAAGTCGAGCACGACCCCGACGAGCACGATGGGAATGAAGAGCAGAGGTCCGAAGACGCCTAACTTCTGCAGTCGCCAGCGGCGTTTGACGGCGCCGCCGGTCTCGTCCTGCACGACGATCCCGACTTTTTGAAGGGCGAGCCCCACGGAAGTCACGTTTTTGCGGTTCAGCGTAGAGGCGCGCAGATATACCGTCTTTTTCTTGGGGTTATAGTGGTTGCCGTACAGGAGCGCGCTGAAAAAGCCCGCCTTTTTTACCTGCACGTCCGTATAGCCGAGTTCGTCGAGCAGACTGCGGGCGGCTTCCCCGCCCGTGTATCCCGCCTCGGTCTCCTCCCTGTTGGTGACCCAATAGGAAAAGAATATCTTCACCCTGAGGATAAGCGCGACCAGCGAAACCAGAATTATCAGCACGCCGACTATCGCTATGGCGATTATGAGCGCGATCTCCAATCCGAGATCACTTTCCGCCGAAAGAAGCAGGGTATTCATATATATTCACCTCCGCATTGCCGCAAACGGATAGCTGCGGCAGTGTTATTGTGCGGCGACAAAAAATCACCGGTCTTCCGCCGCTTTTCGCCGCCCGTAATTTTCGGCAAAGGCATCTTAGTACGCGGCGCGCAAACCCGCTTGCAGGCAGGTTTTCCGACTGCATTATAGCATAACCGCTTAGAACTGTCAAGGGGCGGGTCCCGCACGGAAAATTAAGGCAACGATGCGCGCCTCCCGCAAAAAACAAGGCTAAAAACCGTTGACAGCCGCAGAGAAATATTATATTATTTATATGTTCCGTCATTCTTGGGGATATAGCTCAGTTGTAGTGCGACGAGCGAGCCATTTCATAGCACAGCCCGGTGGTGCTGTGCGTGGCGAGTGAGACGAGCTTGCGCATTCGCAAGGCGCAAGCGGTGACCGAGGCGGCTGAAAATCGCTTCACAGTCGCCGAGCAGCGCGAGCGGAGCGACGCCTTGCCGAAGCATTTCGGCAAAATTGCATTCGGCTTGGAGGAGTTCCTGCGACAAGCCGTATGCCATTCCCTTTTTTGAAACGCCAAACTTAATCTATCTTTTTATCTTGGGGATATAGCTCAGTTGGTAGAGCGCTTGAATGGCATTCAAGAGGTCGCCGGTTCGACCCCGACTATCTCCACCA
>CANQXZ010000051.1 GCA_947627955.1 uncultured Clostridia bacterium
GAGGAAGTGGACTACCGTCTCCCCTATGAGGAGAACGAGCCGCTTATCGCCCGCGGGCTGATAAAGGAGATAGTCTATAATACTCCCGCCGAGGCGGCAGCCGCGGAAGAGCCCGAAGAACTTGTTGAAGAGGCGGCAACAGAACCTGCCGAAGAGCCGACGGAAGATATCGCGGACGTGGCGGAAGAAACCCCCGCCCAGGAAAGTGCGGAAAACGCCGAAACCCGCGGCGCGGTAAAGGTCGTACGCTCCACGTCGTCCTTTGCGATGGCTGACTACGACAAGTCGTTTACTGCAAAGCTCATTCAGTCTTCCGACGAGATAAAGCAGTGGTATTCGCAGCTCAAAAACGCATTGCTCGGATATAAAAAGGTCACCTCGCGCATATCGTGGCATACGGACAGCATAAACCGCGGCAGGTTGAAGCTCGCGAAGTTCGCTATCCGCGGCAAGACGTTGAGACTGTATCTTGCACTGAATCCCGAGGACTACGTCGATTCCAAGTACAAGGTAGAGCGCGCCGAGGGGAAGCGATATGAAGCCGTTCCCTGCCTTTACAGGATAAAGAACGCGCGTAGGGCGAAATACGCGCTCGAACTTATCGCATTGCTTGCGGACAGATATGCGCTTAAACCCGTGGAGCGGGAGGAAGTGGACTACCGTCTCCCCTATGAGGAGAACGAGCCGCTTATCGCCCGCGGGCTGATAAAGGAGATAGTCTACGCCGAAGACTCCGCGCCCGCGCAGGCGGAGCCCGACGTGAAAGTCGTTGAAGAAGCCGCCGCCGCGGAGGTTCCCGAGGAAGTCCCCGAAGAACAGCCCGAAGAGGCAGCGGAAGAAGCCCCCGTTCAAGAGGCAGCGGAGGAAGAGCAACCCGTTGAAGAGGCAACCGTGACCGAACCGACCGAAGAGGAGGCGACTGAGCCCGAAGAGGCGGCGGAGGAAGCCGTTCCCGAAGAGGAGACCCCCTCCGAGCCCGCGGAAGAACCGTCCGCCGAAGAACCTGCCGCCGCGGAAACAACGGAGGAAGTTTCCGAAGAGGAGCCCGCCGAAGAGGTGACGGAGCCTGTCGGGGAAACTGTGGAAGACACGGAGGTCGAGGAACTGTCCAAAAAGGAGCTCAAAGACGTGCAGTCGCACGAGGACGAGGCGGAAGACGAGGACGGAATAGAGGTCGTGGGCGTCATGTTCCGCCGCCGCGGCAGAAAGGTGTATTGGTTCGACCCCGACGGCAAGGAGTGGGAAAAGGGCGAGATCGCGCTCTACAAATCTCCCGACAACCCCCCGCAGGAGGTCATAGTTGTTGACAACGCCAAGATCTCGCCGACAAAACTGCACCTTCCCTTAAAGCCGCTGTGCAAGGTGCACCGCCGCCCGCAGGCGGAAGCGATCCCGCAAGCCGACAATATTTCGCAGACGGACAAAAAGAAGGTATTTAACAAAAGAAAGGCTAAGGCATAAAATTTTTGCCGCCGCGCCCGCTTCCGAGCCCGCGCGACATGCGCCCGCCCCGAAGATTTATAGCAAAAGTCAAGATCAGACAGCAAAAATTCAAGGCTGTCTGTCGGCAAAACAAACGCCGCTCATCCGAGCGGCGTATAATTTTTGCAAAAAATAAATAAAAGGGGTTAAATATGCTGTACAAAGATTGGCTCAGACAATGGCTTTCGGTCTGCGTAAAGCCTACCACAAAAGAGCGTACTTATGAAAAGTATGAACTCGTCTGCCGCGTTCACCTCATTCCCGCGCTCGGAAATTTTGAACTTGACAGACTCACCGCGGGTGTATTGCAGGGGTTTGTCGCGGAAATGACGGCGCATTTCTCGTCGAACACGGTCAACGTCGTCATTTCGGTTTTAAAAAACTCTCTCAAAAAGGCGGTTCTATACGGGGCGGCGGAGCGGGAGTTTACGGGCGGCATATCCCGCCCGCGCGCTTCGGAAAAGCGGGTGGAGTGCTTCACGCAAGAGGAACAGATAAAGATCGAAAAATACATCTCGGGCAGCAAAAAGACAAAACTTACAGGCATTCTTTTATGCCTCTATACGGGGCTCAGGATAGGCGAGCTAATCGCCCTCGCGTGGAGCGATATCGACTTTAAAGAGGGCACTCTTTCCGTCGCCAAATCCTGCCACGACGGTTGGAGAGACGGCGCGTATCAAAAGATCATAGAAATGCCCAAAACCAACAATTCCATGCGGCTCATCCCTATCCCCAAACAGCTTATCGGCGTTTTGAAAAGGGCAAAGCGCGAAGTCGGCGGAACGTACGTCGTCGGCGGCGACGATATCATAACCGTGCGCTCTTACCAGCGCACTTTCGAGCTGTTGCAGAGGAGATTGCATATCCCGCACAGGGGCTTTCATTCCCTCCGCCATACTTTCGCCACGCGCGCGCTGGAGTGCGGCATGGACGTGAAAACGCTGTCCGAAATTTTGGGGCACAAAAATCCTACCGTAACGCTGAATCGCTACGCGCACAGCCTGATGGAGCACAAGCGGCTCATGATGAACCGTTTGGGCAAACTTTTCAGATAAAAAAACAGACGAAAGATTCCCTCCGCCCGATGTGTTCATGTAATATTCTATTCCGTGTATAACTTTTTTTCCACTGCAACTATGATATTATTCGCGCGTTCAAAAATCAAATAAATAAAAGTTGATTTTTGTTAATATTTGTTGATATTTGATGTTCTTCCGCGAGCAGTGTCACATTTTTGTACACGGAATAGAATAATCTGTGAACATTTTTCTCCTTTCATGCGCGGAAATATACACGGGTTAGAATATTCTATGTATCTATATAATTTTAGGTGCAGTCAAGTGGTTTTTGTACCGTAGAATAGCTTATTGTACGGTCTCGAATCACTTGGTGAAAGTACACGGAATAAATCTACTATTTTCAAGGAGAGTTTAAGTGAAAACGAAAATTTCGAAAAAGAAAAGTGTTATCGGCATACTTGCGCTTATTCTGATACTTACGTTATCGCTTGCGTTTGTTTTCGGGCAGACGTCTGCAAGTACGGCGTATGCCGACCGCGGCGGTGATGAGAATTGGGTAACGATCGATGAGATCTACGACAATGAAGCCCAATCGTTTGACGGCACAAGGATCATGGACCTCATCGCGGCTCTCACGGGAAAGCGGTCGTTCAGCGACTTGGAGAAGGCGGCGAAAGGAACAACTTCAGCGGGTTTTCGTTCTGTAAACAACGGGAAAAATGTTTCTGTTTGGTTTGGAGGCATGAAGTGGGACGCCGTGTACCTCACAGCGGCAGAAACGACCAAAGGGAACACAAAGGCGGGCGATATCATCCTCGATTTGTGGCGTTCGGCGGACAATCTTACTTCGTCCGATGCCGCACCCTATTCATACTATTGGTCTAACAACAGCACCGACAAAGATTACCCCTCGAATATGTACTCCACGAGCATGATTCGCGTGGAAACTTTGAACGCGG
Source organism: uncultured Clostridia bacterium (assembly GCA_947627955.1). Classification (GTDB taxonomy): domain Bacteria; phylum Bacillota; class Clostridia; order Christensenellales; family Borkfalkiaceae; genus Coproplasma. The sequence continues at coordinate 3,461 of CANQXZ010000051.1, forward strand.
GCGGGCAATATTCCAAAATCGACGGCTCGACGCCGAACTTGCAAAAACACGACCAAGACAGCGGCAATAAATACGCCCGCTTTACGATGGATGACGTGGAGGGCAGTCTGACGAAGTACATTGCCAAGCCCTCGGAGGTTGGGTATCAGGACACAGAATACGATAGCGAAACGATGAAGTCGTTCTACGTAAGTACGGCGGCGATGGGGGGAACAATGAAATATTATTTTTTCCCCAATGACGCATACAATACGCCGGACAAAGGCGCAGACGACGCAGATTGGGATACGCAAGACGGCGTCCAAATGGACGCGTATAGCAGTAAGGGAACCGCCGAAACGGCATACGATGCGTGGAAAAACGACTACCTCTGGCTTCCCTCTTTGACGGAAACGGGCATGTCCAATGGCAGTACAAGCGGGATCGGCGACGGCATGTGGGATACCGATGCGTCTCTCCGAAGCGCAAACAGCGGTGTCGGGATGGGCCATTGTTGGCTCCGCTCCGGTGTTTACTTCTCTGCGCAACGCGCGTACCAACTCGACACTTCTGGCAATTACGCTAATTTCGTTGTGAACAACGCAAATTGCGGGGTGCGTCCTGCGATCCATTTCAATCTGACTGCCGCCGCGCGCACGGCAATACTCGATAAAGAAAGTTGGCCGGGCGACACAAAGACCTATTCCCCCAACGGTGTGACATGGGAGATCGTAAATACCGACATGGTAGACGTCTCCGCCGTTAAGGAAGGCAGCGATACAACAAGTTGGTATGACACGGACAACCATACCATTACCGCTACCAAAGTTGGCAGATATGAACTGACAGTCAAGCCGAAGGACAATCGCACATGGTCGGACGGCACAGACGAGGCGATAACCGTTCCGTATATCGTCGCGCCCGACGAGATGATTGTGATGTTCAACAACGGTTCGCAGGGGCAGTTCAATAACGGGAAACTCGAACAGCGGCGGGATGTCGTTTACAGTCCGGGTATGGCTCCGATCGAACTCAAATTGCCCGACCCGACGGAGAAAACCTTCCCCATCAGCTGGAAGGACGTCGCGTGGTACACCGACACCATAAGCAAAATCGAGATACAGTATATCGTAAAGAAGTATACGGAAGCAGAACATAACGACAGAGCGATAAACAACTATCTTTATGAGCTGAAAGAAGGGCAACAACACGACGAAGAATGGAAGGATTACGAAGAACTCACCGATAAGACCGCCCAAGAGCCGATGATCTACTATACGGTGTTTTTCAAGGCAGAGGACATCGAGGGCAACCACAACACGCACTACGACTATTTCGAGATCCACATCGCGCCGGAAGAGCTGAAAATCACTCTGTCCGAGGCGGCAAAATCGGGCTTTGCAAAGGGCGTGGAGTACGGCGACGTCGCCCAAACGAAAGACGCCTTTGAAAAGGACATCCTCGGCGGCATCGAAAAAATCACGGCAACAGCCAAAGTTGTGGGGAAACCCGATATCGTAGAGGACAGAACGCAGGAATTCAAAGACAATATCGATAGTTTTACGTTCTATCTCCGCAAGGACAACTCCATGCAAGGCGGTACCGTTCAGGACGACGGCGAAATTTACACCGTTGAAGATGACGGTATCCACTTGCAGAACAGCTTACAAAAGGTAGACAACCTGCCGCTCGGCACCTATCATCTCTACGCCGCCGTGGACGAAAATATTTCAAAATATATCACGCTTGCGTGGTCGGGCGACAGACCGAGTTTTAAGGTTTCAGCAAGAAAAATAAGTGTCACGCTGACCTTTGAGAAAGGAGCGACCTATGGGGATGCCCACACGGATTGGGTCACGGCAACCGCCTCCCGCGCGACGGAGGGCGCAGAAGGTTCTTGGTATGCCCCTTCCGATGCGGAAAATGAGAACGATTTCCATATCCTCAATCTTTCCTATACCCTGCAAGCGACGGGCGCCGCGCCGGACAAAACCACCCCTGCGGACGCCTATACCGTCTTGCCGACATGGTCTAACCCGAACTACATTGTCGAATTTGCAGACGCGGAAGGCGGCAGTACGCTTACCTTCATCATTCATAAGGCGACCTATGATATGTCGGGCGTGAGTTTCAGCGACTTGATGGCGCCGTATGACGGTGCGGCGCACAGCATCGAGATAAAAGGGACTCTTCCGAACGGCGTGACCGTGGCCTATGAAGGCAACGGACAGACGACGGTCGGCGAATACACGGTGACGGCTACTTTCAAGGGCGATGCGCAGAATTATAACCCCATTGAACCGATGACCGCAACGCTGACCATTTTAAGCACGGGCAATCTTGTGACACGCCTTGAATACACATTTCCCGGTAGTAACTTGCCCAATGTGATCGTTGAGAGTGCGGACGGATTCGATCCCGCGTTGAAACTTATATGCGATGGAGCAGACAATATCACGCGCACATTCTTGGCGTGGGGAAAAGACGAAATCTCCGATAAATACATCGTGAAATTGATGAAAGACGGCGAGGAAATTCCATTCGACGGCAAAGTGACCGTTCGGCTTCTCATTCCCGAAGAATTGAGAGATAAAGATTTCACATTCCAGAGCGTAGGAGAAGCGGCGGCGGTCGAGTATACGCGAGACGGCGACTATATCGTCTTTGAGGCAGACGGACTTTCGACGTATGCGTTCACGATGGACGGCATAGCCTATCTTCCCATTCTTCTCACCGCGGGCGGTATTTCGCTGCTTGGACTGGGGACGCTAATCGTTTTGGCAATCGTAATCAAGAAAAATAAAAAAGGAGAATAAAAAATGTTATTCACAAACTCAACGGAACTTGTCGTTTTACTCGTCGTTTGCGCCATAGCCGCCGTGTGTTTCGTTGCGGCCGTTGTGCTGCTCGTCTGGATCGTTAATAATCAAAGGCGCAAACAAAAGCCCGTGCGCGAACTCACGGGAATTTCCGTGGACGCAAATGCCGCAAAACGCGAATTTGCCCTTGGCGAAGAATTTACCTGTGACGGCTTGATCGTAAACGCCGAATACAATCTCGTCCCGACAACACAACCACTTGATTTCAAAGTAGTCACTGCGGATGATTTGGCGCGCCTCGTCGGAGCGGGCGCAACAAACGAGTGCTACGTCATCAAACCGAATACGGAAAAAGCGGGCAACGACATTGTCATCATAAAATATATGGACAAAGCGACCAGTTATGCAATTACAATTGCCGAGCCCGCAAATGTGCCTGCACAAGAGGAGCCGCAGGAAGAGCCTGTCCAAAAAGAAATTGTTCAGGAAGAACCCGTACAGGAAGAAGTTTCGCCCGCCGAAGAACCCGCGCAGGAGCCTGTTCGGGAAGAACCTGCACAAGAGGAGCCGCAGGAAGAGCTTGATCAGGAAGAGCCTGTGCCGGAAGTCATTGTTCAAAGGCGCGAGCCGATCGTCATTGAGGAAGAATCCTACGAAGGCGTTCTGCGCTATGACAAGAGTTTTACGGCGAAATACATACAATCGGGCGACGAAGTAAAGATTTGGTATACAACGCTCAAAAACGAGATGCTTTCTTACAAGAAAGTCAAGGCTCGTATGAGTTGGAAGCGCGAAACATTCCGCATGGGTAAAGAAGTAGTCGCGCGCCTCGGTTATCGCGGGAATACGCTGTGCATTTATCTTCCTCTCAACCCTGCGGATTACGCAGAAAGCAAATACAAGGTCGAGGATGTCTCGGAAAGCGTTTCGTATGCGGACACTCCTTGTATGTATCGGTTGAAAAACGAAAGACGGATTCGCTATGCCGCCGAACTGTTTGCCACGGTCATGGAGAATATGGACGGGATCCGTATCGAACGTGTTGCGGAAGATTATTATCTCCCCTACGAGGGCATTGTCGAGCTGATCGGGAAAGGGCTTGCAAAGCGTGTTATAAAAAAGAAATCGGACGAGCCGATATTCTTACAAGATACAGCCTCCGAAGCCGCCGCTACGATAATAATTCCCGTCGGCGGATCCGCGGAAGGGCAGGAACAGTCCGACAACATAGCGACCGCCGACGCGGACGAGGCGACGGACGAAGTTGCCGTTGCGGAAGAACAGTCCGACGACATGACACCCGCCGAAGAACAAGCGGACGATATTGCTCCCGTCGGAGAAGCGGACTTGACAATAGCGGACGAAGAAACTCTTGCCGAAGAACAAGTGGCGGAAATATCTATTGAGGAAGATAACTCCACTCTCGCAGAAACGCCTGTCGAGGAAGATTTCTCCGAGGAAAGCACGGGGAGCGCGGAAAAAACGGCGACCGACGATACGGTCGAAAGCGTACAACCCGTTGACCAAAATAGGGCTTTCTCCAATCAATCCTCAGGACAATATCAAGGAAATGGGAAACGCCGTAAAAAGCACAAGAAACGCAGATAAAATTTAAAAATAACGGCGTCTTGAAATCAGCAAGGGTATTCGCCGTTATCCCGTATTCGAAAGGGATGTAAAGATATGGGCAAGCAGGGACTGTTTCGGTCCCTGCTTGTATTTATCCGCTTTGACAAAAAATACGCCGTTTTTGCACTTCGTGCCCCACGTCCGCCCCAAAACGTGCCCCAAAATGAGAAATAAAAGTAACAAATAATACTTAAAAACAGCAGAAAAAAGCCCGTTTTTGGGCAAAAATCGCTCAAAAACGGGCTAAATTTGGTCTGGCTACGCCAGCCGTTGGTCGAGGCTGTCGTACCGAATGCGAAGCATTACAGGATTCGAACCCACGAAACAAGATTACATGCGACGGGATTCGCGCCTTTGCGGCGCGCCCCGACAAACAGTGCACTGCACTGTTTGGTTTGCGTTTTAAACTTTACCGTTTGCAAGCTAATTAACGCAAACCGCTCGCTCTCGCTCGCGTCTCCACCCTCGAATCCCGTCGCAGTTCACTGTAACATAAAATCCGTCCTGCACGGCACACCGTGCGGGACGGATTTTGGTCGAGGCGACGGGATTCGAAGCTATTGAGGGCTTTTAAAAATCTTCAAAACTGAGCCGTTTTTAATCATTTTTGGCTAAAAATACGCCGTTTTTGCACTTCGTGCCCCGCGTCTGCCCCAAAAATTTCTGCCCCCAAAAAATCAATCAAAAAATAAAAATCAAGGAAAATTTCAAAGCACCTATCGGTTAAAACCTACGCCGCTCATCCGAGCGGCGTATAATTTTTGCACAAAATAAATTTAATGGAGAAGATATGCAATATAAACAATGGCTTAATGAGTGGCTTACAACAACCGTCAAGCCGCTCAAAAAATTACGGACATACCAAAGATACAGCGATATAGCAACGCGGCTACTAGTACCTGATTTGGG
>CANQXZ010000052.1 GCA_947627955.1 uncultured Clostridia bacterium
CCATATATCGGGCGGGGTCGCACTTCTCGCGGGTGGCGAGCTCCCACTGCTTCAAAAAGGAGAGGCTGAGCCCGTCCACCGCGGCGCCGTCGAGGCGGACGCCCGCGTCCTTCCACATGCCCTGCATTCTGTATTGGTTTGTGCACTCGTCGGCGACGTTGCAGCCCCCGACATAGCCCGTTTTGCCGTCTATGACGACTATCTTCCTGTGGTCGCGGAAGTTGAGACCGAAGTTGAAGGGCGACAAGAGGGGCTGGAACACCTTGAAGCGCACCCCCGCCGCCTTTAAACGCCTCTTCGACGCGCCGCTCAGCACGCCCTGACAGCCCACGTCGTCGCACAGAAAGCGCACTTCCACGCCCTGCGCGATCTTGCGGGAGAGCGCTTCGAGCAGCCGCTCGAAGAGCACGCCGTCCGCGACGATAAAGTATTCGAGGAAAATGAATTTTTCCGCGGCGTCGAGGCGGGCTATCATGTTATCGAAGAGAAGGCGCGCGTCGGAGAAATACTTGACTTCCGTCCCCCTGTACGGGGTAAAGCCGCCTGCCGTGCGCATATATACGCAGTCGCGGGCGACGGCGGGCGTGAGCCCCGATATGTCGAACTCGGGGGAATATTTTTCCGTGCGCAGGCTTATCTCCTTGAAGCGCTTCCTGTCGTAGCCGTAGCACATGCGCTTGTCTGCAAGGAAATAGACGATATAGCCGCACCCGAATGAGAACAAAAACAGCATAAGCCAGCTTATCTTGGACTGCGCGTCGCTCTCGCGCAGGGCGACGTATACCGCGGTGATAAAGGTCAGAATGAGTGAAATATAGTAAAAAACCGTGAATTTATAGGCAAAAAACGCATAGAGAAAGGCAAGGAGCGCCAATTGGAGCACGACGCAGAAATCGGAGACGAGAGCCTTTGCCCCCGTCGTGAAATCCACCCAGCTCTTATGCACGCATTTAGGCTTTTCCTTGCTGCGGGCGAGCACTGCGCGCCGCACAGAAAAATCGTATTTTCCCATAACGCGGAATATTATAGCACGTCCGCGGAAAAAATGCAACAAAAAAAATGCGCCCTTGGAAAGGGCGCGTTTTTATTATGCCGCCGAGCGGTAATTTTTGTACCATTCGGTGGAGAGTACGCTCTCCGCGGATGCGCTGCAATAGAGCTTCACCGCCCCGCCCGAGCTGTTTTCCGCCAGATAGCTGACTATGTTACCGTTGCAGGGGGAATACTCCCACTCCTTTTTTGTGAATTTGCCGCCGCTGCCTATCGGTGGCAGGGATACAGCCATCCCCGTGCAGTATATCTCGTCCGTATACTTCAACAGATGTTCAAACGTGACTTTGTAGGGGAATGTGTTGGCGTTGTCCGCGGTGTATTCGGGCGCGCCCGCGCAGCAGCTCGCCGCCACGCACTTCGGCTTTATCACGGAGAGCAGTTTTTCCGACGAGGAAGTGCCCGAGCCGTGGTGCCCCGCCTTGTAGAAGTCCACTTCTGGCAGAACGTCGTATTCCGACCTTGCCGCGGGCGAACCCGAATAGTAGTCCACAAGACGGCTCTCGCCGTCCGCTTCGAGGTCGCCCGTGAGCAGCCAATGGAAGGTCCGGGAGGAGGTCTTTTTGGTGAACAGCGTCACTACGGAGTGGTTGTTCTCGTCCGAAGAGACGTGGTCGTAGTAATAGTTGTACAGGATATTCATGGAGAGGGTGCGCTCTTCGTCCAGAAAGTACTGCCTCTGCGCGCCGCCCTGACCGCGGTAGCACTGCCCCGCGGTGTACACCGCCGTCCCACGCCCTCGGGCGTATTCCACCGCCGCGCAGAATTTTCCGTACACGGTGGAAGTATCAGTGGATTTGTCCGCCTTGCCGCTCTCCACGTTGTCGAATTTTATGAGGGTGCCCACTTCGTACTTATAGAGCACTCCCGTGCGGTCCTTTCCCGGGGAATTGCCCGCAAATGCGGCGATATGGTCCTGATCGGCGTGGGTGGCTATCACGTATTCGAGCTTGCCGTCCGTCACATAGCCGGACAGATATTCGCATATGAGCTCCGCGCTCGACGCGCGCGAACCCGCGTCTATCAGAATGTCGTTGCCCGCCGCCTTTATGTATATGCTGTCCCCCGCGTACTTGCCGAGGTCTATGATGTGCACCGAAAAGTCCGAGGCGGCTACGCCCTCCAGACTGCCGCCGTTGGAGTCGAACCCGCACTCCCTGCACACGCCGTCGCCGTCAAAGTCGTGCTCGCCCGTGGGGGAGAGGGTCTCCCGTTCCTCCTCGCCGCACACGACGCACTCCCTGTACCGCTCGCCGCTCTCGCCGCAGGTGGGCTCCTTCTCCGTATGCCATTCCGTGAAAGTGTGCTCTCCTATCCCGAGATACTTATGGTAGACTTCGGGCTTTATGAACCAAATCGCGAGGGCTGCCGCGACGGCTATCACCGCCACGGATATTATGATTATAGCCAATACGGGGTGCTTCGCAGGGGCTCCCGCCGCACGTTTTGCCCCTTTGCCGCGACGTGACATATGGTATTACCTCAGAGATTTTTAAGCTGCGCGAGTATCTTTTCGCGCATTGCGAGATATTTTTCGAGTTTTGCGCGCTCTTCGTCCACGAGCTTTTTGGGAGCCTTGGACATAAAGCCCTGATTGTTGAGTTTGCCGTCCGCCCGCCGTATCTCGGCGGTGACGTTTTCGAGTTCGCCCTGCAATCTCTCCCTCTCCTTGTCGGCGTCGACGAGTTCGCCCATGGGAATGTACACCGTTCCGCAGTGCAGCACCTTGGTGACCGTCTTCTCCCCCGCCTCCGAGGCTTCGGAGATGAACTTTATCTCCTTTGCCCCCGCGAGCTTCAGAATGCAGTCCTCGTTTGCCGAAATGAGCCGCTTGTTCTCCGTGACTATATAGAGCGACACCTTTTTAGAGGGCGCGCACCCGACTTCCGCCTTTACGGCGCGCACCTCCCTTATCACGTCCATGACCCCCGCGAACGCAGCCGCGTCCTTTTTGTAGGCGAGCTTGGAGTTGTAGCGGGGGAACTCTTTGAGCATTATCGTCCCCTCGGCGCCCGGAAGGCTGCGGTATATCTCGTCCGTGATGAAGGGCACGAAGGGGTGCAGCAGCCTCAGCGTGTTGTCGAGCACGAACACGAGCGTGGAGAGCGCCGCCTCCTTTTTTGCGGCGTCGCCGCCGTAGAGGGCGGGCTTTGAGAGCTCTATATACCAATCGCACAGATCGGACCACGTGAAGTCGTAGAGTATCTGGCACGCCACGCCCAGCTCGAACTTGTTGAGGGTCAGAGTGACGTCGCGTATCACCGATTGCAGGCGGGAGACTATCCACTTGTCCGCCGCCGAGAGCCGCACTTCCGAAATGGGCTTTACCGCGTTGCCCTCCGCGTTGGTTATTACGAAGCGGCTCGCGTTCCATATCTTGTTCATGAAGTTGGAGCACGCCTCCACTTTCGCGTCGGAATAGCGCGTGTCGTTGCCGGGAGCCACTCCCTGCAACAGGGAGAACCTCAGGCTGTCTGCGCCGTACTTTTCAATGACTTTGAGAGGGTCTACGCCGTTGCCGAGGCTCTTGGACATCTTCCTGCCCTTTTCGTCCCGCACGAGCCCGTGCATCAGGACGTCGTGGAAGGGCACCTTGCGCATGTGTTCGAGCCCCGAGAATATCATTCTCGACACCCAGAAGAAGATTATATCGTATCCCGTGACGAGCACGTCGGTGGGATAGAAGTATTCGAGATCGGAAGTATCGTCGGGATAGCCGAGGGTGGAAAAGGGCCACAGCGCCGAGGAAAACCACGTGTCGAGCACGTCCTCGTCCTGCCTTATCTCCGCGCTGCCGCACACGGGGCAGACGTCGGGGTCGTCCTTTTCGCATATCTCCGCGCCGCAGGAAGAGCAATACCACACGGGTATCCTGTGCCCCCACCACAGCTGGCGCGAAATGCACCAATCCTTGACGTTCTCCATCCAATTGTAGTAGGTCTTTGCGAACCTCTCGGGGATAAACGTGACTTTTTTGTCCGTCACCGCGGCTATCGCGGGGCGGGCGAGGGGCGCCATCTTCACGAACCACTGCCTCGAAATTATGGGCTCGACCGTGGCGTTGCAGCGGTAGCAGTGCCCCACGTTGTGCCTGTGCGGCGCGGTCTTTACGAGATATCCGCCCTCTTCGAGCTCCTTCAAAAGGCGCTTTCTGCACTCGTATCTGTCCAGCCCCTCGTATTTGCCCGCTTCGGCGTTCATGGTGCCGTCGTCGTTCATGACCCGCAAAACGGGCAGACCGTGGCGGAGCCCCACTTCGAAGTCGTTGGGGTCGTGCGCGGGGGTGATCTTCACCACGCCCGTGCCGAATTCCATGTCCGCGTGCTCGTCGCCCACGACGGGTATCGCCTTGCCCGAGACGGGCAGGATCACGTTTTTGCCTATATACCCCTTATATCTCGGGTCGGCGGGGTTGACCGCAACGCCCGTGTCGCCGAACATCGTCTCGGGGCGGGTCGTAGCCACGACGAGCGCCTCGTCCGTGCCCTCGACAAAGTATCTGATGTGCCAGAGATTGCCGTCCTCTTCGGCGTATTCCACTTCCACGTCGGAGAGGGTAGTCCTGCACTTGGGGCACCAATTTATTATACGGTTGCCCCTGTATATCAGGTGTTTATTGTAGAGGTTGACAAAGACCTCGCGCACGGCGCGCGAGCACTTTTCGTCCATTGTGAAGGTGAGGCGCGACCAATCGCAGGAAGAACCGAGCTTTTTTATCTGCGTGCAGATCCTGTTCTCGTACTTTTCCTTCCACTGCCACGCCCGCTTTAAAAAGCCTTCCCTGCCGAGCTGTTCCTTGGTGAGATTTTCCCTCTTCATCTCCTCCACTATCTTCACTTCCGTGGCGATGGAAGCGTGGTCCGTTCCGGGGAGCCAAAGGGCGCAATATCCCTGCATGCGCTTGAAACGTATTATCACGTCCTGCAACGTCTCGTCCATCGCATGACCCATGTGCAGCTGCCCCGTTATGTTGGGAGGGGGCATGACTATCGTGAAGGGAACCTTGTTGTCGTCGCGCACGGCTTTGAAACAGCCGCTCTCCTCCCACTCGGCGTACAGCCTGTCCTCGAACGAGCTCGGATCGTATTTTTTCTCCATCCTCTTTCTCCTGATTTTCGTTGACTTACAAAGATGAACCGCAATTTAAACGTACCTCGTCATTATAAAACAAAAATCATGCCGTTGTCAAACGCAATTGCCGCCCGCATAATATGTATTATTAAATTTTTCCAAAGGAGCTTACTGTGAAACACAAGCTGATCTACTTATTTTTAGCCGCGGCGTGCGCGTTAGTCGTTCCGCTCTCCGCGGCGGGCTGTTCGAAAAAGAACGACAACGTTCTGAGAATAAACGAAGTCACCCATTCGGTGTTCTACGCGCCGATGTACCTCGCCGACGCGCTCGGATACTTCGGCGAAGAGGGGTTTGAGATAGAACTTACCAACGGCGGGGGCGCCGACGCCACTATGGCTGCCGTGCTCTCGGGGAGCGCCGACATAGGCTTTTGCGGTCCCGAAGCCGCGATATACGTCGAGATAGGCGGCAGCGACGACCAGCCCATGGTGTTCGGGCAGCTGACAAAGCGCGACGGGTCCTTCCTCGTCGGCAGGAAACCCGACCCCGACTTCAAGTGGGAAAACCTCGCGGGCAAAAACATTCTCGCCGGAAGGCGGGGCGGCGTGCCCGCAATGACGTTCGAATACGTGCTCAAACAGGACGGGATACAAGCCACACTTAACTACGGCGTGGCGTTCAACATGATGACTGCGGCGTTCGAGAGCGGGGTCTCCGACTACTGCACCATGTTCGAGCCCGTGGCGAGCGAATACGAAAAGGCGGGCAAGGGACATATAGTCGCCTCCGTCGGTCAGAAATCGGGCGAGATACCCTATACCTGCTTCATAGCAAAACAGAGCTATATCGACTCCCACGCGGAGAGGATAGAGGGCTTTTTGCGGGCGGTGACGAGGGCGATAAAGTACGCCGTGACGGGCTCCGCAGACAAGATAGCCGAACTGCTCGTCCCCTACTTTGCGGACACAAGCAAGGAGAGCCTGAAAACCTCTGTGGAAAGTTACAGAAAGATAGACGCGTGGGTGGATAACATGGCGATGAAAGAAGAGGCGTTCGACCGCTTGCAGACGATAATCGACAGCGCGGGCGAGCTCAAAAAGCGCGTGGAATTCGAGGACGTCGTCCAGCGCGACGTGGCAGACAAGGTCTATAAAGAAGTTTACGCCTGATGCTCGAATTCAACAACGTCTCCTATTCATACCACACGAGATCGGGCGAGACCGCGGCGGTGTGCGGGCTGAGCTTTAAGGTGGAAAGGGGGCAATTCGTCTCCGTGATAGGTCCCTCGGGCTGCGGAAAATCCACCATACTCTCCCTCGCGGCGGGGCTGATATCCCCCTCCTCGGGCAGCATAAAGCGGAAAAGCGACATGGGCTATATGCTGCAAAAGGACGCCCTGTTCGAATGGCGCACGGTGGAGCAGAACCTCTTCCTGCCCCTCGAAATAAAGGGCAAAAACACCCCCGAAATGCGCAAAAGGGCAGTCGCGCTCGCGCAGAAATACGGGCTGGGAGATTTCCTTAAAAAGAGCCCTTCCCAGCTCTCGGGGGGAATGAGGCAGCGCGCCGCGCTGATAAGAACGCTCGCCGCCGAGCCCGAAATGCTCCTCCTCGACGAACCCTTTTCCGCCCTCGACTACCAGACGAGGCTGGAAGTGTGCGACGACGTGCAGGCAATAATAAAGTCCGAAAAAAAGACGGCTCTGCTCGTCACCCACGACATCTCGGAGGCGATAGCCCTGTCCGACAAGGTGACGGTGCTCTCCTCCCGCCCCGCGCACGTCTTGGCGGAGCACGACATAGACTTTGCTTCTACCCCGAAGGAAAGGCGCAACGACCCCCGTTTTGCGGGAACGTTTGAGGTTTTGCGCAAAGAATTGGGAATCTGACATAACGGGATATGCTCAAGATGAAAAAGGAAATATACTCGCGCGAACACCGCGCATACCTGAAAAAACTCAAACTGAAGAGGGCGCTCGTGATACTCGTAAGGTGGTTCATACTGCTCGCCGCCCTCGCCGTGTGGGAGATACTCGCCCTCTTCAAGGTGATCGACCCGTTCATCACGAGTTCGCCCTCGCGCGTCGTAAAGACGATAGTCTCCCTTTACCGCGAAAAGACCCTGTTCTACAACATAGGCGTCACCCTCGCGGAGACCTTCACGGGATTTGCGGCGGCGGTGATAATAGGCTACGCCGTGGCGGTGGCTCTGTGGATGAGCGAGACCGCGCGTGCCGTGCTCGAACCCTATATCGTGGTGCTGAATTCGCTGCCGAAGATAGCCCTCGGTCCCCTCATAATAATCTGGATAGGCACGGGCTATACCGCGATAGTGTTCATGACCGTGATAGTCTCCGTTATACTCTGCATAATGAATATGCTGGCGGGATTCATGTCCGTGGACGAGACGAAACTCACCTTAATGAAAGCCATGGGCGCGGGCAAACTCACCACTTTGACAAAACTCGTCGTGCCAGCCTCCCTCCCCGCGTTCATGAACACCTTGAAAGTGGCTGTGGGGCTCTCGTGGATAGGCTCGGTAATGGGCGAATATATATCCTCAAAAGCGGGGCTCGGCAACCTCATCTCTTACGGCGGGCAGGTGATGCGGCTCGATCTCGTGATGGCTTCCACCGCGATACTGTGCGTGCTCGCCGCCGCGATGTACCTTATAGTGGCGCTGATTGAGAGGATAACCGTTAAACAGTACTGACCGCAAGATAAAATGAGGGCGGCGCCGTACGGCGCCGCCCGTTCATACTGCCTTTATGCGGATCTTGCCCGAAGCCCTGCGAACCGCCGCCCGCTCCGCGAGGTTCAGCCCTTTTAAGGAATCCAGCTCCCCCAAAAGTCTTTCCCTGTCGCCCACGGGGATATATTCCCCGCCCGAGACGAGAAAGGTCTCGCCCGTGTGCCTGCCCCTTATAAGCCTCTTTTGCCTTTCGATATACGCGTTGAAATCCATTTTTTATGTCTCCCGAATGTTTACGACCTTATTTTAGCGCATAATCTTGACAATAACTGTCATGTATGGTAAAATTTTTTTAGGATTTTTACAATTTATTTTACGCGGAGACGCCAAATGAAATACCAGATAATGTTCAGGATACTCATGCAGCTTTTGTCGAAAAAGAAGGTAACGGCGCGGGAAATAGCCGAAAGATACGACATTTCCGTGCGCAGCGTATACAGATATGTGGAGGAGCTGACGGTCTGCGGCGTGCCCGTGGACGTGGCGCGCGGGAGATACGGCGGGCTGTCCGTGGCGGACACCTTCCGCCTGCCCACGGGATACTTCACGCGCGAGGAGTACGCGGCGGTATTGAACGCCCTCGACGCCATGACGAGCCAGATCGGCGACCGCAACCTCATCTCCGCGCGCGAAAAGCTGGAGAGCAGGATAAAGGACGAGCGCACGGGCACCTCGGTGAGCGGGAACATAATTGTGGACGGCGGCACGTGGGGGGACACGGGAAAATTTTCCGACAAGATGCGCGTCGTGGAGCAGGCGGTGAACGAGGGCTCGAGCCTTTTTATAGACTATATCTCCCGAGACGGCGGGCACTCCAAGCGGGTGATAGACCC
>CANQXZ010000053.1 GCA_947627955.1 uncultured Clostridia bacterium
CATAACGGTGGGCGAAAAGAACGAGACCGGAGAACGCGAGATCCATATCTATTACAAGTTTCTTGCGGACGAAAGTTTGGAAGAATTCAGGAAAAACAAAATAAAAACCGTCCCATAAGGCACAAGAGCAACGGGCGCAACAGGTCCCGCAGGCGCAGTAGGCGCAACGGGCGCCACAGGTGCCACAGGTGAAACGGGAGCAACGGGCGCAACAGGCGCGACAGGTGAAACGGGCGCGACGGGTCCTCAGGGCCCCGAGGGTCCCGCAGGTCCTCAGGGCGTGCCCGGGACGGACGCCACCGTTCCCGTCGCCCTGCAATCGGTGCTCTTGGCGGACAACGCGGCAGTCGCGCAGGCTTCCGCGCCCGTAGATCTCGGCACGGTAACCCTCTATCCCGCGGGAGCCACGGGCGTGACGGGCGCGGGCGATACAGTCACCCTCACCGCGCCGGGGCTGTACGAAATAACCTATAACCTCGGCTACGACGCGGCTACGGCTGATGCCACCGCCCAATTGCAGGTGGACGGCGTGGGAGTAGGTTCAACGCTGAGGCAGCTCACCGCGGACGCGGGGAGCGTCGGCGCGAGCTATCTTTTCAATGCGGCTGGCGGCGAACAGGTGCAGGTAGTGCTCGGCAACGTGACTACCCTTACGGGCGGCGAGCTCGATCTGAGCGTCAAGCAGTACGAAGTCACCGCGGAGGCGTGAGTTTCCGCTTAAAAACAAAGCCGCGGAGAGCAAACGCCCTCCGCGGCTCTTACATATTGCAGAATTACGAACGGTAAGGTCTGGGGAAGAGCCCCGATATGCCGTTCAATACCTCCATGTCGTCCGCGGGTATCGTAAGTTCCGCGTCGAGGTTAGCCCTGATGCGTTCGGGGGTCACCGATTTGGGAAGGGGCAGGGTGCCGCGTTGCAGGCAGTATGCAAGGCAGAGTTTTGTCACGGTCACGCCGAGCTTTTCCGCGATCGCCGATATCTTGCCGTTGTCGAGTATCTTGCCCGTGGCAAAGGGGGAGTATGCCTCAATGAGGATGCCCTTTTCGCGGCAGTAGGCGGAGAGGGGCTCCTGCGTGTTACCGATATAAAACCTTATCTGGTTGACGGCGGGGGTTATCCCCGTCGCCTTAACTAAGCTCTCTATGTCGCCCGTGCCGAAGTTGGAAACTCCTATGCTCTTTATGAGTCCCTCGTCCCTCATTTCAGCCATGGCGTTCCACGCCTCGATGTTCCCCGCCGTGCAGTCGCTTCCCACGTCGGACCATGGCCACGGCGCGTGGATGAGGTATAGGTCGAGATAGTCGAGCCCGAGCGCGTCGAGCGATCTGTGCAGATACTCCTTCGCGCCCTTGAACGTCTTTATCTCGGACGGCAGTTTCGTGGTGATATACAGTTCCCTTCTGTCCGCGCCGCACTGTTTTATGGCTTTGCCCACGCCGTTTTCGTTTTCGTATACATAGGCGGTGTCAATGTGTCTGTAACCGCACTCCACCGCGCACAAGACGGCGGAATAGGCGTCCTTTTCCGAAGACTGCCATGTGCCGAGCCCTATTTTGGGGATGGTATTTCCGTCGTTTAAAGTGTAAGATCCAACCATAATTGCCTCCTTGCTCAGAATGTTATATCCGCGCCCGATGGGACGTCATTCCGCAAAGTACAGAGCCGCCCAGTCGTAGCTCTTCAAAAATTCGCCCTTGGGCGTGGCTTTGCCGTCAAGCAGATCCCAATAGTCGCAGGAGATATTGTCCTTTAAAAGAGTTGTCTGCGCCCTCTCGAAGTTCACGCAGTTGAAATCTATCTCTTTTAAGGTCTTTCTCAGCCGCCACACGGCGTCGCGGTAGAGGGGTTTACTCTTGTCCGTGTCCATGTCGGGCCAGAGGTGCGAGATGGCGTCGCCCATAGTCAGCGCCCTGCCGTTGTAGGTGAGGAGGAGGGCGAACAGCTCTTTGGACTTGCGCGACGAAAACCGCACGAGCGTGTCGTTTATGAAGCAGTCGAAGTTCCCGAACATCTTCGCCGTGAGTTTGGGCGAATCCTTGCCTATCGAGGCGAGGTATCTTTTCAGAAGATCGGGGTCGTACGGCTTGTACAAAAAGCCCACGGTGTGGCTGCGCACGGGCTCTTTCAAGTCCTTTTCGGAGACGTCGAGCCCCGTTATGAACACTATCTTTATGCGCTCGGAAAGGTATATCAGCTTTTCGGCGAGCTCGACGCCGTTTATCTTGGGCATGTTGATGTCCAGAAACGCCGCCGAAACGTTGTTTGCGACTACATATTCGCAGATCTCCCGCTCGTCGTCCTTGAAAAATTTGTAATCGACGTCCGTGCGCCCTATTACGTCGTTTAAAAAGGTGTGCAGGGCTCTCAGCTCGTCGTCAACTATTATTATCTTCATCGCGGCTCCTTTTGTCGGCGGGAATGAGTATCGTTATCACGGTGCCCTCGCCCGGCGCGCTGCGTATTTCGGGCACTACGCCCATAAGCATCTCGAAACGCTCCCTCGAATTCCTAATCCCGCAGGAAGTGGGCTTTATCGCGGAGTCGTCGAACCCAACGCCGTTGTCGCTCACTTCCAGCACTATGTCCTTGCCGTCCATGCGCGAGGATATCTTTATATATCCGTCGGGCTTTTCGTTGACCTTGCTGTATCTCATTGCGTTCTCTATGTAAGGCTGCAACGAGAGGACGGGTATTTCGAAGTCCGTGGGGTCGATGTCGAATATCACGTTGAACTTGTTGTCGAAGCGCATGTTCTCCAGATCGACGTACACCTGCACGTTGTCGAGTTCCTTTTCAAAGGGGATGAGGTCTGTGGTGCCCGCCTCCACGTTCGCGCGCAGATGGCGGGAAAAGAGGTTCGTGGCGCGGTCGCCCGCCTGCGTGCTCTTGTAGTAGAGGGACTGTATCGCGGCGAGCGAGTTGAATATGAAGTGGGGCTTAATCTGCCCGCGCAACGCCTCCGTCCTGACGCGCTCGTATTTCAGCTTGTATTCGCTCGCCTTCAACGCCTCGCGGTCGGTGCGGATGACGAAAGCCACGTACGTCATGGCGAACAGGAATATCACGATAAGGGTGTAAAAGGAGGTGAATCCCGACGGCGGAAAAGCTATGATGTTTTCGCTGCACAGAAAGTTGACTGCCGCCGAGCCGCACACGGTGCAGAACAGGGCTTCCGTCACATAGAACACGAGGTCGGCTTTGCCGTTCTTGTACAGGTGGACGTAACAGCCCGCGAGCGTAGCCGCGCACACCCCGAGATAGACAAAAAAGCCCACTTCTTTGAGCCCCGCGGGCGACAGCCCGCAGTAGAGCGCGGCGCACGCGGCGCTGCCCGCCCCCAGAGCCGCCCATATCTTCTTTGTAAAGGGTATCTTGTAGGTGTAGTCCCAGAAGAATATGATGGACAGCGTGACGAGAATGAAGAATACGAAGTTCAGGCAGTCAAAAACCTCGGCGTTTATCGTCCCGCCCTTGTGCACGATAAGCCCCGCGAAGTCCTTTGAAGTGATGCAGTATCCGAAGATGGAGGAGGCTATGAACACGGTGTGCACCGTGGAATCCGAGATCTCGAACATGGAAACTATCTCCACTACGACTATCGAGAGGAGAAAGCACAGCACCATTATGCAGAGCACGTCAACGGCGTCCGAATACGATTCCTGCGGCAGCGTTCCCGAGGCGGAAACTATCGCGGCTGTCACCGTTCCCACGGAGAGCAGAAATATGTCCGCCGCGGCGGTCGCAAGCCTTATCTTTACCGACGTTTTCATATATAGAATATACCATTTTTATGGCGCGCTTGTCAACAGCGGCGCATTAAATTTAAAGGAAGGGGAATTCAAAGCTCCCGCCGCGGCAGCGCGAGTGCGGGCGTGCAGTCCGAAAATATTTTCTCCAAGGCTTCCGCCTGACGGGCGGAAAACTTTTTGTCCCTGCGGAATGCTATGCGGTATTTGCGCCTGAAATCTATCCCGCGCACGCCGATCGCCCTCAGTTCGCCCGTGCGGACGAGGGGCTCCGTCAAAGACTGCGGCAGAACGGCTATCCCTAAATTTTCTGCGGCGGCGGAAAGGAGGGATTGGTTGCTCGCCGACTCCACGAACGGCTGCGCGGTCATTCCCCTTTCGGAAAACACGCTGTCAAGCAGCCCGCGGGACGCGCTTCCCTTTTCGCGCAAAAGGAGGGGGAAGCGGGAGAGCTCTTCCAAAGTTATCTCCCCGTCCGCGGCAAAGCGCGCGCCGCACACGGCTATCAGTCTGTCCTCGGCGAATACGCGCTGTTCTATCGCGGGCGGAAAGACCGCGCTCTCGCTCAGCGCGATGTCGAGCCCGCCGCCGACGAGCATATTTTCTATCTCCGAGGCGCGGTTTATCACCGCGCTCGTTTGCAGGTCGGGAAAATCACGCCCCATCGCCGAGAGAATGCGGGGGAGATACATTTTCCCTATCGTGAGCGTCGCGCCTATTTTCAGCGACGGGTTTTCCCTCGCGCCCGCCGCCGCGCTCTCGAACCCCTCGAACGCGCGCACGGCTTCCCGCGCTTTCGGCAAAAGGGCTCTGCCCGCTTCCGTGGGCGCAAGCCCCCGCCCGAGCCTGTCGAAGAGGGCTACGCCGTAATATCTCTCCAATTCGCATATCGTCTGGCTGACCGCGGGCTGGGCTATGTGCAGTTCCTGCGCCGCCTTCGATATTCCCCCCGAATCGTATACGGCTATAAAGGTCTTTAAGTGTCTTATCGTCATGATATAACCTTTTGCTTATATGTTTTATAAAATAATACTATTTTTCTTATCATAAGTCAAGTGATATAATGAGTGGCATGAAGAAGTATATAGCGCTGTTTTTTTCGATGCTTAAAATCGGGCTGTTCACTTTCGGGGGCGGGTACGCCATGATCCCCTTCTTGCAGAGCGAATTCGTGGCGAAGAGGAAGTGGCTCGGCGAGGAGGAGTTCATGGACATGGTGGCTATCGCCGAATCCACGCCCGGACCCATAGCGATAAACGCCGCCACGTATATCGGCTACAAGGCGGGCAAATTTTTTGGCGCCGCTTTGAGCACCGTCGCCGTGTGTATCCCTTCGTTTTCCATAATCTATGTCATTTCGCTGTTTTTCGACAAATTTGCGGCTATGGACAGGGTCGCCGCGGCGTTTTCGGGGATAAGGGTATGCGTAATTTTCCTCATATTCTCGGCGGGGATAAAGATGTTCATATCCCTCCCCAAGACCTTCTTCAACATAGCCGTCTTTATCGCGACTACGGGCTGTATGGCGGCGTTTTCCTTCTTCTCGGTCGGCTTTTCCTCGGTATTCTATATCCTGATAGGCGGGGCGGCGGCTTCCGCGCTGTACGCCGTGGGATATATCAGGCGCAAAAAGAGGGAGAAAGGGGGCAAAGATGATCTGTCTTGAACTGTTTCTGACCTTCATGAAGATAGGCGCGGTGTCCTTCGGCGGGGGCTACGGGATGATATCGCTCATCCGCGAGGAGTGCCTGTCCGCTGGCTGGCTCACGGAGACGGAACTTCTTGACTTCATAGCCGTTGCCGAGTCCACCCCGGGACCCGTAGCCGTGAATATGGCTACTTTTGTCGGATCGTCGCAGGGCGGGATATGGGGAGCCCTTGCCGCCACCGCGGGGGTCGTGCTGCCCTCGTTCGCGGTCATTTTTGCGATTGCCGCTGTTTTGAAAAACATTCTGCGCTTCGGCGGAGTGAGGGCGGCGTTGGAGGGAGTGCGCCCCGCCGTCGCGGGACTTATCGTCGCCACGGCGGCTGTAATGGGCGCGGAGACCTTCTTCTCCGTCAAGGGGGCGGGAAGCGCGTTTTCGCCCGATTGGAAGAGCCTTATCGTGCTGGCTGTCCTCACTGCTTTTTACTTTGTCTGGAAAATTCTGTTCAAAAAATCGCCCTCGCCCATCGCGCTCATAGTACTGTCGGGCGTTCTCGGCATATTTATATTCTGACAAAAGCGGGCAAAAGGAGCCGCGGCGGGTGATTTTTCGCCCGCCGCGGCTCCTTTTTTGAGGTATTTTAACGCATATTGTGAAGAGCTTTCCGCAAGATGAAAATATATTGCGCGGTTGGGAAAAACAGTTGACTGAGGGGGGGGGGTACGTTATATAATGGTTCTACAATGGGAAGTGTTTTCCGCTTCCCGAAGCGCCGGAAAATATCGGCGCGTCCGCGCCTTACGGTGCGGTTTGGCATTGTTACAGAGAGACAGAACCGCTCCCCCGTGCGGACTTACGGGGCACGATCACATATGACGATTCATTATCTGACGGCTATATTGCCCGCGTTTGTCGCCGTGTCGGGAACATCCCTCATGCGGCTTGCGGGAGAAAAGAAGTGCGGTATTGCGGAGCGCGTTATCTCGCTCCTCTTTGCCGCGCTGTTTTTTGCGGGCTATCTCTATGATGCCGACGCCATCTCGGGCGTCTACGCCCCGGGGCAGATCCCGGGCGTGCAGACGGTGGGGAGGGTCGGCGCGCTCGCCCTCTCGTGGTTGACCGTCGCGGGGGGATTGTTCATTGCAGTGTATCCCTTCTTCCGCAAGGCGTGTCCGTGGACGGACGTTCTGACCGTGCTCCCCGTCGCGGCGTTCCTCTTGGATCTTATCTTTTTGAACGACTATGTCGCCCTGTACACGGGCAAAGCCCTTTCGGAGGGCGTCACCGCGCGTTCCGCCCTGTTGGCGGCTGGCGCGGGCGTTGGGTTCGCGGCGTCCGTATATTATTTTATATGGACGGTGCGTGGGTTCGGCGCATACAAAAAACAGCTCGGCTGGATCGCCCTCGCCCTGCTCGGGATACTCCTCTGCTCAGCCCCCAATTATACGCTCCAGCTCTTGCTCCGTCCCGCCGACTACGCCATGAAGGTCATAGACCTCAACATGTGGCACCGCATCTATATCTATCCCATGGTCCTCATCCCCGTCGCGCTCGCGTTCATTGCAGGGGGGAAGGACGCCGAGACGAAGCGGCTCGTCCTCATTTACTACTCGCTCGCCGCGCTGTGGCAGTTCATGTATTTCCAGAAGATACCCATGATCTGGGGTATATCCCATCTCGGGAACCTGCCTTTCCACCTGTGCAACACCGCGCTGTACATTCTGCCGCTCTGTCTCATTTTCAGAATGAAGAGGCTCTTCTATTTCACCTACTTTATCAACGTGTTAGGCGCGTTTTTCGCCATAATGATGCCCAATTACGGTCTGAGCGGTCTGGGCGGCTCCCTTATAGTGGCGGAAACGCTCAGATTTTTCCGTTCCCACTATCAGGCGTTTTTCATGCCCCTTCTCTGCGTGGGATTCGGCGTGTTTGAACGTCCCCGCCTCAGACAGTTCATATATTCCCTCATAGGATTTGCCGTCTACTATCTGTTTGTGCTCATATTGAACAGCTGGTTCACCAACTATGTGAGCGTGGACTTCTTCTTCATAAATTCCGACTTTGTCGCGGAAAAGCTCGGCACGTGGGCGGAACGCCTCCGCGACGTGGTGTTCAGTTTCAACGCGGGCGGGCTGACTTTCACCTTTTATCCGCTGTATCAGGTCCTCTATTTCCTCGTATACTGTCTGCTCGCGCTCGCGATGTGGTTTTTGTACGAACTCTCTTATAAGAGCGTGGACGGCTGGAAGGACCTCGCCGCCCGCAGAAAGAAAATCAAAATGGACGCGCTCGCGCGCGAATACACCAAGGAGGGTGGTATCCCCATGTACGACGACAAGGCGCTGCTCAGCGTCGAAAACTTTTCAAAACGCTACGGAAAGAGCGACGTATACGCCGCTTACCGCGTCGGGCTCGAAGTCCACGGCGGCGAGATATTCGGCTTCCTCGGACCCAACGGCGCGGGCAAGTCCACTATAATCAAGAGTATCGTCGGCATACAGCCCGTAGACGAGGGCACGATCTCCGTGTGCGGCTACGACGTGAAGAGGCAGAGCGTGCAGGCAAAGCGGCAGATAGGCTTCGTCCCCGACCACTACGCCCTTTACGAGCGGCTTACGGGGCGGGAATACGTCAACTACATCGCCGACCTGTACGAGATACCCAAAAAGGAGAGGGACGAGCGCCTCGACGGCTATCTTGAGATCTTCGAGATGAAGAACGCCTTCGACGACCCCATCTCCACCTATTCGCACGGCATGAAGCAAAAAGTCGCCATAATGGCGGCTCTCGTGCACGACCCCAAGGTGTGGATATTGGACGAGCCGTTGACGGGTCTCGACCCCAACAGCATCTATCAGGTAAAGGAGTGCATGCGCAAGCATGCGGCGGCGGGGAACGTGGTGTTCTTTTCCAGCCATCTTATCGAGGTGGTGGAGCGCATCTGCGAC
>CANQXZ010000054.1 GCA_947627955.1 uncultured Clostridia bacterium
GTTTTATCTTACAAAAAACCTGTTGATTTATTTAACTTTTTTATCTCTTACTGTTGCACTTAGTTTGACAATTCAATAGCAAAAAAGCGCAAAAAATAACAGGTTTTTGCTAAAAAACCTGTTAAAAATGCCGCTTTATTGCGACGATGGAGGCGCCACCCGGATTTGAACCGGGGAGTCAGGGTTTTGCAGACCCTTGCCTTACCACTTGGCTATGACGCCTTAAAAAAACAGCGCGGTCTGAACTTCATGGAGCGGGAGACGAGATTCGAACCCGCGACATTCACCTTGGCAAGGTGACGCTCTACCACTGAGCCACTCCCGCATATCTTCAGCCGCACTGTTTCGTTTGGTGGGAGCTACAGGGCTCGAACCTGTGACCCACTGCTTGTAGGGCAGTTGCTCTCCCAACTGAGCTAAGCTCCCAAACGCTTAATAAATATAACAAATTAACTCGCAAAAATCAAGCGTTTTACCGACATTTTCTCAAATTTGGCAAAAAAAATCGCGGGCGGGCGGGGCGGAGAAAAATCACCACAACATATTGTATGCCGTCAGCCGCCGATACATAAAAACCGAATTGCCTGCGCCGCGGGTTGAAATATTTCTCCGGGTGTGATATAATGAAGAAAATCCGGGCAGTACCCGGAATTTCAAGGAGAGAATATGAGTAAACTTATTTGCGACAGCAACTGTGAACTGTGGTTCACGCAGGCGGAGGAGTGGGGGCTGGATTTTATCCGCATGCCCTACACGTACGGCGGCGAAGTCTACGCTTACGACTTCGGCAAGAACACCGATTTCAAGAAGTTCTACACGGCGGTGCGCGGCGGCGAAATACCCAAGACGATGGCGCTCAACCCCGAAGAATACAAGGAAATTCTGGCGCCCTCTTTTGAAAAAGGCGAGGACGTGTTGTATGTTTCCTTTTCGCACAAGATGAGCGGCACCTTTTCTTCGTTGGACGCGGCGGTGAAAGAGCTGAAAGAGACATATCCCGAAAGGAAGTGCAACGTGTTCGACACGAAAGCCATTTCGGTGGGCTCCGCCCTTCAGGTGGAGCATGCCGTGCGCCTCAAAAAGGCGGGGAAGAGCGACGAAGAGATACTTGCCGATCTTGAAGGATTCAGGGACAAGACGGTGGTATACTTCATGGTCGACGACCTTATGCACCTCAAAAGGGGCGGCAGACTGTCCGCGGGCGCGGCTGTGGCGGGCACTATGCTCGGCTTGAAGCCCGTGCTCACTTTCGATGAGGAGGGCGGGCTCGCAGTGGTGGAAAAGGTCATGGGCAGGAAGAAAGGGCTTACCAAGCTCGCCGAGAAAGTGGCGCAGGGCTTGAAGGACCTTACCTATCCCGTATACGTCCTCGACGCCGACTGTCCCGCCGACGGCGACGCGCTCGCCGAAACCATACGCGCGGCGTTCCCCTCCGCGGAAGTGCGCCGCCAGCCCGTCGGACCCGTGATAGGTTCCCATTGCGGACCCGGCACCGTGGCGGTGGGGTTCGTCAGCGATCGCCGTCCCATCCCCCTCGCCTGAAATGCGCGGGAGGGGCGGCATGATATAAAAAAAGCGACCGCCGCGCGGCAATGACCGCCGCCGGCGGGCTGTTCAATACCTTTCAAATATCAGACTGCACATGCGGGGGAGCGCAAAAAGCGCTCCCCCGCGACGTTTTTAAGTGAAGAAACCGTGGGTCAATAGTTTTCCTTTCTTACTTCGAAGAAGCTCTGGGGATGCTTGCATACGGGGCAGAGCTCGGGCGCCTTGGTGCCCACGACTATGTGCCCGCAGTTGCGGCACTCCCAGACGGTGACGCCGCTCTTTTCGAACACCTGCTTCTGCTCAATGTTTTTGAGCAGGGCGCGGTATCTCTCTTCGTGCGACTTTTCGATGGCAGCCACGCCGCGGAACTGTTCTGCGAGCGCGGTGAAGCCCTCTTCGTCCGCCTCGCGCGCCATTCTGTCGTACATGTCGGTCCATTCGAAGTTTTCCCCGTCGGCGGCGGCTTGCAGATTTTCCTCCACCGTGCCGAGTTCGCCGAGCGCCTTGAACCAGAGCTTTGCGTGCTCCTTTTCGTTTTCGGCTGTCTTTAAAAAGAGTTCGGCTATCTGCTCGTAGCCCGCTTTTTTGGCTACGGAAGCGAAGTATGTGTATTTGTTTCTCGCCTGCGATTCGCCCGCAAACGCTTCGCGCAGGTTCTTTTCTGTCTTTGTGCCCGCATAGGGATTTTTAGCCATATATTCCACCTCGGTAAATTATTGGCGGACTGAAACCCGCCGCAGATATATTTTATCACGCTCCCGCGGAAAAATCAAGAGGCGTTTTGCGCTTTTTCCTCTTCCGCGCTCCTTTCCCATGCCCTCAGCAGTATGTCCGCGCCCGTCGCCGCCGCCGCGAGCACGAACGCCGCTATGAGCCCCGTATATCCCACTATCGCGGAGCCCGCCGTTCCCGCTTTATACACGTATAAGTTTGCCGCGGCTATGGAAAGGATGAGGTTCAGAGCGCAGCACGCGCACATGACCGCGCTGAAATGCAGAGTCGGGCGGTGTTTGCCGTCCGCATGGAGGCACAGCCCCGAAGCCGCCGAAAGCCCGCAAAGGGAGAGCGTCGCGGCTGTCAGCACAAAGGAGACAGCCGAGAGGGCGAAACAGACGACCGTCCGCGAATCCGCCCTTATTGCGCCGAGCGCCCTCAGATCGCCGAGCGCGGACATGAGATACGCGGTGTTGAAGCTCTCGGAAGCGCTGCCCTCCGCGAACATCGTGAGCGCAGCCGAAGCCGCCGTGCCCATGAGGAAGAACAAAATCAAAGTCTTTGCCGCGGAAAGGCAGACAGCCGCTATATACCGCTTGCCGCCTCTGCGCCCGTCGCCGTCCACGATAGCCGAGGCGAGGCACACCGCGGCGAGCGCCGCGCACACCGAAATGCCCGCCTTGGCGGCGCCGTTCAGTCCCGCATATGTAACGCATGCGAAGGGGATCTGCGGGAATGCGTCTGCGATGCTCCACGCCGATCTGTGCGAGTTGAGCGCGAGCAGGCACAGCGCGCCCGACACGTACACGAAGAACGCCGAAAGCGCATAAGACAGATACTTTTCCCCGTTTTTGCCCGCGAATTTTCTGCCGCAGCAGACGAAGGTCTTTACGGAAAAGAACGCCGTCCCCGCTATCGTCGCAGCCGATACGGCGGTCCCGAACAGCGCGGGCAGAAAGTAGGCTATCCTGACGAAGCCGACTACGTTCCCGTTTGACGAAAACGCAGAGGATATATCCCTGTAAACGTCGCCGAAGAAGTAGAAAAAGCTGAGCTCGCGCGCGCCGTTTTTCTGGACGGTTATGCCCGTGAAAAGCACGAATATGAGCGCCGCCGCAGCGAGGCAGACAGCCGAAACGGGCGCGGCGAGGGAAAATATCTTTTTGAGTTTCTCTATGAGGGGACCTCTGTCGCGGGGCGCCCTCTTTGCGGCGCGGGGAAGCGCCTCTTCGGGAACGAGCCTCACGCCGCACGCCGTGCAGAAAACGGCTCCCGCGGGGATATCCCCGTTGCAGGAGGGGCAGACGGCAATGCCGCCGGGATTTTTGCCGCAGGCGGCGCAGGACAGGGCGCCGTCGGGATTTTCGGCGCCGCAATAGGCACAATACATCGTTGTTCTCCCGTCGTTGTTATATGCTGATTATATAATTACGGCGGGAAGATTGTCAAGGGATTTTGCGGGCGTGCGTCCCTGCCGCTCTTGACAAAACGCGGGCGCGGTTGTATAATTTCCGTAAATAATTTCAAGGTGGAAAAATATGGAATTCGTATGCAATTTACCCACAAAGATCTATTTCGGCGATCAACTCGTGCTTTTAGGAAAGGAGCTTGAAAAATACGGCAAAAAGGCGCTCTTCGTTTACGGCGGCGGGTCTATAAAGGCTTCGGGGCTCTACGACCGCGTAACGGGTCTGGCGCGCGGAGCGGGGATCGAACTCTTCGAGCTTTCGGGCATAGAGCCCAACCCGAGGATAGAGAGCGTGCGCCTCGGCGCAAAGATGTGCAAGGAGCACGGCATAGACGTAGTGCTCGCCGTGGGCGGCGGTTCCGTGCTGGACGCGGCAAAGTACATGGCGGCGGGCGCAAAAGTCGGATTCGACCCGTGGCTCTTCCTCTCCGAGCACGCGCCCATTGAGGAGGCGCTTCCCGTAGTAACCGTCCTCACCCTCGCGGCGACGGGTTCCGAGATGGACGGCGGCGGCGTTATAACCAACCTGCAAACGCACGAAAAATTGGGCAGGATGGAGGATATCCTCCGCCCCAAGGCGTCGTTTTTGGACCCTGCGCTTACTTTCAGCGTGAGCGCGTTCCAGACGGCGGCGGGCTCTGCCGACATACTCTCGCACATAATGGAGACCTATTTTACCACAGAGCCCGACCTCTATATGCTCGACGGCATAATGGAGACCCTCATGAAGACGGTGATAAAGTACGCGCCCGTCGCGATGAAAAAGCCGGACGACTACGAGGCGCGCGCAAATCTCATGTGGGCTTCGAGCTGGGCTATAAACGGGTTCATAACGGGCGCGAAGCCGCAGGCGTGGAGCGTGCACCCCATGGAGCACGAGCTCTCGGCGTTCTACGACATAACCCACGGCTTGGGGCTCGCGATACTCACGCCCCGCTGGCTGGAATACTGCCGCAACGAAAAAACTCTTCCCCGCATAAGCCGGTTCGGCGAAAACGTGTTCGGTCTGGCGCCCTCGGGCGACCTTGAAAAGGACGCGGACGCGGCTATAAAGGCGCTCTCGGACTTCCTCTTCGGGGATCTGGGGCTCACGTCCACGCTCGGAGGGCTCGGCATAGGCAGGGAGCACTTCGCGCAGATGGCGCAAAAAGCGGTTAAAGGGGGCGTCGTAGAGGGCTTTATCCCCCTTGCCGCCGCGGACGTGGAAAAGATATTCGAAATGTGCCTGTGACGCAGCTGCCGCCGCGCGACTTAAACGCCGCGCGGCTTGCGTGATTTTTTGAAAAGGAGTCTTTTTAATATTTATGCGATACGAAAATCCCGTGCTCTTATCCGACTATTCCGATCCCGACGTCATCCGCGTTGGGGAAGATTTCTATATGGTGGCGTCCTCTTTCAACCACGTGCCCGGAGTGCCCGTGCTGCATTCCAAAAACCTCGTGGAATGGGAGATAATCAACTACGTTCTGCCCGAAATACCCTTTGCCCGCTTTGACAAGGTGTGCCACGGGGACGGCGCGTGGGCGCCCTCCATAAGATACCACGGCGGCAAGTTCTACTGCCTGATCCCCTTCCCCGACGAGGGTATCTTCGTCTCCGAGACGGACGACCCCTACGGCAAGTGGTCCCTCTTGCGCCCCCTCATTACGGGGAAGGGCTACGAGGACCCCTGCCCCCTGTGGGCTTACGGCAAGTGCTTCGTTGTGTTCGCGTTCGCCAAGAGCCGCGCGGGCTTCAACTCCAAGCTCGCCGTGTTCGAGACGGACGAGGAGCTCAAAACCCCCGCGACTCAGTACGCGTTCGTGTACGACGGGCACGACATGAACCCCAAAATAGAGGGTCCCAAGTTCCACAAGATAGGCAAATATTTCTACATATCTGCGCCCGCGGGCGGCTTCAAGTGCGGCTGGCAGACGGTGCTGCGCTCCGAGAAGATATACGGACCCTACGAGCCGAAGATAGTCATGTTGCAGGGCGATTCCGACGTCAACGGTCCCCATCAGGGCGCGCTCGTCGATCTGGACGACGGCGGCGAAAAGTGGGCGTTTATCCACTTTCAGGACATGGGACCTTTCGGGCGGGTCGTGCACCTGCAGCCCGTGACGTGGGAGAACGGCTGGCCCCTTATGGGTGAAGTGACGGACAGGCTCATAGCGGGCTCGCCCGTGGAAGGAGGGGAGTATCCCGTAGACGTCGAAACGGGCTATTCAATAGACCCTTCCGACGACTTTTCGGGGGACAGGCTCTCGCTCGTATGGCAGACGCCCGCCAATCCCCGCAAGGAGTGGTATTCCTTCAACAGGGGGCTGAGGCTCAACTGCGTGTATTACGGGGAGAACGCCCTCTCCGACCTGCCCCAGCTGATAATGCAGAAGGTGCAGTACAAAAATTTTTCCGTCAGGTGCAAGTGCAGGCTCAACCTCATAAACGACGGCGACGAAGTCGGGTTCACGGTGTTCGGCAGGGAATATTCCTATATCTGCGTGGTGCGCTCGGGCGGGAGAAACTATCTCGAAATAAGAAAGGGCTCCATAGGCGGCAAGGAGGACGAAACGCTCTGCCGCAGCCAGCCCTACGATGACAATTACGTCACTTTCCAGATAAGCGCGCGCTACGAAGAACGGCATAAACTCGCCGTAAGATACACCTTCGGCGGCAGCGCGTTCACCCGAAAGTTCTACGCCGAAAGGGGCAGATGGGTGGGGGCAAAGCTCGGCATATATGCCCGTTCTACCGCTGTTTCCGCGGGATACGCCACGTTTAAGTTTTTCAGGGTGACGTGCACCGACAGGCGCGTTTCGGACAAGGGCTGAATCGCCCCGCTATAAGGAGAAAGCTATGTTCAGACAGATGTTCGAGGAAAAATATATACGCTTCCCCGGGGGCAAAAAAAAGGCGCTCACTTTCAGCTACGACGACGGGGTGAAAGCCGACAAAAAGCTCGTGGAGATACTCAACGCGAACGGGTTGAAGGGCACGTTCAATTTAAACAGCCGCCTCTTTGACTGCGAGTGCTGGCACGGGAGAATGGACGAGGAGGAGACATACAGGACCTTTTCGGGGCAGCCCCACGAGGTGGCTCTCCACGGCGCGCGGCACGTGTTTCTGAACAAGGTGCCCCTGCCCGAGGCGGTGAACGAGATATTGCAGAACAAGGTGTATCTCGAGGGGAAATTCGGGCGGATAGTCAGCGGGCTCGCCTATGCCTATAACGGATATTCAAAGGAGATAGTCTCGCTGCTGCCCGCGCTGGGCGTGGAATACGCCCGCACCACCGAGGATACGGACGACTTTTCCCTGCCCGCGGACTTTTATCTGTGGCGCCCGACGTGCCACCACCGCTCGGCGGCGTTCGGCGGGCTTGCGGATAAGTTTTTGAACGGCTCGCCCGAGGAGGAATTCAAGCACCGCGAGGGCTGGCTCTTCTATATCTGGGGGCACAGCTACGAATTCGACGACGACGGCAATTGGGAGACGATCGAAAACTTCGCCCGCGCGGCGGGCGCAAAAAAGGACATATGGTTCGCCACCAACTCGGAGATCTGCCGATACGTCAGGGCTTACCGCGCGCTCGCGTTTTCGGCGGACGGCGAAAGGGTGTACAATCCCTCCGCCCTGCCCGTGTGGTTAGAGCTCCGCGGGAAAGTGTACATGGCGCCCGCGGGCGGCGAGATAGCATTCTTGGGCGAATGAACGCAGAGAATAATGGGCGGGATCTTTTCGGGCGGCGGACAAAAAGGCAAAAATAACGCCTTTTTTTGTCAAGCCCCTTGCAAATTCCCGCCGGTTAATGTATTATATTTACGGTCAAAAAAATATATCGGAGGCAGGTTCAAATATGATATTAGACAAATTCAGGCTGGACGGCAAAGTGGCTTTGGTCACGGGCAGCAATACGGGGCTCGGTCAGGGCATATGCAGGGCGTATGTCGAAGCGGGCGCGAAAGTCGTGGGCGTTTCCCGCCGCCCTTCGACGGAGACGGCGGAAATGCTGGGGGAAAATTTCCATAACGTCATCGCCGACCTCAGCTCCATCGCGGTGAT
>CANQXZ010000055.1 GCA_947627955.1 uncultured Clostridia bacterium
AAGTAACGCCTGACGGCAATGTTACATTGTCAAGGTTTTCGCATCCTTCGAAAGCCGAACTGCCGATAGAAGTAATGTCGGGCATGGTTATGTTTGAAAGTTTTATGCACCCTTCGAACGTGCTGTCGCCGATAGAAGTAACGCCTGACGGCAATGTTACATTGTCAAGGTTTTCGCATCCTTCGAAAGCCGAACTGCCGATAGAAGTAATGCTATCGGGGATGGTTATATCTGTAAGTCTTGCGCACCCTTCGAACGCCTCGTCTTTGATGGAAGTTACGCTGTACATGCCGTAACGCGTCGGAAGTTTTGCCTCGCGGATAGATCTATCGCCATAATAACTTAATGACGCGCTCATATCGGTATCGTCAGTTAAAAAACCGTAATAAGTTCCGAAGGAAGCGGTTTGCGACGGAGTTGAATCGTCTATCGTGAATCCCGCAGAGATCCATGTATCGTCCATCGTCTTTACCTGATAAATGATGCGGTAATATTTGCTTTCTTCCCTGTTCCGCGGCGGGGTGAAAGTGGTGGAGATAAGCGTGGAATCGCCCTCCTTGTGTTCCTCGAATTTGCCCGTCGCCGCCTCTTGCAGCGTTGCGGAAAATGTGTCAAACCCGGATATCCACATGGTTATCGTAAAATTGTCTCCCACAAAGGAGAAATTGTCAAATGCCATATCAAGGACAATATAGTAAACGCTGTTCGTCGACAACGGGTAGGTTTCGACGTTATACAACCTACTATCGTAGTGGCTATTGCCGTCATGCAGACGATTGCTGTTGATATTGCCGTTGGGGCTTTCCGTTTCGTTGGTTATAGAAATTCTGTAATATACATCGTCGTTGTAAACCCAATTCAAATCGGTCAGTTCCAAGTTATCTTTTTTGCCGCATGCGGAAAAACAGAGCATGCCCAGCGCCGCCGCGAGTATCACAAACAGTGTCGCCAATAAAAACTTTTTCATATTTTATCCTTATATCTTTTATTTATATATACGTACTCAGCCTTTCGGCTCCGCCCGCAAGGGTGGGTTTTAAATTGTAATACCACACAATAATTTTACCACTGCAAAGCAAAACTGTCAACGGGTGCGAGGCGCACTCCCAAGTTTCTTTATTGCTTTTTTTATTTGACCTGCTTCCGTTCCGTTCAACGGGTGCGTGGCACACTGCCGAGTTTCTTAATTACTTTTTTATCTGACTAACCTCCGTTCCGTTCAACGGGTGCGGGGCGCACCGCCGAGTTTCTTTATTGCTTTTTTATCCGACCCGCTTCCGCTCCGTTCAACGGGTGTGTGGCACACTGCCAAGTTTCTTAATTACTTTTTTATCTGACCCGCCGCCGCTCCGTTCAACGGGTGCGGGGCGCACCGCCGAGTTTCTTTATTGCTTTTTTATCTGACCCGTCGCCGCTCCGTTCAACGGGTGTGTGGCGCACTCCCGAGTTTCTTTATTACTTTTTTATTTGACCTGCTTCCGCTCCGTTCAACGGGTGCGGGGCGCACCGCCAACATTCTTAATTACTTTTTTATCTGACTAACCTCCGTTCCGTTCAACGGGTGTGTGGCACACTGCCAAGTTTCTTTATTGCTTTTTTTATCTGACCCGATATTTTTATCGGCAAGTGCGCGGCGAAAACGCCCCTTAAAACGCTTTACTTTTGCAAATTTAACATATATAATAGAGAAAAATCGAATTTTAAAGGCTATGACAAAGGACAACGCCCTTTCGCCTATCGCTTTTCAGAGAGCCGCCGTACGGTGCGAGCGCGGCAAGCGGGCAATCGGGATATCACCTTTCAGCTTATCTTCCGAACGGCTTGCGCCCATTAAGAGGATACGGGTTCGCGTTCCGTCAAAGGCGCGGCAAATGTAAGTTTGTTTTGGTGGTTTACAAGCGTTTTTTAACGTCCGGGACAACCTTGGGCGTTTTATTTTTTACCGCCGTGAACTTCCAAAATTATAATGTTGCAAGCAAAACCACGCTTTTGCGACGCAAGACATACGCGAAAACTTCCGCTTGAATGGCGCAGAGGACGAGCGAGGCATTTCATAGCACAGCACAGTGCGCTGTGCGTGCCGAAGCGAGAAGAGCGAGCGCATTCGCAAGGCGCGAGCGGTGCCCGAGGCGGGCGACTGCCCTTACGCCCGCCGAGACGGAGCTCCTTAAATCACGGAAAATTTGCGCCTTATTATCTGAAATTTTTACAATAAGGTGCGCAAACCGTCGCTACGCTCGGGAACAAGTACGGCTTGCTTTTAATTTTCGTGAACTTCTAACTTTTCAACGTTGCAAGCAGGGTTCCCCTGCGCAGCAAGACAGCATTTGCGCATACCTGCGCCTGAGCGGGGTGAATGTCTGCGATTATATTATCGTGGGCACCGAAAAATCGCAGACAGAGGGCGAGCAGCCCTTAAATCACGGAAAATAAAAAGCACGGCTTGCTTTTAATTTTCGTGAAATATCTTTCAAGGAGTATATATGTATAAAAAAGTTGACACGTCTTTGGATTTTGTCGGGCGCGAAAAGGAGATAATCGCGTTCTGGAAAGAGAACAACGTGTTCGAAGAGAGCGTTAAAGAGAGCGAGGGCGGGGAAGAGTTTTCCTTTTACGACGGTCCCCCCACGGCTAACGGAAAGCCGCACATAGGTCACATTTTAACGCGCGTAATGAAAGACCTTATCCCCCGCTACCGCACCATGAAGGGTTGCCACGTTCTGAGAAAGGCGGGCTGGGACACGCACGGACTGCCCGTGGAGCTCGAGGTGGAAAAATCCCTCGGGCTGGACGGCAAGCCGCAGATAGAGAGCTACGGCATAGAGCCCTTTATAAAGAGCTGTAAGCAGTCGGTGTGGAAGTACAAGCACGCGTGGGAGGAAATGAGCGACCGCGTGGGCTATTGGGTGGATATGGAGCACCCGTACGTCACCTACGACGACAACTATATCGAATCTGAGTGGTGGGCTTTGAAGGAGATGCACAAAAAGGGTCTCCTATACAAGGGTCATAAAATAGTGCCCTATTGCCCCCGCTGCGGCACCGCGCTCTCCTCGCACGAAGTGGCGCAGGGCTATAAGCTCGTCAAGGAGAATTCCGTAGTCGCGCGCTTCAAGGTAAAGGGGAGCGAAAACCGCTATATCCTCGCGTGGACGACCACGCCGTGGACGTTGCCCTCCAACGTCGCGCTGTGCATGAACCCCGACGAGCCCTATGTGGAGATAAAGACGGACGCGGCGAGCTATATCCTCGCCGAGGCTCTCGTCGGCAAGTTCTTCACCGAGTATGAGGTCGTCTGCAAAAAGAGCGGCAAAGAGTGGGAGGGGCTTGAATACGAACCTCTCTTTGCCGAGACCACGGCGGAGATAAAGCGCATATGCGCGGGCGCGCCCAAAAAGGCGCACTACGTAGTGTGCGACGGCTACGTCACGATGGGCGACGGCACGGGCGTAGTACACATAGCACCCGCGTTCGGCGAGGACGACTATAAGGTGGGCAAAAGGTACGGCTTGCCCGTGGTGCAGCTCGTCAACGAGCGCGGCTGTTTTGATGAGAGATTCGCCCGCCTCAACGGGCTGTTTGCCAAAAAAGCCGATAAAGTTGTGCTCGAACTGCTCGAACAGAGCAAAAACCTGTTCAAAGTGGTGCCCTTCGAGCACGATTATCCCCACTGCTGGCGGTGCGACACCCCGCTCTTGTACTATGCAAAGTCGAGCTGGTTTATCGAGGTGACTAAGGTCAAGGACGACATAATCGCCGCCAACCGCTCGGTGAATTGGATGCCCGACAACATAAAAGAGGGGAGAATGGGCAACTTCCTCGAAAACGTGATAGATTGGGGACTTTCGCGCGACAGATATTGGGGCACACCCCTGCCCGTGTGGATCTGCCCCGACTGCGGAAAGACGGAGGTCATGGGCTCCAAGAGCGAGCTCAAAGAAAAGTGCGGCGTTAAGGGCGATATAGAGCTCCACCGCCCGTATCTTGATAACCTCACCTGCAAGTGCCCCAAGTGCGGCGGCAAGATGAAGCGCACGCCCGAAGTCATAGACTGCTGGTTCGATTCGGGCTCCATGCCCTTTGCGCAGTATCACTATCCCTTTGAAAACAAGGCGCTGTTCGAGGAGACCTTCCCCGCGGACTTCATTTCCGAAGCCGTGGACCAGACCCGCGGCTGGTTCTATACGCTGCTCGTCATAAATACGATACTTTTCGGCAAGGCGCCATTCAAAAACTGCATAGTTTTGGGGCACGTGAACGACAAAAACGGCGTGAAGATGTCCAAGCACAAGGGCAACGTCGTGGACCCGTGGAGCGTTCTGGATAAGCAGGGCGCCGACGCCGTGCGCTGGTATTTTTACACCGCTTCCGCGCCGTGGCTGCCCTCGCGCTTCTATGAGGAAGCCGTTGAAGAGGTCCGCCGCAAGTACATGGGCACGCTGTGGAACACCTACGCGTTCTTCTGCCTCTATGCGGAGATAGACGGCTACGACCCCTCGCAATATTCATTGGATAAGTGCAAACTCACCCTCATGGACAGGTGGATACTGTCAAAGCTCAATTCCCTCGTGAAATTCGTGGACGAGGGGCTCGCGGCGTATAATATAACGGATACCTCCCGCGCCGTGCAGGACTTCGCGGACATTCTCTCCAATTGGTACGTGCGCCGCGGCAGGGAACGCTATTGGGGCTCGGGCATGACGGAGGACAAGGCGGCGGCGTACACAACGCTCTACACCGTTCTCGTCACCCTCGCAAAGCTCACCGCGCCCTATACGCCTTTCGTGTCCGAAATGATGTATCAGAACCTCGTTCCCGCGTTCTACCCCGAAGAGCCCAAGTCCGTGCACCTTTGCGCCTTCCCCCAAGCCGACTTGTCCGCGATAGACAAGTCCCTCGAGGACGGCATGGAAGAGGTGCTCGACATAGTTATTCTGGGCAGGGCGGCGCGCAACGCGGGCAACCTCAAAAACCGCCAGCCCCTTGCGGAGATGGTGGTCGTCTCCTCCCGAAAGGTGGAGCTCTCCGAAGAGGAGATCTCCGTCGTTTTGGACGAGCTGAACGTGAAGAAGTTCCGCATTGCCGACGACGCCGAGGAATTCATAAAGTACAGGCTCAAACCGCAGCTTAAAACCCTCGGTCCCAAGTACGGCAAAAAGCTCGGCGCGATCTCCGCTTTCCTTGCCTCGTGCAACGCGAAAGAGGTGGTGGACGCGGTAAAGGGCGGCGGCACGTACGAGATAGCGGGCGAGGGCGTCACCCTCGCTGAAGAGGACTTGCAGATATTCACCGACAGCGCGGGCGGCTATGTCACCGCCGAGGACAGGGGCATAACCGTGGCTCTCGATTCCGCGCTCACCGCGGAACTCATAGAGGAGGGCGTGGAGCGCGAGCTCGTCTCCAAGATACAGAACATGCGCAAGGAGGCGGGCTTCGAGGTGACCGACCGCATAAAGATATACTATTCCGCAACGGGCAGAACGCTGTCCGCCCTTAAAAAGGGCGCGATAGCCGCGGACGTGCTCGCAAATTCCATAGAGGAAGGTGCGGCTTCGGGCTTCACGCGCGAGCAGAACGTCAACGGCGAAAAGGTGACATTGACTATCGTGAAGGTATAGCCGATACCGCATGGCGGCTGTTTTGCCGACGGAATAACTTAATAATTATAGCATGGCACAATGCAAAAACCCCGTTGGGCGGAAATTTCCGCCCAACGGGGTGAGTTTTTTGCCATGAATCGCCCCGACCTTATATGGGGCTCCGCAATTGAAAAACTTCATGGAAAATTATTATCTATGAAGAAATCCAACGACTTATTACTATAATAAGCCGTTTTTTTGAATATGTCAACCGATATTTTTATAATTATAAAAGAAATTTCAGATTATTTTACCAAAATGGCAAAAAAACTTCATAGATAATAATTTTCCATGAAAAAGTTCTGTACGGCAGGGCACATTTTATACATTTATAAATTTTATGCAAGGAGTAAAAAAGAACCATGAAAGCGTTGAAAAAATTGGCAGTATTCTGCGTGGGCGCAGCCCTCACAGTGGGCTCGGCGTTCGGATTCGCGGCATGCGACAACGGCACAGACCCTCAGGGCTATGACGACCCGAATATCCGCGAGGTGTATTCCCTATACGTGGCTTCCGCCGAGGAGAGCGGGAATGAGCCCATGACCTATGAGGAGTGGCTCGCCTCTATAAAGGGCGAGGACGGCGCGCCCGGCAAAGACGGCAAGGACGGCAGCAGCTTTCTGCACGGCGAAGGCGAGCCCGACGCCGCCGACGGCAAGGCGGGCGATTTATATCTTGATATTGTAACGGGCGACCTTTACGAAAAGACCGCAGAGGGTTGGAGTTCCGACCCCGTCGGCAACTTGAAGGGACCCCAAGGCGAACAGGGACCCAAGGGCGACAAGGGTGATTCCGCCGCGGGCGGAGAAACCGAGCCTGCCGACGCTATCAAGACGTGGGATAATGTCACGATTGAAGCAAATGGAACATACACTCTTGACTGCAAAGACGTAACGCCCGGTTTATATTGGCTGGTTGCAGAGGAAGTGACGGGCGTAGAGGCGGCTTATGGCGTTCTTACGGTAAAAACAAATACGCCGACGGGTGCTGCGACTGCGGCGACTTATAAGTCAATGACGTACGATATGTACAGTTCTGCGACGAGTAGTTTCAAAGGATTGGTCGTTGTTGACGAAAGCATTGCTACAATTGAGCAACCGGTCGTTACTTGCACATCCTCATCGGCTATTTCGGCAAAATTGAAATTGGTGGAGTATTCTCCCGTTGAGATAAAAGAGGGAATTAAGACGGAAATCCCAGCATTTTATATGATGTCGAATGAAAGCGGACGTGGTATTTTAGAATTCGATAGTTTGTTAATTGGCAAGTCTGTTAAGTTGACGGTTAGCGATTATCCAACTGGTACTTTGATGGTTATTTTATATAAACAAACTGCTTCAAAAGGGGCAGCTACCCAATTAACACAAGTTATGATATCAACGGGAACGACTTCTACGTTTACCCTACCTGCTGATACAATTCTCAGTGCAGGTATTGGAATTCAGTCAACGTATGGGTATAATATTTCGATTACAGTTGAATCGGCTTGAATGATTATAAGTTGAGACATTAAAAAATTACAGCCCCTTTCCCCGTGTCTGGGGAAAGGGTCTTTTGAAAAAGGAGTTAAAATGAAAAGATATTTTAAGATATTGCTTGCCGTACTTGCCGCCGCGGTACTTTTTGCCGCGCTCGGGCTTGCGGCATGCGGCGGCGATACGACCAAGTATAAGATAGAGGTGGACTGCGGCACGGGCGGGAGCTACACCCTCTCGGAAGAGAGCCCCGCGCCCGAAAACGCCTCAGTCACATTGACCGTGACCCCCGACGAGGGCTTTGCCGTGGACAAAGTGACCGTAAACGGCAAAGAGGTCTCTCTGATAGGGAGCAGATACATACTGAA
>CANQXZ010000056.1 GCA_947627955.1 uncultured Clostridia bacterium
CCTACATTTTTTTAGCATGCTTCCTTATCTTCCCCCAGTAGTACTGGGGGTTTAGTTTAGCTTAAAGCAGCCAAAAAATTATCCGCCGCGGTCCCCCGCGGCGGTTTTTTGTGACCTTATTATCCACAAGCGCCCTGCGCGCACGCAAGCCGCCTTACTCCTCTTCCCCCGGCTCGTCTCCGGGAGGAGCTTCCGCGCCGCCCGCCGTCTCCGCGCCGCCCTTGGAATAGAGCACTTTCAAAAGCACGGGAGTGAGTATCGACGAGACTAAAATCAGCAGCACCGTCATTATCATGAACTGCCCCGGGAGAGCAATCGCCTCGCCGAGGGTCTTTGCGTTGGTGACCGTGGCGGTGACAATCAGCGCGACTTCTCCGCGCGCCATCATCCCCACGCCGCCTATCGCGCTCTCGCGCCAGCCGTAACCGAACGCCTTGCACACGCCGCCGCAGCCGACGATCTTGCCCAAAAGCCCGACGACGAGCACGACGAGCACGAACAGCAGTATCTGGGGCTGCATGCCCGTGAAGCGTATGGAAGAGATGCCTATGTTGGCGAAGAACACGGGGGCGAACAGCGTGTATGTGCACACCTCCACCTTGCCGTCGGCATAGTGGCTCGCGCGGTGCGCCGTGGAGAGCACTACGCCCGCCAGAAAGGCGCCCGTTATGTCTGCCACGCCGAAGATCTCCTCCGCTATCCAGCTGTAAGCAAAGCAGACGGCGAGCGAGAATATGGGTATGCGGTGGGTGGTGGCTCTCTTCTTTTCGAGCCAGCGGAATATCTTGGAAACGCCGAAGCCCGCCGCAAGGGCGAATATGAAAAAGCAGATTATCATTATAACCGTGCCGTATATCTGCCCTTTGAACCACTCGAAGCCGTTTTTGTATTCCTGCGCCACTCCCGCCTTGGCTATGCCCGTCACGACAGACAGGAGCACTATGCCTATCACGTCGTCGATTATCGCGGCGGAAACTATGGTGGTGCCGAGCTTGGTGTTTATCTTCCCGAGCTCTTTCAATACGGAGACGGTTATCGCCACGCTCGTCGCGGTCAGAATGGTGCCTATGAACACGCAGCGGTAGATATTAGCCGCGGAGGCGTACCCGAGCCCTATCCCGCCGAAGGGCAGGGACACGAGAAAGCCGAAAAGCAGGGGCACGGCGACGCCCGCGCACGCCACCAAAGTGGCGGCGAGCCCCGTGTTTTTGAGGGATTTGAGGTTGGTTTCGAGCCCCGTGGAGAACATGAGGAGGAGCACGCCTATCTTGGAGAAGATGGACAACCCGTTGCCGTCCGAGGGCAGCGCGAAAAGGCAGGTGTATTCCGCCCCCTCGAAGCCGATGAGCGCAAAGCCCTTCCCCCCGTTTATCAGATCGCCGAAGATGGCGGGTCCCACGAGGATACCCGCGATTATGAAGCCGAGAACCTGCGGCAGCCCCGCCTTGCGGAACAGGAGCCCGAGGATCTTGGTGGAAAAGAGCACTATCGCAAGCACGGCGGCAAAACCTATCGCCGAATTGCCCTCGAAAGGTAACAACATAGAGCCGCATTCCTCCTTTGATTTGCGCCCGCTCCGCGACAGAGCGCGAAACGGCGGCGCCCGAAAAATTTTTAAAAATTGTCGTACTTTTTTTTATAAATGTATTGACAACCGCTTTTTGTGTGTTATAATGTAATTGAAAAAAGAAAATAACTTACAAAAAATGTTAGGTACCAACATTTAAGTGAGCCAAATCTTTTGTAGCCGCAGGCGCGGCGGATTTGTACAATTCCGAGGCGAGGCAGGCCGGCAGCCGCTTCTATATGACAAGGGGAAACCGGAAACGGTACGGGAGGTAAGGTTATGATTAAACTTTACGCGCGCACCAAGAAAGGTAAAGGAAGGTAAACTCCGATGTACAATTCTTTCAGGAGAGTTGAGTAAACGCGGTAATTATCTGAGCAAACCCGACAGGAAGTTTGCAAGGTTCATTAACCGCCAAGCCCGATAAGGGAACCGCGTGAATCGACCTCGCAACTTACAACTTAATATTCGATATATAGCCCCGTGCGGTTGCGCGGGGCTCTTCTTTTCGCGTTTACATTTTCTCCGAAAAGCCCTTGCCGAGTATCTCGTTGGCGTTGGTTATTATCACGAACGCCGACGGGTCTACCGCGTGCAGTTTGGCTTTGAGGCGCACCGCCTGCGCCTTGCGGCAGACGGTGAGCACGACCGTGCGGGGCTCGTCTGTGTAGCCGCCGTACGCCTCGAACTTGGTGAAGCCGCGCTTTATGTTCTGCAATATCACCTCTTTCACCACATCGGGGTGGACGGTGATTATGGTGACGTATTTCGTCTTGGTTATGTTGTCTATCACGCCGTCAATCACAAAGGACTTGGCGAACACGCCCAAAACGCTGTACATTCCCACGGAGAAGTTATTGTTTATGCCCGCGGGGTCGGCGAACGTGAAAAACGGGATGCACGCTATCAGAAAGTCCACCGCCATCAGCGCGACGCTTATGTTCCAGCTGGAATACTTCTTTATAATAAGCGCGATTATGTCCGTTCCGCCCGTGGACGCGTGGGAGTTGAACACGAGGGCGTGCCCCGCGCCCGTGATCAGCACCGCCACGCACAGTTCGAGCATGGGGTGACCGAGGGGGTTAGCCTGCGTCACCGTGAGGGGAAGGCTGAGGTGCACCGCATCCCTCAGCTGCCTGAACCCGACCGTTTCGGCGGAGTATATGAGGGAACAGACTATGGTATTCACCGTCATTTGCTTGCCGAGGAAGATAAGCCCCACGAATATGAGGAACACGTCTATTATGGCGAGGATCACCTCTTCGTTGAGCCACCACACGTAAGGGGTTATGAACTTTGCGAGGATGACGGAAAGTCCGCCCATGCCGCCGAGCGCAAAGTGGTTGGGGACCTGAAAAAAGCAATAGCTCACCGCCATAAGCAGCAGTCCCACGTTTATGAACACCCAATTCATGACGTTCTGTTTAAGTTTGCTTCCGCCGTTTTCGGGCACTTCTTTTATCATATGCTCTCTCCGATTTTTTAACCTGAAATAATATACCACCGCCGTGCGGCGGTGTCAACCGCTTTAAGGCGTGCGGGGCTTAAAATTTTAAAGCGCTCCGCCCGCGGCGACGCTTTAACGGCTTCCCCCGACGGGGAAGCCGCTTTTGGTGTCACCGCCTTTCC
Organism: uncultured Clostridia bacterium; assembly: GCA_947627955.1. Classification (GTDB taxonomy): domain Bacteria; phylum Bacillota; class Clostridia; order Christensenellales; family Borkfalkiaceae; genus Coproplasma. The sequence continues at coordinate 3,197 of CANQXZ010000056.1, forward strand.
GAAAAGCCCTTGCCGAGTATCTCGTTGGCGTCTGTTATTATGACGAATGCCGAGGGGTCCGCCTCTTTCAGTCTGGATTTGAGGCGCATCGCCTGCGCCCTGCTGCAGACGGTTATGATTATGGTGCGGTTCTCGCCCGTATAGCCTCCCTCAGCCTCGTAGCGGGTGAAGCCGCGGTCTATCTCCTCCAATATGAGTTTGGAGACCGCGTCCGGGTTCACCGTTATGATAGTGACGTATTTGGACTTGGTGATATTGTCTATCACCCCGTCTATGACGAAAGTGCGCGCGAACACGCCGAGAAGGGACAACAGCCCCACCTCCACGCTGTTTATGCCCGGGTCGTCCTTGTAGACGACGAACGCAAGACATGCCACGATAAAATCGGCGAACAGCATCGCCGTTCCTATGTTGAGCCCCGTATACTTCTTGAAAATGAGCCCTATTATGTCGGTGCCGCCCGACGACGCGTCGCAGTTGAAGATTATCGCCCCGCCCGAACCAGTGAGCAGTATGCCGAGCACAAGTTCCAGAAAGGGAAGGTCGGTCAAGGGCGCCTGCATCTCGTGGATCCTGCCCATCAGCCACACCTCGAACGAATAGGCTATCGAGCAATATATCGTGCGCACGGTCAGCCCCTTGCCGAGCAGTATCAGCCCTATTATCAGCAATATCCCGTTGATTATCGCCATTATCACGGGCTGGGTGAGCCAGCCCACTTTGGGCGTTATCAGGTTGGAGAGCAGTATGGATATGCCGCCCACGCCGCCCACGGCGAAATGGTTGGGCACCTCGAACATGTACACGCCGAATGAAAGAAGAAGCACGCCGAGGTTTAAAACGAGGACGTACTTTATGTTTTCAAGGGTAAATATGTTCTTAAATGAAATGCGTTTTTTCTCCATTTGCAGCTCCACGTTACGCTTAAATAATACCAAAACCCGCGGACGATGTCAACGCATTTATACAAATATGCCCGATATTCATTTTTTGTTACCCCGCCGGGGCGCGTAGGGAACGCCCCGCGGGCGTCATTCGGCGGAAGTATCCCCGCTCTCCTCTCCCCCGTCCTCGCTCTCTTCGGAAGGCTCGGCGGATGCGGGCAGTTCGTCAGCCGCAGACGGGCATTCGGCAGCCCCGGCAAGCTCGGCGGCGGGCTCGGAGGAAGTTCTGATAAGTCCCGAAGCCTTTTTCCATCTGCCCGAGAGCAGCCGCGATAAAAAGAGCACGGAGCGCAGCACCCAGTCGGAGCACATGCCTATCCAATAGCCCATGGCGCCGAGGCGGGGCAGCCCGGGGATGAGGTCGGTGGTTAGAAGAAACGCCAGCCCCACGCGCATTATGAACATGGAGGCGACGGCGCAGTACATGACGTATTTCACGTCGCTCGTCGCCTTGAGTATCCCGGGGGTGGTGAACGAAAGGGGATAGGTCACAAATTGGAAGGCGAGGCAGAAATAGAGGCACTGCCTGCCTATTTGCTTGGCGTCGGCTATGTAGCCGTAGAGGTTGGAGATCGTGGGCACGAGCGAGAGTATGACGCCCACGCATATGCCGTTGGCTATATAGCTCAAGAGGAACATTCTCCTCATGTAGTACTTTACCTGGTCGGGATCGCCCGCCCCGACAGCCTGACCTATGACGGTCAGACAGGACGTGCCTATACCCCCTCCCACTACCGAGGCGAAGTTGTTTATCTGGTTGGCTATGGTGTTGCCGTTGGCTTGCACGTTGACGTGTATGAGCTTGCCAGCGTCGTCGAGCACCGTAACGCTCTTTTCGCCCGTCGCATACACGCCCGCGTTCACGAACGTGTTGGTCATGAGCTTGCCGAGCTGGAAGAGCGCGCTCTCCACGCCGCTCGGGATGGCGATCCTGAGGATCTTCTTTATCATAGCGCCGTCGAACCTGAACTTCTCGAACAGCCGCACGCACACCGTGTTCTTTCTGTTGCCGAGCAAAAAGAGCATGAACAGCGCGGGAACGGCGCGGCAGAACAGTGTCGCGAGCCCCGCGCCGAGCACTCCCATATTCAGCGCGAAGAGGAACAGCGCGTTCAGCCCCACGTTGACGACGCAGCTTATCGCCGCGCTCGCCATGGTGCAGAAACTCTTCCTCTGCGCGCGCAAAAGGGCGGCGCACGCGTTAAAGAGCCCTATAAAGGGGAAGGACGCCGCCGTCACGTAGAAATACGTCCGCTGGTAGGCAAATGTGGAATCGTCCACGTCGCCGTAAAAGAGCTTTATTATGGGCCAGTTGAGGGCGAGACATGCCGCGCCTATCCCGAAAGATATGCAGATTACGAGCATCAGCATCTGCTTGGCGCTCTTCTGCGCCTGCTCACCGCTCCCCGCGCCGAGGAACTGCGAGGTGACTATCGCCCCGCCCGTCGCGAACGCCGAAAACAGCTGGATTATCAGATTGTTTATGTAGTCCACGTTGCCGATCGCGTTGCTCGCGTTGCTCCGCACCGCCTCGGGGGCGTTCATGTTCGAAACCATAAGGGAATCGAAGAGCCCCAGCGACGTGGAGAATATCTGCTCTATGACTATGGGCAATATCAGCCACAGCAATTGCTTGCCCGTGAAAAGGGTGTATCTCTTTTTGACCTTTGTCTTTTCCATACCTTTGATCCCGCTTTGCGCCCGCAAATTCAAAAACAAGTATATAATACATTAGTTTTTCTTGATTTTCCATTGATTTTTGACTATAATAATCATATAATACAGATTTTTCAACAAAAAGGTGCATGCTTATGGCGGAAATGACAGCCGACGTCGCCGAAAGGGCGACAGACGGTATCTTTGTCGGCGCAGCGGTGCGGGAAGCGGGCTTTATTATGGCGCGCCCCCACTGCCACCCCTGCTTTGAACTGTTCTATGTGGAAAGCGGGACGTGCAGGTTCTTTATAGACAACAGCGTATACGACATACACGCGGGCGATTTTATGCTGATACCGCCCGGCGCGTTCCACTATACGCGGTATTTGGGCGGCTCGTGCAAGAGGAACATGATACACTTCCGCAGGGAACACCTCGACGGGGAAACGGTGGAACTGCTCCCCGGCGGGGAGGATTTCCTCTCGGCGGTGCGCATCTTCCAGACCCCCGGGACCTACCGCGAGCAGATAAACGTCCACTTCGCGAAGATGATAGGCGAAAGGAAGATCTCGGACGAACGCTCGCGGGTCATGTTGCAGGCGCAGTTGCAGGAGCTCATAATAATCTGCCTGCGCGAATGCGCCTTCCTGCACGGCATGCCCGAACAGATCCACACCACAGACAGACAAATCGTGGCGGCGGCGAGATTCATAAGCGAACACTATACCGAGCACATCGGGGCGGCGGACATCGCCTCCGCGGCGGGGTACAGCCCGAACTATCTCAGCCGCAAATTCAGAAAATCCGTGGGCATAGGGATACACGAGTATCTCGTGTTCATAAGGCTGCAGCACGCGGCGTTCGAGCTCGTCGCCACCGACGACTCGGTGACGGAGATAGCGTTCCGCTGCGGCTTTTCGGACAGCAATTACTTCAAGGACGCCTTCAAAAAGAAATACGCCCTCACGCCGAGGGCGTACAGAAAGCGCGGTTGACCGCGCAATTTTTCCCAAAATAAAAAAACATGTAAAAATCGCTTGTTTTTTTCGGGAAATAAATATATAATGATTGAGTAATTCGCAGCGGGCGCGGTTTTGCGCAAGACCGCGCCCGCGATATTGGGGCGTCGCCAAGCGGTAAGGCAACGGACTCTGACTCCGTCATTCGGGTGTTCGAATCACTTCGCCCCAGCCAAAAGCGCTGTATTTTGTGGTTTTAAGCGCAAT
>CANQXZ010000057.1 GCA_947627955.1 uncultured Clostridia bacterium
GCGATACCGGAAGGTGGCGACGAGATGGCAATGGCTGTATTGAAAGCCGCCGCTGATTCCATTTCGATGGACAAGCTCAAAGCACTCACTTCCGTGCCCGAAAAAGACAGTAAATTAACCGATAGCACGGCTTTGAAATTTTCCGATATGGAGATTTCAAAAATGCCCAAAACATTCAGGAAAGAATTCAGAACGCAAGGTTGCACCTGCCATGTCCGCAAACGTAAAAGCGGCGTTGATACTTGGAATTACGAAATCCGCTATCGCCGCAACGGTTACAATATAGCGGCATCGGCAAACAACCTTGAAGAAGCAAAGCAAAAATTCATTGAAAAGTTAAACCACGTCGAAAAGTACGGTCGAGACAAGACCGACACCGTCCCCAAATCTTTTACTGGGTTTGCCGAATACTTTTTCGAGACCTACTACAAACGCAAAGTCGCACCCGAAACCTTCAAAAACGCGATGAACAGGTACAATAACCACTTGAAAATAAGGTTCAAAGATACGCCCATAAAGAGCATAACGCCCTATATGTGCCAAACGCTTATAGACAGCCTATTCGAGCAAGGTAAAAACAAGACGGCGGACGAGATATTCTGTATGCTCAACCAAATTTTCAATATGGCGATAAAGCACGGACTGATTTCGTCAAACCCCATAGAGCTTGTATTCCGCAAGAGCTATGAAAGAAGCCACGGCACGGCTCTCACAAAAGAGGAAGAACAAAAGCTGTTGACCGACACGGCAGGAACGCCCTATCAACTGATGTTTGCGGTCGCGCTCTACACGGGACTTCGCCCCAACGAATATGAAACGGCAAAAATCGAAGGCGCGTTCATAAGGTCTGTAAACAGCAAGCGGAAAGGCAGTAAAACGGAGTACAAAAAGATACCGATAATCGCCAAACTCAAACCCTATTTAGAGGGAAAAGACGAATTGAAATTTTACGGTGTAAACCGTATAAGAGAGAGATTTCACAAGATTTTCCCCAAAAAACGTTTGTATGATTTGAGGACGACTTTTTACACCCGCTGTCAGGAGTGCGGCGTTTCGGATGTGGCGAGAGACACTTTTGTGGGACATTCGCTCGGAAAGCTCGGAAATACGTACACAGATTTATCCGACGAGTTCCTCTTAAAAGAGGGAGCTAAATTGAATTGGTAGACGATTTGTGCCCCAATTTATGCCCCAAAATGAGAAATAAAAGTAATAAATAACATTTAAAAACAGCAGAAAAAAGCCCGTTTTTGGGCGAAAATCGCTCAAAAACGGGCTAAATTTGGTCGAGGCGACGGGATTCGAACCCACGACCTTATGGTCCCGAACCATACGCGCTACCAACTGCGCTACGCCTCGAAAATTGCATATCAAATTTTATCTTGCAGACTCGGCAACGGTAAGGAAAAGTCTGTTGCCTCGTACACCGCTTGCGCGTGGACGAATGCGCAAGCTCGTCTCGCGCGGCAAAAACAGTGCACTGCACTGTTTTGAGAAATTCGCGCTCTCTTAAAAGGCGTAAGGACAACGCCTTTTTCGGTCACCGTTCGCGCCATGCGGATGCGCTCACTCGTCTCGCTCGCCACGCACAGCGCACTGTGCTGTGCTATGAAATGGCTCGCTCGTCGCGCTACCAACTGCGCTACGCCTCGAATGAAAATTTCGATGCCTGATGTGCACGGCGCACATCCAAGCACGTTTCAACCATTATATAATTATTTTGCCGAGCAGTCAAACAAAATTTGCCGTATGCGGAAATTTATTCTTGCAAAACGGAGGGGCGTCTGCTAAAATATGGCATATGACATACGCAATGGTTACAGGGGCGACGGGCGTTCTCGGAACGGCGTTTTGCCGCGAGCTCGCCGCGCGCGGATACGGGCTATTCATAACGGGCAGAAGCATTGAAAAGCTGGCTGCTCTCAAAGCCGCATTGACCGCGGAATATCCCTCGGCGAACGTGGATCTTTATGCCGCGGATCTCTCCGACGCGGAAAGCAGAAAGGCGCTGTATTCAGCCGCGGGAAAGTACGCTTTCGGTATGCTCGTGAATGTGGCGGGCGCCGACATACAGAAGCCCTTTTCGGAATATGACGAGGACAAGATAGCGTTTCAGGCGCGCGCCTGTTTCGAGGGCGCCGTATCTGCGTGCGCGTTCGCTCTCGCCCACCGCGATAAGTCGCTTAAAATAATCAACATATCCAGCCTGTGCGCCGAGCAGCCCGTGCCGTATTTTGCGCTCTATTCGGCGGCAAAGAGCGCGCTCACGACATTTTCCGTCGCGCTTTCAAAGGAGACGGAGGGGACGGGCGTTACCGTCACCTGCATAGAGCCGGGCTCCGTGCTGACCCGCCCCGATATAAAGGAGTATATCTCCGCCCTCGGATTCTGGGCGAGGAAGTCGGCAAAGACCCCCGGATTCGTCGTTGAAAAGAGCCTTAAAGCCGCTGAAAAGGGGAAGCGCAAGTGCATACCGGGCGCGCTGAACAGGCTGTTTTTGTTTTTCTCGCGCATCGCCCCGCGCGGGATAAGGCTTTCCTATCTTGCGCGGACGCGCAAAAACGTCCGTAAAGACGTTTTCTGATTTTATTTGACTTAACTTTGCGCAGGGTATATAATATTCTGGTAAGGAGAAAAACATGAGCAGAGCAGACGATATCTTTGTCGCCAACATGCGCGACATTCTTGAAAACGGCGTATGGGATACGGACAGGGAAGTCCGCCCGCGCTGGTCGGACGGCACGCCCGCCCACACCGTGAAAAAATTCGGGATAGTCAACCGCTACGATTTGAGGGAGGAATTTCCCCTCCTCACCGTCCGCCGCACGGCTTTCCGTTCCTGCCTTGACGAGATACTGTGGATATGGCAGCAAAAGAGCAACAACGTGCATGACCTCCATTCCCACATATGGGACCAGTGGGCGGACGAGAACGGCAGCATAGGCAAGGCGTACGGCTACCAGCTCGGCGTAAAACACAAGTATAAAGAGGGCGAATTCGATCAGGTGGACAGGGTCCTCTATGACCTGAAACACAACCCCGCCAGCCGCAGGATAATGACGAATATCTACACCTTCGCCGACCTGCACGAGATGAATCTCTATCCCTGCGCGTATTCCATGACCTTCAACGTGTCCGGGGATACGCTCAACGCCATATTGAACCAGCGCTCCGCCGACATGCTCACAGCCAACAATTGGAACGTGTCGCAATACGCGGCGCTGCTCATGATGATAGCGCAGGTCTCGGGGCTGAAAGCGGGTGAACTCGTGCACGTGATCGCCGACGCCCATATATACGACAGGCACGTCGACATGGTAAAGGAGATAATCGAAATGCCGCGCTATCCCGCGCCCGAGGTGAAGCTCGACGGCGGCGTGGACGATTTTTACAAGTTCACGGTGGACAGCTTCACGCTCTCCGAATACAAGTGCAATCCCAAAAAATACGTCATACCCGTTGCGGAGTGAAGATATGAAAGCCATTTTGCATGCCGACAGGGAGTGGGGGATAGGCAAAAACAATTCCCTCATGTTCAGATTGCCCGCCGATATGAAATTTTTTAAGGAGACGACTACGGGCAACGTGGTCGTCATGGGCTCCAACACCTTAAAATCGTTCCCGGGCGGAAAGCCGCTTGCGGACAGGATAAACGTCGTGCTCTATCCCGACGGCGAGCCGCGCGGCGACTGCGTGATAGTCCGCTCCGTAGACGAGCTCCTCTCGCGGATCTCCGCATACGAAAGAGAGGGGCGCACAGTCTACGTGATAGGCGGACAGATGATGTACAGAACGCTGTTGCCCTATTGCGAGGAGGTGCTCGTCACCAAGGTGGACGCCGTGGGCGGCGCGGATACCTTTTTCGAAAATCTCGACGGCGATCCCGACTTCCGCCTCGTCCGCTCTTCCGAGCCGCAGTCGACCAACGGATACACCGTGACCTTCACCGCCTATAAGAATCTCCGCGTGAAGAGCTATGGCGGACAAGGGTGCGTTCAATGAGGCAAACTCCTAAAATTATTATCTTCTGCACAGACATGCTTCTATGCCTGTTTCTGATACTCGGCACCGTATTCTGCATGAAGGGCTGGGGACTTGTGTCCGTCGTCTTTTATGTCGCGGGCGGCGCAGGCGCGGCGGCGGGCATTGTTTTTTTTATACTTAAAAAGGATCCCCTCTTGAAGACGGCGTTCGTGCTCGTCTGCGTGGCGGCTATCGTGCTGCTGACTTTCATTATCCTCAACTACACCGCGCGCTTAAACGAACTCGAAAGCAACAAAGAGAAGATAGAAGCCCTCAAAAAACTCATAGAGGACGCGGGCGGCTGGGCTATGTCCGTCTACGTGTTGGTACAGATATTGCAGGTCGTCATCCTGCCCCTGCCCGCCGCGGTATGCTATATCCCGGGCACGCTCATATGGGGCGCGGGCATGGCTACCCTGCTGGCGTCCATCGGCGTCATAATAGGCGCGCTGATATGCTACTTTCTGGGCAGGATATTCGGCAGGCGGATAGTGGAGTGGATAGCGGGAAAGGAGACCTGCGACAAGTACGCGGATTATCTGGGCAAGCGCGGCAAGGGGCTGTTCGTGATAATGCAGATCCTGCCCTTTTTCCCCGACGACATACTCTGTATGATAGCGGGGCTGACGAGGATGAATTTCCCCTTCTTTCTCGTCACCATGCTTGTGGTCCGCCCCGCGATAGTGGCGGCGTATTGCTATCTCGGAAGCGGCGAAATAATTCCCTTTTCGGGATGGGGCATACCCGTATGGATAGCCATATTCGCCGTATGCATAGTCCTCGCCGTGCTCTCGTTCAAGTATCAGGACAGGTTCGAGAGCTGGCTGCGCTCGAAGTTCGTCAAAGACGGAAAAGGTGACGGCTCGGAAAAATCGGAAAAATGACGTATTTTGTAAAACGCTTGACACATTTTGCAACGTGAATTATAATTTATGGGAAAATAAGCGGCGTCAGCCGCATTTTAAGAGGTAAAAAATGGAAAAGCTCAACGAACTCAGCCTTAACGAAAAGATAAAGATCACCAAGAGGATACTCCTCCTTGCAGAGATCTCGTCTGAATATTCCGAAAACCGCAAGGTCATAAAGAACGTCGCAAAGATAGTCGGCGAGGAGAAAAAGTCCGTCGCAAGCTCCAAGTATCCCATGCTCGACGACGACAGGAAAGCCGTTGAAAAGTACATAGCCGAGCTCGCCGTGATAGCGGGTCAGCTCGCCAAAGCCAAAAAGGTGGAGGATTGGAAGCTCTGCTCGGCAAATCTCGGCGCTTTCACCGAGAGGGTGAAGTCCCAGCTCGCCGCGGACGAGAGCCTGCTTCATCCCGCGCCCGCTACGGCGCAGCAAAACGTCAAAAAGGCGATCGACGCCGCGGCAGGCACCGCGCAGAAGATCGGCGAACAGATCGGCGAAATGGTCTCTAAGGTAGAGCGCAAGATCAAACAAACCATTTCCGACAACAAAAATTGAATTTGGCTATCGTATACTCGGGCGGTCTGAGCAAATGCGCCTACCAGCTCGGGTTTACGCGAGCCATCTTAAAGCGTATACAAAAGAGCGACGTCAAGATGGTTTCCGGGGCTTCGCTCGGAATATTCAGCGCATATGCGCTTTCCTGCGGAAAGCTCCCCGTGGTGGAGGAGATGTTCTTGAATATCGACGTCCCCAAGAGGAGCGTTCTTGCGCGCCGCATGATCTTCGGGCACCTTTTGGCTGACTACATGGATTCGCTGTTCCGCAAAGAGGACGTTCTTTCCATACCCGTTTGTTTCCCCATATGCCTTATCCCCATCGTCGACGTGCATTACTATTGGATATACGGCGCATATAATCCCGGGTGGAAGAGGTATGTCAACGGCGCCATGTCCTTTCCGTTTTTGCACATACTGCCGCGGTTTATAGACGGCAAGTTCGCCGTGGACGGCGGCGGGGTGGACAATATTCCCATCTATCCCGTGCTGAAACGCGGCAACGAATTTCTGCCCGCGGGCGAAAAGCTCGACCTCATTTTGGCTCTCCACTTCGATTCCCACTACGATTACAGGAAGGACTTCAACACCAACGTGCCCGTGATCGACATCGACGTGGCGATAAGCAACAACTTCAAGAAGAACCACTTCAACTTTTCCCACGCTTACGTGGAGGAGATGATGCTCTGCGCGGAGGAGTACGGCGATAAGATTTGCTCGCGGATCTTTACGGGCGACGTCTCGCGCGAACACTTTGTGAACGTGCGCGACGAGATATTCGTGGAAGAGTACGAGGCGCGGCTCCGCCATTCCTCGGCGGACGGCTTCATAAGTTTCATAAACGTGCTCGGCAAGGCTCTCCGCAGGGATTCGAAGTGCGTCCGAAAACTGTTTTAAAATAAGTGTGACTTTAACCGCCGCGCGCCCCTTTTATCCAAGGGGCGCGCGGCGGTCTTTAAGCATGACTTCACCATTGCGCCCCCGCCTTCATACAATGTAATAGTGATTTTACGCGGAGAAATACCAAAGTGCAGTGGTTGACGGGTCTGTCGGGTCTGGAGCTGGCGCTCCTTTCCACGGCGTTCACATATCTCATGACGGCGGCGGGCGCGTCGCTCGTCTTTATTTGTAAAAGGGTAAACGAGGGGGCTTTTTCGCTCATGATGTCGGGCGCGGCGGGGATAATGCTCGCGTCCACGTTTTTTTCGCTGCTGTTGCCCGCAATGGAGCGGGCGGCGGAATACGGCTGGGCAGTGCTCTCGCTGGGGTTCGTCGCGGGCGGACTTCTGATAGTCGTCACCGACCTTATCGCCGCCAAGCTCAAAATGTTTTCGGACAGCGCCAGAAAGCGTTCGTCCGCCGTGATGTGCATAGCGGTGACCATGCACAATATCCCGGAAGGGCTCGCGGTAGGCGTCGCCTGCGGCGCGGTGATAAGGGGGGACGCGGCTTCATTTACGGCGGCGGTGATGCTCGCCGTGGGCATAGGCATACAGAACTTCCCCGAGGGCATGTGCGTGGCGTTTCCGCTG
>CANQXZ010000058.1 GCA_947627955.1 uncultured Clostridia bacterium
CCCGATATATGGCGGGCTGCGTGGCGGAAGGGTGCGGCTCGGCGGTAGTGCCCTATACGGGCGGACCCGAAAACGAGGAAGCCGTCTGCCGCGGAGTGTATTCGTCCGTCATATCGGGCGCGCGCGAACGGCTGTATATCATGACCCCCTACCTCATACCCGACAGCGGCATAATGGCGCAGCTTGCCGCAAAGGCGGAAAGCGGGGTAGACGTGCGCATAGTGCTGCCCGCGGTGCCCGACTATCCCTTTATCTATCTCGTGACTAAAAACAACGCCGAGCGGCTCATGAAGAGCGGCATAAAGATATACTATGCCCGCAATAAGTTCGTGCACAGCAAGGTGATGCTCACCGAAAACTGCGTCACTGTGGGCTCGGTCAACCTCGACATGCGCGCCTTTTATCAGGAGTTCGACAACGGCATATACACCGATGACGGCGGCGTGATGGCGGAAGTTTCCGCCGACTTCGGATCGGTATTTTCCGACAATGAAGAGGCGGTCCCCGAAAAGCGGAATCTCCTCACCGACGCGGCTTGCGCGATACTCAGGATCGTCAGCCCGCTGATGTAAAAAAGCATGTGTTACGGCGCCCCGCCGCGGGTATTCCCGCGGCGGGGCGCCTTTTGCTTTGCGCGGCGGGCGGGCCCGCCCGCCGCGGCGCCAAATGTTAAAAATTGACGTTTTGTGTTTAATTTTTAACAAAAAATGACAGTAATTTATACAATTATATTCATTATACATTTTTTATGCAAAACTTAAATAAAACTTGTGTGATTATTGCATAATTGCGCCGTTTTTTAATTGACAAGCATTGACGTTTTAATTATAATATTTTCATTATTATATATAGGTGGGTGGAGTTTGCCCCGTCGCCGGTCTCCGCCCATGCAAGCCTTTCAAAACGCGGCGCAAGAGGATACTTCATGAAATTCAAAAAGACTGCAATCTTAATATTATTCGCCGTCATGTGCGTGGCGATAGGTCTGTTTGCCGCGGGCTGCGCCTCGGGCGGCGCGCAGTACAGCCCGGAAACGTGGGAAGGGCCCTGCGTTGAGTTTGTAATCACGCAGAACGACCCCACCGCGGGCACGGAAGACAACGAAGTAAAGTACAAGAACAGCTCCAACAGCATAATCTACTATTTCCAGAAGCTCGAGGAGGGCGAGACATTGCAGATCGCCCCTCCCGACGTGTATTCGGGCGTGGATATAATCCGCCCCGGCTACACCCTGACTGGCTGGTTCAGAACGCGCAGTTTCGAGGACGGCGTTCCCGTCTACTCGGACGAGTTCGACTTTGAAAGCGACGTTTTAGACAAAAACGAAAAGCTGACCCTCTACGCCAAGTGGGAGAGAAACCTGAAAATGTTTTACAGCGTCTGCTATAAGGACGAAAACGGCAAGACGGTGAGCCTCGGGACTTACACCGCCAACGAGGGGGCTAAGTTCAACGACGCGCGCCGATTCCCCAAAAACATGTCGGACCAAACTAAGACGGCTATCGGCGAAAACGGCGAGAAGGTGAGCCTCGGGACTTACACCGCTATCTACGATAAGGACGGCAATTATCTCTACTACGACAAGGACGACAACCCGTGGGATCCAAACTTTCAATTCCCCAAATGCGAGGAAGACACCACGGTAGAGGTATTCGTCCACTGGCTTCCCGGCGTGTACGATAAGCTGATATACGACAAGGAAGATATCCTCGAAGATCTGAGCAGAGATAACGTATATGCCCGCGGCGGCGCATACCTCATGGACGACATAGACATGGAGGGCGCCTCCTTCGGCGGGTGGAGGAATTCGGGAGACAACTCCATTTTCTCGGGCGAATTCAACGGCAACGGCAAAACGCTGAGCAATTTCACCCTCTCCCCTATGACTTCGGCAGACGGGCTCACCTACGACGACGAGCTCGGCGGCAACAACATCCTCGCCGTTGCCCTCTTCGGGATATTGCGCGGCGGTCGGGTGCAGAACGTCAGCTTCGAGAACGTTACGGTGGACATAAACACCACGTTCAGCAGGATAAACAGGATAGTGGTTGCGCCCATAGCCGTGAAGATGGAGGACTTTTATTCCATCCTCATCAGCGGCGGCGTGCGTGGCTCCCTCATAAAGGACGTATCGTTCAGCGGCACATACAGGCTCACGAATCTGCCGGGCGGCATTACGGAAGGAAACGACGACAAACTTCACATAGAGACGGAAAACCTCTACTATCTGTTTGACAATGAAGGCAGCGGAGCCAACTCTGAGGCGGAGGGCGCAAACAGCCTTACGTTCACCAAAGAAGCGGTTCTGCCTGCAAGAATGACACTTTATATAAAATCCAAAAAGGAGTATTAAACCGATGAAACTTAAATTTCTGAAACCCCTTGCGGTCACCGCGCTCGCCGGAATAATGGTAATGGGCGTTGCGGGCTGCAACAAAGGCGGAGGCGGCGGCAGCGGCAGCAAGTACACGGGTCCCATAGGCAATTACAACGAAGAGTCGGATCCCCTCATAATCGCCACGCTTCCCCTCGACGGCGTATTCAATCCTTTCTTCTCGACATCGGCGACGGACGGCACGATAGCGGGGCTCACCCAGATATCCATGCTTGCCAACGACGAGGCGGGCAAACCCGTTTACGGCGAGGACGAGGCGGTAGTCACCCTCGACTATCAAGCTGTAAAGTCGGGCACCACCGAGGACGTGGACCTTAAGACGACTTACTATTTCGTGCTCAAAAACGACGTCAAGTTCTCTAACGGCTCCCCCCTCACCATAAAGGACGTGCTCTTCAACTACTACGTATATCTCGACCCCGTATATACGGGCGCGAGCACGATATACTCCACGGACATAGTCGGGCTTGCGGAGTACCGCACCCAGCAGGCGAGCGAAGCCGAGCAGAAGAGGTTCATGGAGCAGTTCGAAACTGCCGCAGAGGACAGGATACAGGCTCTCCTTGACGCCAATTCGGATATCAAAAAAGATTACAGCGGCGACGCTCGGCTCGACACGGAAAGCGGCTATAAGTCTTTGCTCACGGAGTATCAAACTACCCATACGACCGATTACTATTCCCACATAGTCGAAGATTTCGACAAGGCTTGCGAGCTCTTCGACAAGGAGATAGAGACGGACTACAACAACGCCAAGGGCGTATATCAGGATACAAAGTTCACCAACCAGAAGGGCGACGTCGTGGAAGGGCTTATCAAGAACGACGTAATGCAGTTCCTCTATAACGAGAACTTTATCACGTGGGACAAAAAGGCGAACGGCGGTAACGGCGAACTTACCACTTCCGCCGCAAACAGCCTTTCCGTCGTTGAAAAATGGTCGGAAGAGCAGGCTAAAAATTATGTTAAAGCAGCCAACATGCCCGCAAAGCTCGACGAAGTCATCCAATATTGGGTGACCGCGAGCGAGCTCTATACCGAACTCACCAATCAGGAGCTCACCGAATACAACTCTACGCATCCCGCCAAGTACACCAACATAAGCGGCATAAAGTTCGCCAACAAAAACGGCTCGGTAGAGGTAAACGGCAAGACGTACGGCAAGCCCGAATACGAGTCGGACGGCAGCGTAAAAGACGGCTATAACGAGGTCCTCTCCATCACGATAAACAACGTAGACCCCAAAGCCGTGTGGAACTTCGCCATAACGGTGGCGCCCATGTACTACTATTCCTCGGAAGACGAGATAGCAAAGTTCGACTATGAAAGCCACTTCGGCGTGAAGTACGGCGATTCCAACTGGATGTCGAGCACCGTCAACGCCAAAGCCAAAAACGACGTGCCCGTCGGCGCGGGTCCCTACCGCGCTTCGAGCTACACGGGCAGCATTCCCGAGACCACCGTTCCGAGCGGAAGCGATTTCTATCACAACAAGGACATAGTGTACTATGAGAGGAACGACCACTATGTGGGCGGCGCTCCCCGCATCAAGTACGTGAGGTACAAGGTGACCAACACCTCGGGTATGACCAACTCGCTCTATGCGGACGAGGTCGACTTCTCCGAGCCCAACGCCAAGCCCGAGACCATAGAGGAGCTCAACGGCAGGCAGGGCGACGGCATACACAACCAGTCCATAACTACCCTCGGATACGGCTATATCGGCATCAACGCGGGCAAAGTGCCCAACCTTTACGTAAGACAGGCGATAATGCACTCCATAAACACGGCGGAAGCGGTGGCGTACTACAAGACGGAAGCCAACGCCATCTACCGCCCCATGTCCACCGAGAGCTGGGCGTATCCCAAGGACGCGACTCCCTATTATCCCTATATCGGCAACGGCAGAAACTTGCAGGGCGTAGTTCCCAGCGATCTCGACGCCGTGAACCCCGCATATAAGGAATTCGTCACGGCTAAGGGGCTTAAAAGCGGCGACAGGCTGAGCGCTGACAACCAGAAGGAGTTCATAAAGTTCCTCCTCGAAGAGAAGGCGGGATATAAACTCAACGGCAACGGCGTTTACCAGAAGGGCAACGACGTGTGCAAATTCACCTTCACGATAGTCGGCGAAGAGACCGACCACCCCGCGTACGGTCCTCTTTCCGAGGCGGGCGTGTTCCTCAACGGCAACGGCTTCGAGATCAACACCAAGACGGATGCCAACGGCTTGCAGAAGCTCAACAGCGGCGCGCTCACCGTGTGGGCGGCGGCGTGGGGCTCCACGATAGACCCCGACATGTATCAGGTATATCACAAGGATTCCAAAGCCACTTCCGTACTCAACTGGGGTTACAGGCAGATATTGCAGAACGCCGGCGGCAAGTACGATACGGAGTATGATATAGTATCCGAACTTTCGGATCTGATCGACGCGGCGAGAAAGATCGACGACAGCGACCCCGCGGGAGTGGGCAGAGCCAGCCGCGCGAGCATATACAAAGACGCGCTCGACCTCGTAATGCAGCTCGCGGTAGAGCTTCCCACCTATCAGAGAAAGGACTTGTTCGCGTACAGGGCTGAGAAGATAGACATCAGCACATTCTTCCAGAATCCCTCGTCGTTCAAGGGACTCATGAGCGACATACAGCTCGTCGGGTTCAACCATGCGGTAAACGAAACGGCGTAAAGATCCCTTTCGCCCCAAACAACAGGAAACGTTATGTTCAAGTATATAGTCAAAAGACTGCTTATTTCCATAGTGATCCTCCTCGGCGTGTCCATCCTCATCTATACTTTGGTGAGGATGATGCCCGCGGACTACGTGGATACAAAATACGCTTCGGCGTTGCAGAACGCCACCATTACGCAGGAACAGGTGGACGAATTCAAAAAGCTGTACGGCATAGCCGATAACAGCTTTGCGGGGATAATGAAGGGCTACTTCACGTGGCTCGGCAACATGCTCCGCGGCGATCTGGGCACGTCCTTCAAATTTCAGGCGCCCGTAGCCGACGTCATCACCGAAAATATGTGGGTATCTTTCGCGATAGCGGTAGTCGCCACCATATTGCAGTTCCTCATAGCCATACCTCTCGGCGTTTCGAGCGCGACCCACCAGTATTCCATAAGGGATTACACGGTGACTGTGTTCACAATGATAGGTCTGTCCCTGCCCACGTACTTCTTTGCGGCTATACTCGTCAAAGTGGTCTCGGTGGATTGGGGCTTGCTGCCCACAACGGGACTTATCTATCCGGGCAAGAGCTACGGCGCCGACTTCGCGGGCAGAATGGAGGAGTTCGGGGATATGGCTCTCCACCTTATCCTGCCGATATTCTGCAGCGTGGTGCTCTCCCTCGGCGGGCTGATGCGCTACACTCGTACTAACACCCTCGAGGTGCTGAGCGCCGACTATATACGCACGGCGCGCGCAAAGGGACTTTCCGAAAAGACGGTAATATACAAGCACGCGTTCAGAAACACCTTAATACCCCTCGCCACGCTGCTCGCGGGGATACTTCCTTCCCTTTTCGGAGGCATGATGATAACGGAGGAAGTGTTCGCCATAAACGGTATCGGGCGGCTCGCTTATCAGGCTTTGAAAGAGGGCGACGTGCCCTTTGTAATGGGCTATAACATGTTCCTCTCGGTGCTTACGGTCATAGGCACGCTGCTCTCGGACATAATGTACTCGATAGTTGACCCGAGGGTCAAACTCGGCAAATAGGAGAAAATGATGGAAGAAGAAAAAACGGTATCCCAATCACCCGAAGCCGCCCCCGAAGCGGCGGAGGAAGTGACCTATAAGGAAATGAGCCCGATAAGGCTCGTTCTGAGGAGATTTTTCCGCTCCAAGCTCTCCATAATAGGGCTTGTAATGATTATCTTCCTCTTCGTGTTCTCCTTTCTCGGACCCGTCGTATACAACAAGTGGGGAGAATCCGAATCGGACGTCCCGGAGGGGGGCATCTCTACCACGCTTTACGCCCCTTACGACGACGCTAACGGCAACAGGGCGATAGAGCAGGTCGTGTTCGAAAGCGACACCAACAACTACGCCGACCCCTCCAAGGACCACCTACTCGGCACCGACGACAAGGGTTACGACGTGTTCGTGAGGCTGATGTACGGCGGCAGGATATCCCTTATGATAGGCTTTATCGTCGTCATACTCGAGACG
>CANQXZ010000059.1 GCA_947627955.1 uncultured Clostridia bacterium
GCTCAATATCTCCTGTCCCAACGTGCGCGCGGGCGGAATGGCGCTCGGCATAAAGCCAGAAAATATAGGCGAAGTGACCGCGCTCTGCAAGCGCAGCATGAAGTCTACGCCCCTCATGGTAAAGCTCTCGCCGAACGTGGAGAGCATTCCCGTGAACGCGCGGGCGGCGGAGGAGAACGGCGCGGACTGTATTTCCCTCATAAACACCCTCACGGGAATGGTTGTAGACATAGAGCGCCGCAGACCCGTTCTCGCCAACAACACGGGCGGAGTATCGGGCGCGGGCATAATGCCCATAGCGCTCAGAATGGTGTACGAGGCGGCGCACGCCGTGAAGATCCCCGTGATAGGCATGGGCGGCATAACCACGGGCGAGGACGCCATCGCCTTTATGATGGCGGGCGCGAGGGCTGTGCAGGTCGGCACGGCTAACTTCACAGACGGCAACGCCATGCCCTCGATAATACGCGGCATGAACGATTGGCTCGACAGGCACGGCATTCAGGACGTAAACGAGATAGTGGACACACTTACTATGAATTAAAGGAGCAATTATGACATACAAACAGCAATTCGTTAAATTTATGGTAGACAACGGCGTTCTCCGTTTCGGGGAATTCACGTTGAAGAGCGGCAGGAAAGCGCCCTATTTCATAAATACGGGCAACTACAAATCGGGCGCGCAGCTCTCAAAACTCGGAGAGTACTACGCCCGCTGCATTGCCGAAAACGGCATAGAGGCGGAAACGCTCGTCGGACCCGCCTATAAGGGGATACCTCTCGCCGTCTCCACGGCGATAGCCCTTTACGAAAACCACGGAAAGGACCTCGATTATTGCTTCGACAGGAAGGAAGTGAAGGACCACGGCGAGGGCGGGCTGTTCGTCGGAAAACAGCTTACCGACGGCGAGCGCGTGATAATAATCGAGGACGTCATGACGTCGGGCAAGGCTCTCCGCGAAATGCTCCCCAAGCTCATGCAGGCGGCAAAGGTCGAAGTCGCGGGCATGGTTATCTCCGTTGACAGGATGGAAAAGGGGCTCGAAAGCGAACTCTCCGCCGTGCAGGAGGCATACAGGGAATTCGGCGTAAAAGTGTATTCCATCGTCACCATCGCGGACATTATCGAGGCGATCGAAGAGGGCGTTATAGAGGGCAAAGAATATCTCGGCAAGATGAAAGAATACCGTAAGATCTACGGCGTCGGCTGACAAAAAAGGGCTTCCCCTTACGGGAAGCCCTTTTAAAATCTGGCAAAGCTGTAACCTTTTTCTTTAAAGTGTCGGATAACTTCCGCCAGCGCTTCCGCCGTGGCGGATTTGTCTGTGGAGTCGTGCGCGAGCATGACTACCCGCCGCGGGTTGGAAACGGTGGAAAGAGCGGCTTTATACAGGGAACGCGGCGTGGGACGGGGTATCTCGCTGTCGCGGAACGAGGCGTTCCAATCCACGTAATACAGCCCCGATTCGGTCACGGCTTGGATAAGCTCCCGCCCGAGGTTGAAACTGCCCCCGGGGAAGCGGTATATGTGCGAGTATTCCCCCGTTATGGAGCAGATCAAATCGTTGCACTTTGTTATATCGTCCATCAGCGCCTTGGCGGAGGAGTAAATCTCGCCGTATCTGTGCGAAAAGGAGTGCACCGCAACGGTGTGCCCCTCGTCGTATTCCCGCTTTACGAGCTGTTTGCGGTTTACCGCCTGCTCGCCCACTATAAAAAAGGTGGCGGGCACGTTTTCCTCTTTCAGTGTGTCAAGTATCTTTGGGGTCACCCTGTCGCTCGGACCGTCGTCGAAAGTGAGATATATTATCTTGTCGCTCTCCGCAAGGGAGATGAGGGGTTCGCCGAGGAAGTTGCCTATCAGCACGAATACGAGGGCGAACGTCAGCATCAGCGCGGTTATGGCGGGAATTCTGTTCATACCGTTAATATGCGCCGTTTGCCTTGATTTTACAATTTTTTCTTGCGGACTCAGTATAATTCAATATTTATTATCGTATCTATGATGGCTATCTGCAATTTGCGCAGGTCTTTGGAGTAGATCATATCTCCGCCCGCTTCCGAACACACGGCGCCGAGCCTCTTCAATTCGGCGGTGAAACAGTTGTCGGGATTGGCATTTTTCAGCCCGTTCAGCCCCTTTTCCACGTCGCCTATCACCGCGCGCGCCGAGCTTTGCCCCATCTCTCCCGTGTCGAGACCGTTCGCGCACTCGTAGCAGAGGGCGGAAAGGGAGCCAAGGGTTTTAAGGTTGCCCTCGAACAGGCTTTTACGGCTCTTCGCCCCTACCGATTGCAGGGGATACGCGCCCGTTTCCACCTTTAAGAGGAAGCAGTTCTCGCCTCTTGCGGAAAGGGTCTTCTGCACGCGTTCGGCGTCATGCTCGGAGTAGTAGCACGCCACGGTGACATAGAATTCCCCGCCGTAGCCGAGGACATAGCCCGCGCCGCCCAAGTCGCCCACCGTCCCCGAAAGCGCGCCCGCCGAAACGGAGTTGTCCTCCGAAGAGTAGCATACGAAAAAATACTGCGCGCTGTAATTTGCTTCCACGCCCGTCAGGGCGGCGGCGCATATTATGATGGCGGCAGTCGCCGTCAGAACAAGCGTGACAGAGATAAAAAATGGGGAGATTTTGCCCGTATGTCCTCTCATACGCTAATAATATATGCGCTTAAAGGCGATGTTTTGCAGCGTTCGGGTTGACTTGCTCCCGCGCGGCATGTATAATTTATCGGGGAGGCTCGGAAAAGGGATGTTTGAACAGGGCGGTTTGCCGCAGAAAAATTTTGCGCTCGAAGTGGAGGAGGGACTCAGAAAAAAGTTCTCGAAAAAACTTTTTTCGAAGTTCGCCAAGGCGATAGTCGAGTACAGGCTCATGGACGAGGGCGACAGGATCGCCGTATGCGTATCGGGCGGTAAGGACTCCATGCTCATGGCGAAGCTCTTTCAGGAACTGAAAAGGCACAACAAATTCGCCTTTGAACTCGTATTTCTCGTCATGGACCCGGGATACAGTCCCCAAAACCGCCTTCTGATCGAGCAGAACGCGCAGGCGCTCGGTATTCCCATAACCGTCTTTTCCTCGGACATATTCGAAAACGTGTCCAACATAGAAAAATCCCCCTGCTACATCTGCGCGCGCATGAGAAGGGGCGCCCTGTACGCCAAGGCGCGGGAGCTCGGCTGCAACAAAATTGCCCTCGGGCACCACTATGACGACGTCATAGAGACCATTTTGATGGGCATGCTGTACGGCGGGCAGATGCAGACCATGATGCCTCGGGTGGACAGCGCGCACTTCGAGGGCATGCGGCTCATAAGACCCATGTATCTCATAAGGGAGGCGGACATAAAGGCGTGGAGGGACTTTTTCGGCTTGCGGTTTTTGCAGTGCGCATGTAAGTTCACCGAGGATTACGCCGCCGCAAAGACGGGCTCCAAGCGCGAAAAGGTAAAGGAGATCATCCGCCGCCTCGCGGCAGAGGATCCCGGGATAGAGCAAAACATATTCAAGAGCGCCGAAAACGTCAATCTGTCCACAGTGCTCGCGTACAAGGATAAAAACGGCGTTAAAAGGTGGTATTTTGAAGAAGATGGATAAATTTTTGTCATAAACTTCAAAATCGCTTGCAAAAATATTTATATCTGCTATAATGATATAGTCATTGTTGCTACTGTGGCTCAGCTGGTAGAGCAGCTGATTCGTAATCAGCAGGTCGCCGGTTCGAATCCGGCCAGTAGCTCCAAAAAGGGCGTTGCCGTTCGGCAACGCCCTTTTTGGAGCTACCGAGAAGGTGAAAGCCGAGGTTCGCGCGAGGCGCAAAGCGCCGATTTGGGCTACAATAAATAATTAACTTGCGTTGCCGAACGGCAACGTTTTTTTGTGCCTTTTCCGTTTGAACGTACGGGCTTTTCGCGGGCTGGCGGAGCAAAAATGCATAATTTTAAATTTATAATTTCCTGCAATCAAGTTTAAAATCTGATAAATTATAGCAAAATCTAACTTATTTGCCAAAAATATTTCAAGCAGCCCATTTTCGGTTGACAATATGATATAAAAATGTTATTTTAACACTATATATAAAAATTCATTCATACATTTTATATGTAGACTCACGGAGAGGCAATGAAAACAAGAAGAAGTATTTTGGTCACATTTTTCGCGGCGGCGGTGTTTGCGCTGGTATTTGCGGGCGCGGCGGCGTGCTCCAAGGACGAGCGTCCTCCCGAGGGCGACGGCGGTCCGCGTCACGTGTACTATCTGCCCAACGCGCCTCAGGGCGTTGCCGCGGGGGAAATTTCCTCCTCCGAATGCGAGTACGGCGAAAAGGTGGAGATAAAGGACGGAGCCCTCTTCGGCTTGCCCGAAAATTACCGCTTTGCGGGCTGGGCAGTCGCCGAAGGCGGCGAAGCCGTTTACGCCGCGGGGGAAGAGGTAACTCTGAACGAAGACCTCACCCTCTATGCGAGATGGGACAGCGCCTATACAGACCGCTTCGGCGGAAGCGACCTCATTTTTGCGGCGTCCGACAAGGCTAATACAGCCGTTCTGCGCCGCGGCAAGCACGACTTCGAGGGCGCGCTCAGCGACTCGGTGTTCACCTTCTCGCTTCCCAACGGCGATACGGTAAAGGGCAAGCTCTACGCCGATACTTTCGCCTATATCCGCACGGACGTCTCGGGGGAATACAGCCTGCTTGAAAACGGCGCGGTGAACTCCGATATCCGCCTCACGGTAGACGAGTATTGGAACGCGACGTACACCGCGGGCAGTTCCTCGGTCGAAGGAAGGCTTTCCCGCGACCCCGTTGTCGGCGACTGGAGCTTCCTGCGCGGCGACGATACATACGATTTCCGCTTCCGCTTTACGGAGCACAGCAATACGGCGGTGTTTGAAAAGGGCGGCAACGAAGCGGGGGAATATATCGGTTTAGGCTATGCGGGTTCGGGCAGCGACGGACTTATCGGCACGGGCGAAACGATATTGCTCGGCGGCTACGGCACAGCCACTTTGACGGGCGACGGGGACCTCGTGGACGGCAGTTACACCGTGGTCAAGACCGCCGACATCGGCGGATACTCAATATATGGGGTTAACGCGCTTTTCGGAGCCGATACATACGATTTTTACACCGTTCCCCTCGAGGACGGCATGTTCGGGTTCTTGCCCGCGGACGGCTACAAGGGCGAATATGCGGGCGCAGGCGGCGCCTCGCTGAAGCTGGACGGATACGGCATCTTTGCCGACAGCGCGGTGTATACGGCGGCTGGGCGCACCTACCGCGGCAGTTATGCGTTTGAAGAATACAGAACTCTCGGCGAGGTCATCGTCCTCACCTGCGATTCCCAAAGATACTATTTCACGCTTGACGGCGGTTCGTTCACCGTGTTGGAGGGCGCTTCCGCGCTTCCCGTATACGAATTCGTCCGCTTGCAGATCCAGAACGGCAGCTACGGCATAATAGACCCGCTCTTGGCGATCTACGGCGAAGATAGCGCGCACGTCTTGAAAGCCGAGCTCTATACCCGTTCCCAAAGCGGCGCGTACGAGCTCTGCGCAAGCGGAACATATGCGGAAGAGCAGCTCGACGGCAACCTGTATCTCTCCACGTTCACCCTCGGTCGGAAAGCCGAAGGCTACGAGGGGGATGTGCCCGAAAGTTTCACCTATATAGTCGGCGGCGTCAGCTTTGAAGACCGCTCCATAGAAGTGTACAACGTCATCGAGTGGAACGGCGAAAAGCAGTACGAGGAATACACGGAGGAGGATGGCGAAGGCAGGATATGGTATTCGCCCCTGCCCATGGGCAGGGGCGAATACCATATCCTGCCTTCGC
>CANQXZ010000060.1 GCA_947627955.1 uncultured Clostridia bacterium
GGAACGGCTCGCAAGGCTCAACGTCGCGGGCATAGAGGAGATGATCTCCACCTCGCGGGAACTGCTCTCGGCGGCGGGGTATGTCCCGTACTATCTGTACAGGCAAAAATATCAGGCGGGCGGGCTCGAAAACGTTGGCTGGTGCAAAGAGGGCAAGGAATGCGCCTACAACATAGACGTAATGGAGGAGCTCGGCGACAATATCGCCGTGGGCGCCAACGCCATTTCGAAGCGCATTTTTGCGGCGGAGGAGAGGATAGAGCGCTTCGCCACTCCCAAGGATATCCCCACCTACATAGGCAAAGCGGAGGAAATAATCCCAAAACGTATCGAGTTTTTCAAATGATTTACCCATAAAACACAGGGCGCGGCAATATCTGCCGCGCCCTATGCGTTTTTATCGTAGTTCGGTCTTATCTTCATTCCCGTCTCGTCTTCGGTCCCCAGAAGATAATCGCACGTCACGTTGAAATAGGAGGCGAGCATGATTATCTCGTCAATGCTCGGCTCGTTGTATGCCGTTTTCCAGCGCGTCAGTTTTTGCTTGGGTATGCCCAGATCCGCACAGATGTCCTTTTGCATTTTGCCGCTCTCAGAAATCAGTTCTTTCAATCTCGGAACAAATAAATTCACCTTAAACCTCAAAAAAATAGTATCAAAATTAGTAACTAAGTTATTGACAATTACTAAATTTGTAATTATAATAGATTTTGGTTTCTAAAATAGTAACCAATTTCAACTATGCGAGGTATAAAATGAAAAAGAAACTTTTGGCTCTCATTTTGGGCGCGGCAATGGCGTTCGGCTGTGTCTTTGCGTTTGCGGCATGCGCGGACGGTAACGGCGAAAACGGCGGCAACGGCAATCAAGGCGGCGGAGACAAGACGACTGTCGACAATTTCGACGAGTGGTATGCGGCTATAATGGACACTATCCACAGCGACAACTATTCCTATGACATGGTCTCGGATATGGGCGGACCCCGGATCGAGGCTACGATGAAAAGGCAGGGCGCAAATGCGTGCGGCGTTGTTGGCGGCGTGCCAATGCTGTATGGGTTGAACGGCGAGCACACCCAGAAATATTATGAAAACTATGAAGGGCAATGGAAGTGCACCGAGTATACCGACGGCACTTTTTCCGAATACGGCGCGTATTTCGACAGTATCCAATTCGAATTGAGCTGTTTCACCTTGCGCGACGAGGTTTTGTCTTCGGCTTTCGGGGAAGCATTGGTCGCATACGATCTCAGCGCCGTTTTTGACGACGAGGACGATTTTAAGGCTGCGGCAAGGGAAAGGTATGAGGACGTGGTCTATGACGAGACTGCCGGCACGTATACCGTTGAAGTGGTAAATTCGTCGTCGAAAAAATTTACTTACTCCTTCAAATTCCTCAACGGCAAGGTTTCGGGCGTCGTCGTAGCCATGAACGGAGACCTCGTCGTGACGTACAGCAATTTCGTCTACGGCAATACGAGCGTGACGATCCCCGATGAAATCCTTGCGATAGAACCCACAGAATAAAGCGGGCGGCGCCATATTTTTCACGATTTCCCGTTAAAATCATTTGCTATTTTCAATGCCATATGGTAAAATTATTCACGTTACGGAAACATTGCGGTGCGAGTACTCTGCGCCCGTCAATGTTTTCCGCGTATAAATTTCCATATGGAGGATAAATAGAAATGGAAAAGTCCGAGATCATTGAAAAGTATGCTATAAAGGCGGGCGACACGGGTTCGCCCGAGGTTCAGATAGCTCTTCTGACCGAGAGGATCAATCACCTCAACGAGCACCTCAAAGTGCACATTCACGACAACCATTCGCGCCGCGGGCTCCTTAAAATGGTAGGCCGCCGCCGTGGTCTTTTGGATTATCTCAAATCCAAGGATATCGAGAGATATCGTGCGATAGTCGCGGCTTTGGGACTCAGAAAGTAAATTTCGAAAAAATTGGGCGGGGTATTTTATTCCGCTCATTTTTCATAAGTTTGCGGCGGGCGCCGCAGGCACAAGAACAGAAAAGGAGTACAGGATAATGACAGATTTCAAACAATTCACAATGCAGGTGGGCGGCAGGGACGTCGTCATCGAGACGGGCAAGTACGCCGAGCAGACCAACGGTTCGTGCGTGGTCCGCTGCGGCGAAACGGCTGTAATAGTCTCGGTATGTATGTCCGAAACCCCCCGCGAGGGCATGGACTTCTTCCCCTTGCAGGTAGACTACGACGAGAAGATGTATGCGGTAGGCAAGATCCCCGGCGGCTTCAAAAAGCGCGAGGGCAGGGCGAGCGACAAGGCTATACTCACGGCGAGGCTCATCGACAGACCTCTCCGTCCGCTCTTCCCCAAGGGGCTCTATAACGACGTTGTGGTGACCGCGCAGGCGATCTCGGTCGAGCCCGATATCTCCCCCGAACCTCTCGCCATGATAGGTTCTTCCGTAGCGATAGCCATCTCCGACATACCTTGGGCGGGTCCCACGGGCTCGGTGGTAGTCGGGCTCGTTGACGGCGCATACGTCATAAATCCCGACCTTGCCCAGAGGCAGAAGAGCTCTATCCACCTCAATCTCGCGGGCACCAAGGACGCCATTCTCATGATAGAGGCGGGCGCGAACGAGGTCACCAACGAGGAGATGGTCGGCGCGATCATGTTCGGGCACAAGGAGATAAGCAAAATATGCGAATTCATCGAGAATGAGATAGTCCCCGCAGTTGGCAAGCCCAAGCGCGAAATGGAGCTCTATCACATTCCCGAAGAGCTCGACAGGGAAGTGCGCGCATACGCCTCCGAAAAGATCGATTGGGCGATAGACACCTTCGACAGGCAGGAGAGGGAAAAGAGGCAAAACGAGGCGGAGGCGGAAGTTCTCGCCCACTTTGCCGACATATATCCCGACAACGCGCGCGAGATAAAGGACAGCCTTTACTATCTCACTAAGGAGAAAGTACGCGCGAAGATATTCGACAAGGGCATACGTCCCGACGGCAGAGGGCTCAAAGACGTGCGTCCCATCTGGTGCGAGAGGCACGTTCTGCCCCGTGCGCACGGTTCCGCGGTGTTCACCCGCGGTCAGACGCAGACCCTCACCACCTGCACCCTCGCGATGCTCACCGAGGCGCAGAAGTTGGAGGGGCTCGACGAAGAGACCTACAAGAGGTATATGCACCAATACAACTTCCCCGGCTATTGCACGGGCGAGGCAAAGGCTCTCCGTTCCCCGGGAAGGCGCGAGATAGGTCACGGCGCCCTCGCAGAGCGCGCGCTCATTCCCGTGCTCCCCGACGAGGACAGCTTCCCCTACGCCATAAGGGTGGTAAACGACATTCTCTCGTCCAACGGCTCGTCGTCGATGGCGTCTGTGTGCGGTTCCACAATGGCGCTCATGGACGCGGGCGTGCCCATTAAGGCTCCCGTTGCGGGCGTCGCCATGGGACTTATCAAAAATCAGGAGACGGGCGAATTCAAGGTGCTCACCGATATACAGGGGCTCGAAGATTTCCTCGGCGATATGGACTTCAAGGTCGCCGGCACCATGAAGGGCATCACGGCTATCCAGATGGATATAAAGATCAAGGGCATCTCCGAAGAGATAATGCACACCGCGATAGATCAGGCAAACGAAGGCAGACAGTTCATTCTCTCCAAAATGCTCGAATGCGTGCCCGAAGTTGCTCCCCAGCTCTCCGTATACGCTCCCAAGATCATCAGCTTCGAGATCGACCCCGAGAAGATCGGCGACGTCATCGGCAAGCAGGGCTGCGTGATAAAGAAGATAATGGAGGAGACGGGCACCGAGATAGAGTTCAACGAGGACGACAGCGGCAGGGGCTATATCGCATGCGTGGGACCCGTGGAAAACGCCGAGCGCGCAAAGGCGATAGTGCTCTCCATAGCTCACGACCCCGAGGTCGGCGATATGTTCGTCGGCACGGTAGTGCGGATCCTCAACTTCGGCGCGTTCGTGGAGTTCGCTCCCGGCAAGGACGGCATGATCCACATCTCCAAGCTCTCCGACAAGCGCGTGGAAAAGGTAGAGGACGTCGTAAAGATAGGCGATACCGTAAAGGTCGAGATAATCAAGATAGGCGACAAGGGCATAGATTTGAAGCTGCTTGAAAAATTATCTTAAAACGAGTGCGCGGCGCAACTTAAAGTTGCGCCGCATTTATTTTTTACGTCTTGACAAACCGCGGTTTTGAATTTATACTTGAATGTGACAGAGGCGTGGTATCATGAAGAGTTTTTGGGGATATGTAGAGGGCAAAGATTACAACATAGGCACGACGGGCGGCACGGTGTGCGTGTACGACAAGAGCGGCAAGGAACTTTCCGTTTTAAAGTGCGCGCCCAATTCCTACTATGCGGCGTTCGTGCCCGGCAGCGACAAGGTGGTCGCAAAGAGCGCGGGAGGCGTGCTCTCGGTATTTTCCCTGTCCGAAATGCAGCTTCTCAAAAAAATCAGATTTTCAAAGTGCGCGGGGCAGGATAACGGCTTCTGCTTTTCAAAGGACGGCTCCCGTTTTTACAATATAGAGGTGACTAACGGGCTCTACACCGTGCTCACCGTGTACGAAACGGAGGAGTTCAACGTCGTAGACCGCTTTTTCGAAAAGGAGGAGAAGAGGTATCTGTGCCATATCGAGCTGTGCAACGGGCAATATGTGCTGTTCGGCTATATGCGCAATTTCGGGGTGATAAGCTGCGGCTTTGTCGCCTTTTTGGAGGGCGACAAGATGCGCAACCTCGTGCGCGTGCCCATGCCGGAGTTCGACTACGCTTACCGCTATAAGGCGCAGGAGCTCCTCGGTTTCACCGAGCGTGCCAAAAAATGGCTTCCCCTGCCCGTGGACAGGGAATTCCACAAGATGTCCCTTGCCGACCTCTTTTAATCCGATCTGCAAAGATAGAGTAGCCGCCGCGCTTAAAAATAAGCGCGGCGGTTCGCATTGTCTTTAAAATCTTTCGGCGTTCACGCAAACTTTATTCGCTGACGCGTTTCCAATAGTAATAATTATTGAGGTAAT
>CANQXZ010000061.1 GCA_947627955.1 uncultured Clostridia bacterium
GACGGATGGCGCAGAGGTGGCTGATATAATTCTAAATTATTGGAATGATTATCCGGGATAAATGGAAGAAACGGAGTTGTGATAATGAAGAAAAACGATGTCATATTAATAGCTGGCGGCCATGGCGTTGCGGGGAGCGCAATACAGCGACTTCTTCTATCAAAAGGGTATTCTAATGTCTTATCTCCAACCCATAACGAGTTGGATCTCAGTTCTCAGGAAGAAGTAGAGGC
This sequence comes from uncultured Clostridia bacterium, assembly GCA_947627955.1. Lineage (GTDB taxonomy): Bacteria > Bacillota > Clostridia > Christensenellales > Borkfalkiaceae > Coproplasma. Next base: position 234 of record CANQXZ010000061.1, read on the forward strand.
TTTATTCCGAGCACACAAGCCCAAGTATGTTTTGTATACCGCGGCCAAAATGGGAAGTATTACATACCGAAATTCCCATCCGGCAGAATTGCTCTTAGAGAATCTACTCATGCAGACAAATGTGATCAGATGCGCGCATAAGTTCAATGTCGAGAAGCTTCTTTTTATGAGCAGTGATTTCATCTATCCCGAAATACAGGATAGGCCAATGACAGAAGCTGACTTTTTATCGGGTCTGCCGAGTAGTCGCGATTTTCCGTACAGTTTAGCTAAAATAACGGGCGTAAAGCTCTGCGATTACTATAGAGAAGAATACGGGGATCAGTTCTTCACGGTTGTGCCATGCGCCTTTTTTGGAATAGATTCTTCGTTTGACCTTGAAAGGGCCAACGTCGTAGCATCCATGATTCACCGTATGCATGATGCCAAGACGACGAACGCTAAGGAATTTGTCCTGTGGGGCACTGGCAAGCCGGTGAAAGAATTTCTGTTTAGCGATGATGTTGCTTCCGCGTGTGTTTTACTGATGGAGCAGAGATCAGTGGAGGGACTTTATAATATTGGCTCAGGATCGGGAGGCACGTCAATTCGCGAGCTGGCGAATACTATTAAGGAAGTTATTGATTATAGAGGGCAAATCGTTTGCGACATTTCCAAGCCTGATGGGATAATGCGCAGAGTTACAGATTCATCCCGCATTCGGGCATTAGGCTGGAGGCCAAAATATGATTTGAGAACTGCGATTCAAGTTACTTACAATCAATTTCAAAAATATATACAAAAAATTTAAACGAAGGGGATTTTTATGAAAATACTTATACTTGGGGCGGGGCCTGCGGGCCTGACATTAGGCAACAGGCTCAAAGAAAAAGGAATCAACTCGTTTTTGATTCTTGAAAAAGAAGAAGAATCTGGCGGCCTTTGCAGATCGGTTGAGTTTGAAGGAGAGCCGATAGATATAGGCGGTCCTCATTACTTAGACCACAGATCCGAACGCGTCATGTCATACCTTTTTGGATTTATGCCGGAGAGCGAATGGAATCTGTATGAGCGCGATAGCAAGATTCTCGTCAACGGACAGTTAATAAATAGCCCGTTTGAAGCTAACTTATGGCAAATGGACATGGATAGCCAGGTGAGTTATCTGGAATCTATTTCCGTGGCCGGTTGCAATACGGGATCGGATATGCCGGAGGAATTTAAAGAATGGATATATTGGAAGCTTGGCAGACGCATTGCGGATGACTATATGATCCCATATAATTCAAAGCTTTACGGAGATAACCTGGATTCAATGGGAACGTACTGGCTGTATAAACTTCCTAACGTGTCCTTCAGGGAAACGCTGTTGAGCTGCCTGCAAAAGCATGCTTACGGAACGCAACCTTGCGTTGCGCAGTTCTATTATCCCAAAAATACCGGGTTTGGGGAACTGTGGCGACGCATGGCTGAAAGATTGGAAAATCATATAATTTGCAACCAGGCAGTGAATTATATAGATTTGGGAAAAAAGGAGGTGCGGACTAAGACGGGGGACGTTTATCGTGCCGATATTATTATTACGACGATTCCCTGGAGGACATTCGACACGATTCTCGGAATGCCGGATGAAATGAAAGAGCAACTAAGGACGCTGAAATATGTGGCGATCGAGAACAGGTATGTGAACGACGATGTAGATACGAAAGCCCAGTGGGTTTATTTTCCCGATATGAAGCTTCCGTATCATCGCGCGACTATCAGAAAAAATGTGTGGCCGTCTATGCATGGCATGATCATAGAAATCAATCAGAACCGCGCAAAACTCATACCGGATAATGCGCCATACAACTATAAGTTTGCGAATGAATACGCGTATCCTGTAAATACGATCCACAAGCCGGAGATTATGAATGCTGTTTTGGACTATTCACAGAAGAGGGGCGTATATGGCCTGGGCAGATGGGGTGAGCATCAGCATCACAATTCCGACGTGGTTGTAGAGCTTGCCATGGACTTTGTGGATAAGCTTGTGGAGAACATCCTATGAGATTTGAAAACGTATCGGTTGTTATCCCGACTCTTCGCGAGACAGAGGAATTTCTAAAAACCGTAAATGTGATTTTAGATAACTGTAATAAAAATGATTTAAAGGAATTTATTATTGTTGTCTGTAAAGCAACTACGGAGGAAGCTCTGAAATATGTGGAAAAAGGCGCAGAGATCGCGGCGAACGCAGGTGTAGCGTACCAAGTCCTATATCAAAAACGCCCATTTTTAGGAGGAGCTCTCATGGATGGCTTCGATGCCGCGACAGGTTCACACGTTGCAATTGAAACGGCTGACTTGAATACTGCTCCAGAAAATCTGGGAAAGATGATAGGCTTGGCTAAACAGCATCCAAATGATGTGATTTCCTGCTCAAGATGGTTGAAAGGAAGCGCTTTTGAAAATTATTCGCCCATAAAAAAGGCGTGGAACTATTGTTCACAAAAGTTTTTGCAACTACTCTATTTCACGAAAGTGACTGATTTTACCTGGGGTACTCACCTGGCGCCGACATCACTCTATCAGTCGATCAGGTTTACGGAGATGAGACATCCGATCGCGGTTGAGGAGGTCGTAATTCCACTCAGGCTTGGCATAAAGTTCCACGAGATCCCAGGAACGTGTCATGTTAATGAAAATGATGTCTCGGTACAACCTCTATGGGCAAATCTGTTGTATTTGCGCCCGGCGTTTAAATGGCGGTTTGCTTCTAAAAAAAGTATGCTTCGAGAGGAACAAAGTAAATAGCGCAGGAACAGCGACTAACTAAAAGTTGCAGCCACAATGACATAGCAAGGAGAGCTTATCATGCTGAACATACCACTTATGAGCGACAATATATCTGAGGAGGACAAGGAGATCCTTGCCGACTTTATACGGACCTCGGACCGCTTTACCAATGGGCCGAAGGTGCGGGAGTTTGAGGACGAATGGAGCCGGTGGCTGGGGGTGAAGCACAGCCTGTTCGTAAACTCAGGCGCCTCGGCCAACTACATAACTATGGCGGTCCTGCGGGAGCTGTACGGGCCGGGAGAGGTCATCGTTCCGCCCATCGCATGGAGCAGCGATATATCCTCGGTCTTCGCCGCGGGCTTTACTCCGGTGTTCGTGGACGTGGACATGAGCACGCTGGCGATGAACGAGGATGAGGTGCTCTCGCATATTACAGACAAGACGCGGGCGGTGTTCCTGACACATGTGCTGGGACTCACCGGCCTGAGCCGGAGACTTTTGGATGAGCTTGAAAGGCGGGGGATACCCCTTATCGAGGACGTGTGCGAATCCCACGGCACAACAATGAACGGGAAAAAGTGTGGGACCTTCGGTTTGGCCTCAAACTTCTCCTTCTACTACGCGCACCACATGAGCACCATCGAGGGCGGCGTCATCTGCACCGACGACGACAGGTTCTATCAGATGTGCAGGCTGTTCCGCAGTCACGGCATGGTACGGGAGCTGACCGACGAGGACATGAAGCGGGAGTACGCGGAGAAGTACCCTGATCTGCGGCCGGAGTTCCTGCTCGCGGTCCCTGGATACAACATGCGAGGCACGGAGCTCAACGCGGTGTTGGGTCTTAACCAGCTCAAGAGGCTTGACGAGAACAACGCTCGAAGGGTGGAAAATTTCAAGCTGTTCGTCGGGAATTTGGATCCGGACAAGTATTTCACGGACTTTCGCATGGAAGGGCAGGTCAATTACGCGTTCATCGTCCTTCTACGCCAGGCAAGCCGGGAAAAATTTGAGCGTCTGACGCAGCTGCTTCGTTCCGAGAACGTGGAGTTCCGCCGGGGTACCGCCGGAGGAGGAAATCTGGCACGTCAGCCCTTCGTGCGTAAGCGCCTGCCGGATTTTGACCCCGCGACGCTGAAGAACGCGGACTTTATACACTTCTACGGGCTGTATACGGGGAACTATCCCAGCCTTGAGAAGGAGAAGATACTTGAGCTTTGTAAGCTTTTGAACAGAGTGTAATTCAGGAGGTACAAATATGCGCGCGCTTATTACCGGCGTCACCGGAATGGTGGGGTCGCATCTGGCGGATTTTTTGTTGGAGAATACGGATTGGGACGTGTACGGGGCGTGCCGGTGGAGAAGTCCGTTGGACAACGTCTCCCATCTCATCGGGAGGGCGAACAACAAGGACCGGGTGTTCTTTGAATACGCGGATCTTAACGACGCGGTGTCGCTCATACACCTGATGGAGAAGGTGAAGCCGGACTACATATTCCATCTGGCGGCCCAGAGCTATCCGCTGACCAGCTTTGACTCCCCGCTGGACACGCTGAACACCAACATTCTTGGTACCTGCCGGCTTTTGGAGGCGGTGCGGGTGGCGGGCATCGACCCGGTGATCCACGTGTGCGCCTCGTCGGAGGTGTTCGGCAAGATCCCGCCGGAGAAGAAGCCGGCCACGGGGATCCACGAGGAGTGCCCCTTCCACCCGGCCTCGCCCTACGCCATTTCAAAGGTGGGCACCGACCTTCTGGGCCGGTACTACGCCGAGGCCTACGGCATGAAGGTCATGACTAC
>CANQXZ010000062.1 GCA_947627955.1 uncultured Clostridia bacterium
CTGCATTGGTATCACCTCCGAGGCAACAAAAAACCCACGACGATTGCCGTGAGCTTTCCGTTGCTATTCTGTTTTCGGCGGGCATTCGCCCCTCCATATACTAACACTCGGGCGCACCCGAATTATTCCGCGAACCGTAAAAATTTTTTATTTTTTCTTTTTGGCGTACTTTCTGATCATCGCTTCGATGTCCACATTCTCGTCCGCGACGACAGCGCCGAGCGCGCGCAACAGCTCGTCGTTCCGCTTCTTCATCTGCGGCGCGATCTTCGGGATAAACCGTTCTTCCGCGAATTGTCCCGCCGTCATCTCCACGCGCTTTGCGATCTTCTCCTGTTCCGCAAGATACTTTTCGTAACTTGTTTGACTCGGTTCGGGCGTGATTGCTCTGCGCCGTTCCATCTCTGTCACAAGGCAGTAATAGAGCCATATAAAGATGTCCGCTTGGTCGTCCAACCCTTGATAATAGAATATTCTCTGAAAGAGCGGCGGGAGTTCCTTGATAAGCTCTATCGACCGCCATTCTTTATCGGGGTTATCGTCATATTCTTCTTCCACGATATAGAGAAAGAGAATTTTATAGACGTAATGATAATACTCTCCGAAACTGTAAAAGTAGACGAGGAACTCTTCTAACATCCGCTCGCCGACGAGATAGTTGAAGGTCTCCGCGATCACGTCGATATGATATGGCATCTTATGGGAGTAGAGGGACTTCTTCCAAGCGATCTCAAATTCTATCTCGATATCGGAGAGCGCGCCGTCGTTCATGCGCTCATGTTCGATCCGGTCCAAGACTTCCGAAAGCTCTTTGGATACATAACTCTGCGACTTCCCGAGCTTCTTTGCGACGAGCTTCTGCGAGATGCCTTGCTCATACGCCTTGAGGATGATCTTGTCCTCTTTGGAAAAATGTTTGACGAGCGCGGCCCTGTCCATTTCCTCGGCGAGGACACCTTCCAAATCGTAAGTCCTTTCGTCCGCGAGGCAGTCCCACGGATTGGTTTCGTTGTCCTCCTCCGAAAGCAGACCGCGCCGACGGACGTATTGTTCCACATCGAGGGCGCGGCGGTCATGTTTATGGTTGTTGTTATGCTCTATCCTGTCCTGCTCTACGAGCGCGGCATAAACCTCGGGCGGCACTTTGACGGGAATGATATAGTAGTCCTTCTGACGATAATACCTGCCGCCCTGCGGCTCTTCCAAAGAGGTGTAGAAGTATGTAACAAGACCGTCCTCGCCCGCTTTCCGATGGGGACGATTGAGCTTCCTCCCGCTCAACATTCCGTATTCGATATTCGGCTTCGCCTTGTTGTAGGTATGCTTCATCACATCTCTATCTTACCACTTCCCACCTTAAATGTCAATCAAATGCGAACGTTTGTTTTATTGCCTGACGGCATTTTTTTATCATTAAAAATCCCCGCGTTTTTTGTCCAGCCAGGTTGTGTAGAAATTCCGATTTTTCATCTGAAAATATAATCATTTATATCGATGCTGCATTCATAAAGAATACAAAAATATCTCCATTCACACATAACCGCCGAGACCCCTTTCGGTATCACCACGGATTTTAATTAGTGACTATTTTGGTTCCGTTCAATACCAACAGGTATTCTACTTCTAATTTCAGCCATAATTGGAGTATAAAAATCTATTTGCTCACTTGGAGTTTCTACTGTGACAATTAATGAATATCTCAATTTTGAATTATATTTTTTTAAGTTTGTACGTTCTCGCCACCATCCTATTACAGGAAAAATTGCGATATAATTACTCTGAACTAAATCGATAGCAGTATCCTCCCATACATCAGAATGAATAGATCCAACGTCTCGATTGTTAGGGCCCAAATACCATTTATCATTTGCTTGGGAGCCTTGATAATCATCTTCTCTCATAGCTTTATTTATGCGCTGTTGAAATTCCTCAAGAGTCTCGTGCGGACGTTTTATATCAAATCTCAAACCACAAGATGCATATCTATATTTATTTCGCCAACCTTTTTGTCCTGGACCAGGTTCAATAAAATATGCTACTTATTAAATCATTATTTTTAGGCTTTCCCTTAGACGTAAGTTCGGTATATTCGCTTATTTTTTTGATAAATACATCTTCCTTCCCCCTTGGTATGAACACTGTTGCTCGGGTTATAGTACACTTATTTCCATCCGTCCCCCGACTCACCATATCCCTAACATTCAGCAATCTAATACCTTGCCTTTGATCTTCTAAGCTTTTGGTAATTAAATCGCAATTTGCTGCGCCAGAAAACTCCACATATGTACCTGTATTATATGACATGGCGGCTACTTGTTGGGGTGTATATCTTTCAAATTGCGATAACGCTTCATGAAATTGCGAAATCAACTTTCTACTATGTTCATTCCGATCACTTATCTGAGGTAAATTCAATGAAGATAAACGAGAAATGGAAGTAAATTGATATGCGGTTGAGGTATCTGTTAAAAAAATATTATCGTAACGAGCCATTATTTATTCTCCTTTGAAACATACACTGCACGTCTTTCAAGTATCATTTCTTCCAGCACTTCAATGGAAACATGCTTATTATCATTTAATATTGCCTGTTTAATAGCATTTTCACAAGCTTTTGTTATATCTGCATGACATAATCCATATGCCAATTGGATAACATCTTGTGGTATAACTGCTTTATTCATAAACTTATTCAGTTTCAATTTGAAAAGTTTTTTAATCTCTTCTTCGGTAGGCAATTCAAAACGTAGAACATCATCAAATCTCCTAAACAATGCTTGGTCTAATGAATAACCACTATTTGTTGCCGCTAAAATAATACTCTCAGATGTATCTTGCTCAATAAATTGCAGGAATAAATTTAAGACACGATGCATCTCTTTCACGTCATTATCTGAGCTACGCTCTGATCCAATGGAATCAAATTCATCAAAGAAATAAACACCAGTCCTCTGTGAAACAGCATCAAATACTTGCCTTAGTTTTACCCCTGTTTCGCCCATATATTTGCTTATTAACTTATCTGTCTGTACAATCATTAATGGGAGCTTTAATTCGGTGGCAAGTATAGAAGCAGTTAATGTTTTACCTGTACCGGGTAGCCCTTCTAATAATATTTTCCGCCTATGATTATATCCATTCCTACTTAATTTCGCGCGCTGGGTAAATTCCAAAATAATATTATTTATTTGTTTATCTAATTTCTCAGAAACAATTAAATCGCACTTGCGATTACTGGTCGATTTACATATGATTAGGCTATTATCAATAGGTTTGAGACGCTCTTGTGAACTATTAGCATTTCCTTTCATGACAACGTCTTTTATTGATTGCGCTAAAATTTTGTGGCCTATTTTGGCTTCGTGAGCAGCAATTTGAAGAGCCAAAGTTTTAACTCGCTCATCATCATTATTATAGTAGGCTGTTATCAAAGCCAAAATCTGTTCGGATGTCGCCATCGTAATCACCTCATTATAAGCTGTAAAGTATTATAACACAATTTAAAAAATACTACAAGTCATAAAGCAATAATTGGGTTATAAATATTTAAGATTACTTCCACATTGTTTAATTATTTACTGACAGTCTTATATTTAATTTTCTATACCGTCTTCACTCTCCAAACAGCTCGGCGAGCTTGGAGGAGAGAGTACCGTTTTGCGCATAGGGAAGCGTGTCGAGCAGCACAAGATGATTGCGCTCGATTTTGATTTCTTCGCTGAATCCCAAAATGAACGCAAGCGCGATCCTATAAATGATTTCCGTCGGCGCGAAGCCGTAGACTTGCTTCTCAAAGATATGATTGAGCCGCGCGGTTTCGTCGGGGAACAACGCTTTCATCTTTTCGCTTCTGAAAAGCCTTTTTACGATCTCCGTGATATACAGCCCCGACTTCATATAAAGGTCGGCAAAAGTATGGTTCGGGTCGTCAAAACAGCCGGGGTTTTCCGCTTCGAGGTTATCCACCATTTGCTTGACGATCTTCTTCGGCGTGAAGATCTGATTTGTCTTTTGCGGCGGGATATAATCGAAAATATCCTCTTTCTGATCGTCCTCGAAGTAGTTGGCGAGCTTGCGTTTCAATCGCAAAAACTCTCTGATGGAGTCGTTGAAAACAATCGGGTCGAAAAAGCCGTTATACCGCTTCGTCATGCCCTTGTCGTCGGTGTACTCAAAACCGTCGCGCAGCCGTCTGAACTCGTCGAGAGAAATACTCGTCACTTCTCTGAACACTTCATCGGGAATGATCGTGTCGAAGTTTTCAAGCGTCGTATTGTCGTCGCCATAGCCCATGATGAACGCGGGAATTGTGCGGGAGAAGCCGCGCAGGTGATCTCTGACGTTATCCATAAGCTCATTTCTCGCCTGCTCCTGCTTATCTTTTTCGACCGTTCCGACGATCGTCTTTCCCGCTTCTTCGACCACCGTCTTGACTTCCGCTTGAACACTTTCAATGAAGGAAGTTTCGATCTCCTTCTTCTTGTCGTCAAATGTTTTCTGAATGGCGGGAATTTCCTCGGTCTTTCCCGAAACTCTTGCCGCGTCGATTTGCTTTTTCCGCTCCACTTCGAGCAGGTTATCTTGAATACGATAATCGCCGTAATGCTTCTTGACGGTGCTGTCGGCGGTGAAATTGATTTTACGGACAAGTGCCTGTTGCGTCGATTTTGACATCTCGTCGCCGTAATGCGTCTTTGCCGTTTCCACCAATTTGTCGGTGACGTTCTTATGGAACGTGTCTAAAAGCCGTTC
>CANQXZ010000063.1 GCA_947627955.1 uncultured Clostridia bacterium
GGTTGATAGGTCGGGGGTGTAAGCGCAGTAATGCGTTTAGCTGACCGATACTAATAGGTCGAGGGCTTGATCTCATAAAAAATGAGATACAGAACAGAGATTTACGAATCTTATACAGAAATCAGCTACATTTTTAACGAGCGTATCCTTCTTGGCTGTTTCTGTTTCGTCTTGACTGTGCAGTTGTCAATTTTCGGAAATAGCGAAAGTTGCGCAAAAAATACAGTATATTGTCGGCTTTAAGCCGTAAATATAGCCATTCCGGTGATAATGGCGGCGAGGATCCACCTGTTCCCATTCCGAACACAGAAGTTAAGCTCGCCCGCGCCCGAAGTACTTGGGTTTTAACTCTGGGAGATACGGTCGTTGCCGGATTTCAAAAAAATAAGCGTTACCAAAAGGTAACGCTTATTTTTTGCTGGTTGCCGCGCGAGGGCGAAGCCCGACGCTTTGTGGAAATTTATTTCCGCAAAAAGTACTTGCCTTTTAAGGCTGGGAGACGAGCGAGGATTTTTCGAAACAGTGCAGTGCACTGTTTTGCCGAGCGAGATGAGTTTGCGCATTCGCAAGGCGCAAGCGGTGACCGAGGCGGTTGTTTTTCCCTGCAACCGCCGAGAAGGGAAGTTGCCCGATTTCAAAAAATAGACAGTCCGTTTTTTACGGGCTGTTTATTTTTTTGCTATTCGAGCTTAACTTCTGTGGTAAGCCGCGGAAGTTTGATTTGTGCAAAGGCAATTCAAGCCGCTATCGCAATTAAGATATCCGGCAGCGGCGCCGCGCCGCCACGCCTCAGAATTATTGATAAAGTGTTGTCAAATTGTGGAATCCCCGTTGCGGAATGGGGAATTTTGTCAAAAAAACGCCGCATATTGCCCGCAACCCGCCTTTTTGCCGCCAAAACTCCTTTTTAAAGGGCGGAAGCCCAACGCAAATTTAAGTTGCTTTTACTGTTGCAATTTTGCATGGCGGGTGATATAATATAAAAAATCCGTATATAAGGTAGCAAAATGAAACTCGAAGATATCGACATCAGAAACACAAAAATCGAAACGGAGCGCCTTATTTTGCGCCCCTTTGAAGAAAAGGACGCCGACGACCTCTACGAATACGCCAAAGTGCCCGGCGTGGGGGAATCCGCGGGCTGGAAACACCATGAAAGCCGCGAGGAGAGCCTCGCCGTGGTGAGGAGCTTTATTGCCCGTCACCGCACTTTCGCCATATGCGAAAAGGAGAGCGGCAAGGTGATAGGTTCCGTAAGTTACGAGACCTCTTCCGACGTGTATAACGGCTGCGGGCTGGGCGAAAACCGCAACGACGTGGGCTATGTGATAGGCAAGGACTATTGGGGCAAAGGCTACGCCGCCGAAACTCTGCGCGCCGCGCTGGGCTTTGCGTTCCGCGTGCTCGGTCTCGACGCGGTCACATGCGGGCACCTTGCGGGAAATTCTGCGAGCCGCAGGATAATAGAGGAGAGCGGCTTCAATTTCCTGCGCGGCGGCACGTACGTCACGCAGCAGGGCGAAGAGCACGAAGCATATTACTACGTAGTGACCAAAGACGACTACGACGCCGAATTCAAATCGTAATATAATTTTACGGGGGGAAGAACTATGGAAGACGACGAGGAATATTCATACAGGGGCTACGCCGAGGGCGACGAGGAAAACTTTGCCACGTATAAGGAGAGCGATGAAGTTTTTGCCTACACCGACGGCGAGTTTTCCGATGACGACGCGGCGCCTTTCAGGGACAACGAAGAGGTGTTCTCCTACACCGCGTACGCAGACGCCGCCACCGAGGAGCACACCGAGAGCTACGGCGATTACATAATCGAGGAATTCTCCGCCGAGACAAACGTTTCCCGCATAACCAAGATAACCAAACTGCCCGAACATATAGTAAAGTACGCCTTTTCCGTGATATATCTGATAGTTGGCGTGCTCTGCGTCACCATGACGGAGCGCATCACCGAGATACTTCCGTACATAGTCGGCGGCATGATGGCTATAATAGGCACGGTGCAGTTTATCGTTGCGCTCAAAAATCACGAGTACAGGCATCTCAAAACCAACCAGACGGCTACGTCGCTTATCGTCACGGCGCTGGGCATAATGATAATAGTCCAGCACGTGCTGCCCGACAACGAGTCGGCAATAACCTTTATCTCCATTGTATGGGGAATTTTGGGGCTCTTCGAGGGCGCGCACGCCTTTAACCACGCGTTCAAGCGCATCGCCAACTCCGAGAGGTGCATATACTACCTGATAAAGGGACTTATAGAGGTGGTAGTGGCGTTCATGCTCCTCTACGACCCGGGCAATCACGACACGCACCATTTCCACATAATCGTGTTCGGCTTGAACCTCATATTCGACGCGGTGACTATGATACCGCAGGTAAAAGCCATTTTAGCCACAAAATGACGGGCGGAGGAACGGGCAAATGAAGGCTACGGGTTGGGATCTTATGAAGCTGGCGCAGGCGTTCGAGGGCGAGTTTTGCCTTTCGGACTTTTCGCCCGAGGAGCTGGACGAGCTGTTGGGGCTTATCGGGGAAGAGGATTCGCCCGAGGATATCCGAAGGAAGTACTTCGAGTACTATGACGACGTCAAGGACAGAACGCTTTCAAAGCACAAGTGGAGCGATTAAAAAAAGGAATTGCAGTTGCAATTCCTTTTTTTGTGCCTCCACGGCTAAGCTCTCTTTTATTCGGTTCTGTACCAATTATACTCGCAGTACATCCCACTCAAAAGTTCTGCATTTTTGTAATCGTCCTCTAAAGACGGTGTCTCTCTTCCTTTGTCATTACCTGCCTGCATCTTCCAGCCCGTAGGGATTTCAAAAGTAACTCTTGTAAGGTCATAGCAATCTCTGAATGCAGCCTTGCCGATAGAGGTAACGCTTGCTGGTATGGTTATGTCTGTCAGCCTGCTGCAATCTCTGAACGCCCACATGCCGATAGAAGTGACGCTTTTTCCTATGGTTATGCCTGTCAGCCTGCTACAAGCACCGAACGCATAATCGCCGATAGAAGTGACGTTGTTGGGTATAGTTATGTATTCCAGACTGTTGCAATTATAGAACGTATAATCGTCGATAGAAGTCAAGTTTGCAGGCAGTACTATTTTTTCAAGACTGCGACAGCTATCGAACGCATAATCGCCGATAGAAGTAACGCTTGCGGGTAAAGTTATTCTTTTAAGTTTTGTGCAACCCTCAAACGCATAATCGCCGATAGAAGTCAGCCTGCTGTCGGCTGCAAATTCAATGTTTGCGATATCGGAATACGTAAAAGCGTAGCTTCCGATAGATAAAACGCTTGCAAGGATAGTTATGTCGGTTTTTGTTTTTGTGGGTGCGCATAACAGCTCCGTTTTGTCTTTGTTATACAATATCCCGTCCTGAGCCGAATATTTGGGGTTATCTCCGTTCACCGTTATATTTTCAAGGTTTTTGCAACCGGAAAACACTCTGTAGCCGATGGATAAAACGCTTGCGGGTATGGTGATGTTTGTAAGGCTTTCGCAACTGCTGAACGCCCCATCTGCAATGATAGTAGTGCCTTGCCGTATATCGTAATTTTGAAGGGTCTTTTTTGTCGTTAGCAAATAGTTATCGAGATACAGAATGTCGTTTGTCCAATTACCGGGCTCGTTGTAATAGGCGGTATTATAGAACGCGGATGATCCGACGGATAAAATATCGTCGGGCATTGTTATATTTGCAAGATTCGTGCAATTGCAGAACGCCGAACCGCCGATAGAAGTAACGCCGCCGGGGATGGTTACGTCTGTCAGGTTGCTGCACCCATAGAACGCCGAACTGCCGATAGAAGTAACGCCTGACGGCAATGTTACATTGTCAAGGTTTTCGCATCCTTCGAAAGCCGAACTGCCGATAG
>CANQXZ010000064.1 GCA_947627955.1 uncultured Clostridia bacterium
CTTCGAGGGGCTGTGCGAGCAGATGTTCGCCGGGGACAAGATACTTCTGAACAACGGGTTAATGATATTTGAAGTAGTGCGCGTTGAAAAGCCCGACGTTATCTGCAAGACGGTAGTAGGCGGCGAGCTCTCCAACAGAAAGAGCATGTTCTTCCCCGACAAGGAGCTGGACATGATATATCTTTCCGAGCAGGACAAGTCGGACATCAAATTCGGCGTTGAGCAGGGTGTGGACTTCATCGCGCTCTCCTTTGTGTCCAAGGCGCAGGACGTAGTAGACGTGCGGAACTGGCTGAAAATGTGCGGCTCGCCCGAAAAGGAGATAGAGCTCATTGCCAAGATAGAGAGCCGCGCGGGCGTGAACAATCTGGAAGAGATTTTAGCCGTTTCGGACGGAATAATGGTAGCCCGCGGCGATTTGGGCGTGGAAGTGCCCTTCGAGGAACTGCCCGGCATCCAGAAGAAGATAATCAACGCATGCCGTATCCGCGGCAAGAGAAGCGTTACGGCGACGGAAATGCTCGAATCCATGATAAAACAGCCCCGCCCCACGCGTGCGGAGATCTCGGACGTAGCCAACGCAGTTTACGACGGCTCTTCCGCCATCATGCTCTCGGGCGAGACGGCGGCGGGCGCATATCCCGTGGAAGCCGTGCGCGCGATGGCAAAGATAGCCAAGCAGGCGGAATCCAATACCCAGTACATAGCGCACATAGACGACAGTTCTTACCAGATAAAAAACCTTGCGGAAGCCCTCTCCCACTCCGCTTGCACGCTCGCGCAGGACATAGGGGCGAAAGTGATAGTGGTGTGCACCCGCACGGGCGGCACGGCGAGGACGGTTTCGCGCTTCCGCCCCATGATTGACATAATCGGCATGACGACGGACGAAAAGGCTTACAGAAAGCTGGCTTTGAGCTGGGGCGTTATCCCCGTAATGAGCGACGAGTTCTACTCGGTGGACGTACTCTTCCACTACGCCAAGCGCGCCGCGATAGATTCGGGGCTGGTAGAAAAGGGCGACAAGATAGTTCTGACGGGCGGCACCCCCAACGGCAAGAGCGGCAACTCCAACCTCATAAACGTGGAAACCGTTTAAAGGGCGCAACTTTTCAAATTTACGAACTTCAAAGGCGGCTCCGCAGCAGGTTGCGGAGCCGCCCTCGCGTATTTTATTATAATGTAATATATTAAGACGGCGGCGCACTTGAATGCGCCGCCGTCCCAGAGAGAATATGAAAAAAAGTTAGTGTACACCAAATCTGCCCGAAAAAGGCTCTTTTGCCTTTTTGGTAAGCAGATTATAGCCCGCCATTGTGAAAATTGTATGAATTCTGAATGAACATATTCAGTTATTAAACAAATTGTAAATTATTTCGGCTATCCGTATGCCGTCGGCGCCCGAGCTCGTGATCCCGCCCGAATAGCCCGAGCCCTCGCCGCAGGGGAAAAGCCCTTTGAGCGCGGGGGATTGAAGGTCGCCGCCGCGCAGAATGCGCACGGGGGAGGAAAAACGCGTTTCCACGCCCGTCATGACCGCGTCTGGGTCGGCAAAGCCTTTAAGCCTGCGGTCCATATCGGGGATAGCCGCCTTCATGGCTTCCACTGCCACTGCGGGAAGGACTTCGTTAAGGGGCGCGAACGCCGTGCCCGCCGCGTAAGTCGGCTTGACTTCGCCGAAAGAGGAAGAGAGCCTGTCCCTTGCAAAGTCGCCGTACAGCTGGACGGGGGCGGAATAATCGCTTCCGCCGCACAGGAACGCCCTGCGCTCTATCTCGCGCTGGAAACGCATTCCCGAAAAGAGCTCCCCGCCGAAATCGGAAGAGCGCATCTGCACCATCAGCGCGGAATTGGAGTTGACGCCGTCGCGGGCATAATCGCTCATGCCGTTGACGACCACTCCCCCCTCCTCGCTCGCGGCGGGGATCACGACCCCGCCCGGGCACATGCAGAAGGTGAAAACCGTGCGCTCGTGCGCGTGGCTCGTGAGCTTGTAGTCCGCGGCGGGCAAAAGTGCGTAAGATGCGCCGTATTGGGCAAAGGATATCCTTTGGGCGAGGTGCTCGATCCGCACGCCCACCGCAAAATCGCGGGGCTCCATGGGTATGCCCGCGCCGCTGAGCATTTCAAAGGTGTCGCGGGCGGAATGCCCCACCGCGAGCACGGCGCAGTCCACAGGCAGAGAAAAAGTCCCGCCCGTCCGCGTATTGCGGAGATAAAGTTCCTTTAAAGCGCCGTTTTGGGCTCCGAAACCCGTAAAAAGGGTGTTGAAGAGATATTTTCCGCCGTGGGCGCAGATATGCGCGCGGATCGCCGCGAGCACGCCTTTGAGCCTGTCGCTGCCGATGTGCGGCTTGTTGAGATACAGAATTTCTTCGGGGGCGCCGAAGCGCGCGAAGTATGCGAGCACGTCGCGGTTGTAGCCGTCGCGGGTCTGGGTGTTGAGCTTACCGTCCGAAAAGGTGCCGGCGCCACCCTCGCCGAACTGCACGTTCGACTGCGGATCGAGCTTTCTTTCGCGGAAAAATTTCTCCGTGGCGCGCACGCGGCAGTCCACGGGCTCCCCTCTCTCAATGATCATGGGCTCAACGCCCCTGTCGACGAGCCTTAAAGCGCACATGAGCCCCGCGGGTCCGCTGCCTATCACGGCGACGCGCGGCGGGCGGGCGAGCCTTTCGGGCGCGGGAACATGTTCGCTCTCCTCCGCTTCGGAAAACGCCACGGAATATAGCCAGAAGATATTGGACTTGTCCCTCGCGTCGAGGGATTTTTTCAGTATTTTGAAGTATTTCAGGGGCTTTTTCAGATTTTTTTGGGCGATTTTGAGGAGTTTTTCCTCGCTTTCGCCCACGGGAAGCCTGATATTGTCAAGCCTTTTCATAGTCTTTTAATATAGCCTCCGCAACAGTTATGCCGCTCGAAAACGCCCAATGCAGGTTGTAGCCCCCGCAGTCGCCGTCCACGTCCAAGATTTCCCCCGCAAAGTACAGCCTTTTGCACAGTCTGCTCTCGAGGTCGCCCGTGACACCGCGCATATCTATTCCGCCCTGCGTGACCTGCGCATAGTCGAAGCCGAGGGCGCCCCTAACTTCCAAAGTGAAGTCTTTTGCGGCGGAGGCAATTATTTTCACGTCGCTTTCCCCCACCCTGCCCAAGATCGCGCGCGCGACGGCGTTGTGGACTATCCCGCACAGCACGTCGCGGGGTTCCGAGCCCTCGCCGAGGCGGCTATAAAGGATATTTTCAAGCTCTTCCTGCCCGACGCCGGGCAAAAAATCTATGGAAACAGCGCCGCCGCCGGCGGCGAGAATGCTCGAAAGATAAAACGCGGCGTTGCCGGATATGCCGTAGTCGGTGAAAATAACGTCGGCGGCAGTCTGCTTTTGGGCGCCGTCTTTGCCGTACGCCCGCACGAGGCAGTTCGCGCGCACGCCTTTGAGACCCTTGATGTAGCGCGTATCCGTTCTGAGCTGGACTATCGCGGGATACAGCGGGGTGAGTTTGTGCCCGAATTTGCACGCGAGGGAATACGCAGAGCCGTCGGTGAGGAACTGTTTCTGCGCCTTGCCGCCCGCCGCAAG
>CANQXZ010000065.1 GCA_947627955.1 uncultured Clostridia bacterium
CAGGGTGCCGGAGGACATATCCGTCGTCGGCTTTGACGGCATAGAGCTGGGCGCGTACCTCACCCCGAAGCTCACCACCGTCCGTCAGGACGGGGAGGCCATAGCGGCAAGGAGCGTAAGGCTCCTCCTCGACGCCATTCGCGGCGAAGGGGGATCGGCCCACGAGGTCATACCCTTCCGCTTTTTCGACGGCGAGAGCGCCACGCGCCTTGCCGAGGACGCTTAAGGCGAAAATGAAAATAAAAACCAGTCACGGTACGACCCGGCGAGGGCGGCCGTGACTGGTTTTTGGGTTTATTTTGACGCTGTTATCCAATCAGGCATTTACAGCTTTCAGGCTGTTTTCCAACCAGCCTAATGTGCCGATATTGTTTTGCAAAAAGTCAAGCGCGACCGCCTCAATAACCGGAACGGATACAGAATTTCCAAACTGCTTGTATGCAAAACTATCTGTGGGATTTACGATAAAGGTATCGGGAAATCCCTGAAGCCTCGCGCATTCGCGCGGAGTGATTCGCCGTGGCATATTGTTTTGCACGATCCCTAAGCGGTTAGCGTCAGATGAGGTCAGCGTAATGGAAATGCTTTCAGGGTCTAAAAATTTAAAAACCTCAAAGGACATATTCCCACACACAGGGTTGTATTTACCGTCTTTTTCCTTTAAATATCCTTTTTCAATAAGGGAATCAATGACGGCATGAATATCATCGTTTTTATAGAAACTCTGAATTTGCTCAAAAGTCAGCTTTTTCCCGTCCTGTTGTGTTCCAAAGTCATGCTTTCTTCTGTTTTTGATAAGCAAATTCATAAATTGCATTTCCGAGATGGTACATTTGCCCTTTTTCCCAAGTTCCCAAGAATGCAAGGATTGCCCGCCACGATAATCAATCAGTCTATATCCGTTAAGTTTTGATAAATCGTTGCCGACCACCGTGTGAAGCTGTTCTATAAACTCCGGGGAGCAGAAATACTTTTCCGGAACGTCCGTTTCCAGTATTCCGCCAACAGTGCAGCTTTTTCGCTTTACATTATCAAAAAGACCGAGCTGCATATAGCTGTTCTTATAACTGTGAGAATCCGCCGCGCCATAATTCGTTACAAGATTCATTATTGGGGCTGCGCCAAGCAGTCCCAATATGTACAGCCTGACACGGTTTTGAGGAACACCGAAGTCGGAGCTGTTCAAAATCAGTTCCGATGTACCGTATCCCAAATCATGTAACTTTTGCATAATTGTTTCAAAGGTGCGCCCGCCGTCGTGGGTCCGCAACCCACGGACATTTTCAAGTAGAAAAGCCTTTGGACGATATTTCCCTAAAATACGCTCGATCTCAAAGAACAGAGTTCCGCGGGTATCGCCAAAGCCGCGTCTTTTTCCCGCATACGAAAAAGGTTGACAGGGAAATCCGGCCAAAAGGAGGTCAAATGGCTCTATTTCCGTTATCTGCCTTATATCGCCTTGCGGCTTTTCACCGAAATTGAGCGCATAGGTTTCGCAAGCCTTTTCGTCGATCTCACTGGAAAGAACACATTGCGATTCTATACCCATTTCTTCTAATGCCTGCACGACACCAAGCCGAATGCCGCCAATGCCCGCAAACAAGTCTATATATTTAATCATCCAATTTTCTCCCTGATAAACTCCAAAAGAAGATTAAATTCTTCGGGGGTATACGCTACTGTGCAATGGCTGTTATTGCAAAGAGTGCTAACCGCGAAAGTCCTTGAGAAGTTACCGGCACCATCAATTATGTACGCGATATAGTTTCTTGTGCTTGTGATTTTTTCAAATCTATCACGCGCCTGACCGCCTTTTCGCTCGATCGTGCTGTTGGTAGTCTCCTGAAAAGTGATCTCGATCGCAATATACTTTTTGTGACGGCTTGTGTCGTCCTTCCTATCTACGACGACATCAAATGTTGTCAATGATGTACCGTCGTTTTGCGTGACGCCGGGTATGGTCCCATTGCTTTTGACGTTGTAGTTCTCCCCCAAGACGCGGCTAAGGTAGTTCACAACGTACTGCTGAGCGACGTTACCTAAATCCGTAGCCGTCTTTCCACGGATGATGCTACTGACACGAATATAGTTTTTGCGTACAAAATCCTCAATTTTTCCGTCATCGCCAAGATATTCAAACGGTGTGCACTTGAACAAAACGGCCCTTGTGCTTGCGTTTGTTGTCGCCGCGCCATACATAAGTAGCATAATAATATCCTTGCACAGCGCCTTATTACAGTTCCCGGAGGTGAGGTTTTCGACGGTATCTATTTTCATGCGTTTGTTGTTTAGCACACTGACAACGGGCAGGGACGTAAAAGTATAACTTTGTTTGCGCGTGCCAATATCATATTCGAGTACCCCTGTGGGAAACATATCCGCAAAATTTTTATTGACTCGCTGTAATGGCTCGCTTCCAAAATCGGTTAATACTACAAGGTGCTTCAGGAAAAGGTTATAGGGGAAATCCGAAGCGTCCAATATCTCAAATAGCTGATTGGCGTTGTTTTTGTCTGCCAGCTTCAGAACGGAGATAAATTTTTCCTGCGTATCTAACAGAGTTTGCAGGATACTGATTTTTTGCGCTTCCTCACGAACCTCTCGCGGCCACCATTTGCAAGCATGATGTTCTAATTCTTCTAAAGTTCTTTCATACTTATCATCGTTCATAGCTGGGCCTCCAAAATATTATCTTTCTTTTACATGAGCCGTTTGCTTGAAATATAACATAGATTGTATTGTAATAATTATAACACGGCTTCGCTTGTTTCTCAATAGACTTCTTAAATATTTGGAAATGTCATTTTACGTCGCATCGCGGGCTAAGGTATATGGAAACGGCGGGAGCCTTTGAAAACAGAAGGCTTCCGCCGTTTTAAACATTCCTGACAAAATATGTCGCTATTATTCAAGATTGCCCATGGCGAAGGTGGGGGATTCTCAGATATTTTCGATTTTTATAAGGTTGGTGTTGCCGCTCTTGCCGGTGGAGGCGCCGCCGGTGATGACGATGCGGTCGCCGGGGGTGAGGTCGAAATTCTCCTTGGCAAGGCGGGTGGCCATGTAAAAGAGGACGTCGGTGGAGTTATACTGCTCGGAGAGGGCCGGGCAGACGCCCCAGGACAGGCCCAGCTTGCGCCAGCTCTTTTCGTCGGTGGTGACGCCGAGAATGTCCACCGGGCAGCGGAAGCGTGAGACCATGCGGACGGTCTTGCCGGAGAGGGAGCAGACGGCGATGACCTTGGCGTTGACATCGATGGCCATGCCGCAGGTGGCGTGGGAGATGGCGTCCACGGTGTTGTGAATGTTGAAGTTGAAGGTGCGGAACTGCTCGTCAAAGTCGATGCCCCGCTCGGCCTCCTCGGCGATCTTCGCCATGGTCTGGACAACAAGCACCGGGTGCTTGCCGGAGGCGGTCTCGCCGGAGAGCATTATGGCGGAGGTGCCGTCATAGACGGCGTTGGCCACGTCGGAGATCTCGGCACGGGTGGG
>CANQXZ010000066.1 GCA_947627955.1 uncultured Clostridia bacterium
CTCGTTCGCCTGTGCCACGATATACTTGTCCTCCTCGTCGGCGGTGAGGTAGTCGACGTGGTCGGTGACCGTGGGCACGCCGTTTTCGTCCTTTTCCACCTTTCTGTACGGGCTCATTATGAAGCCGTATTCGTTGACTTTGGAGAAAGTCGCGAGCGAGGATATAAGACCTATGTTCTGACCTTCGGGGGTCTCTATGGGGCAGAGCCTGCCGTAGTGGGAGTGATGGACGTCGCGCACTTCGAAAGTAGCCCTGTCGCGGTTAAGACCGCCGGGACCGAGCGCGGAGAGTTTCCTCTTGTGGGTGAGTTCGGCGGCGGGGTTTGTCTGGTCCATGAACTGCGAGAGCTGGGAAGAGCCGAAGAACTCGCGTATCACCGCGGAGACGGGGCGCACGTTCACGAGTCCCGAGGGGGTGACTTCCATGGCGTCCTGCGTAGCCATGCGCTCCTTTATGAGCTTTTCGAGCCTTGCTATGCCTATCCTGAGCTGGTTTTGCAGCAGTTCGCCCACCGAACGCACGCGGCGGTTGCCGAGGTGGTCGATGTTGTCTATCGTGCCTATGCCGTATTGCAGGTCGATATTGGTGGAGATAGCCGCGACTATGTCGTCCACGGTTATGTGCTTATGGCAGAGCTTTTCAACGACGGGCTTTATCTCCTTCTTCTCGTCGGAATCGAACTCCTCCCTGTCGGAGGCGAGCAGCTCGGCGAATTTCTTGCAGGCGGAGACGAACTTTATCCGCTGTTCCTTTCTCCTCTCCCTGTTCTTCTTGTCCTCGGGTTTTTCGTCCTCGCTCTCGGGAGTCTCGGTGACATAGTACACTGCGTTTATCTCGTCGGTATACTTTGCCGCCACGTCCTCGGCGGACGCGCCCGCCGCACACTCCTCAGCGAGCTTTTTCATGAACACGAAATTGGGATAGTACACGGTGGGCAGAAGCCCGAACGCCTTGTGGCTCTTGGCGGAAACGGACTTCCAGTTGACCGTGTTGTTGGCGATAATCTTGTGCCTGATCTCGCCCTGCTCGGGATCGGAGACGAGCACGAACACCTCGTTCACGCCCGCGTCCTGTATCTCCACGGCGCGCGCCTCGGAAATTATCTCGCCCGCGTGCGCCAAGATCTCGCCCGTTGCGGGGTCGGCGATGTCGTCGGCGATCTTGCAGCCGGGGAGCCTGTATGCCAGATTGAGCTTTTTGTTGAACTTGTATCTGCCCACTTTCACCACATCGTAGCGGCGGGGATCGAAGAACAGATTGTTGAGGTGCTGCCGCACCGAAGCCTCGGTGGGCACTTCGCCCGGGCGGAGACGGCGGTAGAGCTCTACAAGCCCGTCGCTCTCGGACTTGGTGGAGTCCTTGGCGATGGTGTTCTCTATCATCTTGTCGTCGGCGAACAGGTCTTTGAGGCTCCTGTCCGAGCCGAAGCCGAGCGCCCTCAAAAGCACCGTGACGCAGATCTTGCGCTTCCTGTCCACGTGCACCCAGAGAACGCCCTGTGCGTCCTGCTCGAGTTCGAGCCATGCGCCGCGGTTGGGAATGACGGTGGTGGCGAATATCTCCTTGCCCGACTTATCGCGGGAAGAGGCGTTGTAGACGCCGGGAGAGCGCACGAGCTGGGAGACGATAACGCGCTCCGCGCCGTTTATTATGAACGAGCCCGACTCCGTCATGAGGGGGAACTCGCCCATGAACACGTCCTGGTCTATGACGTCCCCGCGCACCTTGTTGACGAGGCGCACTTTCACGTGCATGGGAAGGGCGTACGTCGCGTCGCGGTTACGGCACTCTTTTTCGTCGTACTTGGGCTTTTCGTCGAACCAATGGTCGAGGAAATAGAGTTCGTAGTGGTCGGAATAGTCGGTGATGGGCATGAAGTCCTCGAAGACTTCGCTTATGCCCTCCTTGATGAACGCGTCATAGCTCGCCTTCTGTATCTCTACGAGATCGGGTATGTCAATGACTTCGTTGATCTTGCCGAATTTCCGCCTTTCGGTTTTGCCATACTTGTGAATCGGTAAATTCATTAAAAAAGAACTCCTTTGGCGGTTTCCCGCATTTATTTTCACATTTCGGCGATCGCCCGTGTATATCTTTTCACCGTGCAGAATCTTAAAATGTATATTTACTTTTCCGATAAAAGACCTTTCTCCTGTAAGGAGAACGCCCGCCGCGTAAAAAATTTTTCGCAAAAATTTGACGTATGAACGATATTTTTTGCCCGCCGCCCTTTACAAACCGCGGTCAATGGTGTATAATCAAACGGTAAAACTCGATATGTTCGCGCGGTTTTTGCCCGTTCCGAACCCCGAAAAAAGAGGGAAAGGAGAAAAAAGGGCATAAATCGCATTCTAATACATTGTATTATTATAAAGGCTTCGACCCGTCAAAGTCAAGCGTTTTTCGAAAAGATTATGAGAATCGACAAATTTTTGAAAATATCGCGGATAGTCAAGAGGCGCACCCTCGCCGAAGAGGCGTGCGAAAAGGGCAAAGTCTGCGTAAACGGCAGGGAAGTCAAGCCCGGGCACAGGATAAAGTGCGGCGACGTTGTGGAGGTCAGCTTCTCGGGCGGCACAGTGAAATTCCGCATAAAGGACATACGCGAAACGGTGAAAAAGGACGAAGCGCAGTCGCTTTATGAAATACTTTGAGGGAGACCATGAAATCCGTACACGTTCATTTTAAATTAAAAAACTTTCTCATGCTGTTCGTCGCGGGCGTGATCAACGCGACGGGCGTCACGCTGCTTTTGTTTCCGCTCAACTTTTACGACAGCGGGCTCTCGGGCGTTTCAATGCTTATCATCCAGCTCCTCCCCACGAACGTTCAGAGATATGTGCAGCTGTGGATCCCCCTCATTCTCCTGAACGCGCCCGTGTTCCTGTTCGCAATGAAAAAGCAGGGCATAGAATTTACCCTTTACTCCGTGTTTGCGATCCTGATCTACTCATTGAGCTCCCTCGTGTTTCAGGAGATCATCCCCGCGAAATATGCGGGGACATCCGTTATCGGCGGCAGCGATAAGCTGATCTGCGCGGTGTTCGGCGGACTTCTCTCGGGCATAGGCAGCGGAATGGCGATACGCTTCGGCGGAACCATGGACGGCATGGAAAGCCTCGCCGTCATGTTCGCCAAAAAGCTGAATCTTTCAGTCGGCAACTTTGTGCTGATCTTCAACGTATTTCTGTACATATTGATAGGTATTCTCGCCTATACGAACGTCGTACCCGGCGTGATAGCCGACAAAAGGGACTTTCTGCCCGCGCTGTACTCCATAGTGGCGTACTTTGTGGCGAGCAAGGCGGTGGACTTCATCTCCGACGGTCTCGACCAAGCCAAGGGCGCGCTCATAATAACCTC
>CANQXZ010000067.1 GCA_947627955.1 uncultured Clostridia bacterium
CGAGCAAGGCGGTGGACTTCATCTCCGACGGTCTCGACCAAGCCAAGGGCGCGCTCATAATAACCTCCCGCTATCACGGGGTGTGCCGAGCCCTTTCGGAAGAGTTCGGCAGGGGGCTCACCGTGATAGACGGCAGGGGATACTACTCGCAGACCGAAAAACAGATAATCTACTGTGTTATCAACCGCTTTCAGGTGGCAAAACTCAGGGAGGTAGTCTCCCGCAACGACCCCATGGCGTTCGTCACGCTGATGGACATAACCGACGTTATAGGCACGAGCATAAAGTACTCGCGCGTGAACGAAAAATTCTTAAAGCAGCGCAGACAGGTGCGCGAAGCGTTTGAAGAAAACGGCGAGGAGCAGAGGCGCAGAAAATATGACAACGACGAAGAACCTTAAAATAAGCGCTGTGATAGCGGCGGCGGGCGCGGGCAAGCGCGCGGGGCTGGGCATGAACAAGCTCCTCGCGCCACTCTACGGCGAACCCGTCATCCGCCACACCTTCAAAAAATTCGATATCCCCGCCATAGACGAGGTGATAGTCGCCGCGTCCGAAGATTCGCTCGCGGAGATCTCGGCTATCGCCGCCCCCTTCGGCTACAAGGTGATAACGGGCGGCAAGACCCGCACCGAGAGCGTGAAAAGGGCTTTAAATCACGTCACGGGCGACATCGTGCTCATTCACGACGGCGCGCGCCCCTTTCTCTCGGCTGAACTGATAGAAAAGTGCATAGACAGCGTTGTCCGCTTCGGCAGCGCGGTGTGCGCGCTGCCCGTCACTGACACCGTGGCGGGAGTGAGCTACGGACTGATAACGGGCGTGCCCGAACGCTCCTCCCTTTACAGCTTGCAGACCCCGCAGGCGTTCTTCACCGAGGACATACGCCGCGCCTACTCCAATTTAAAGGATGAGGAATACACGGACGACTCCTCCGTTTACCGCGAGTTTATAGGCTTCCCGAGGATAGTCGCGGGCGAAAAGGAGAACATAAAGCTGACCTATGCGGAGGACTTCAAGCGGGAATTTGTAAAGAGCGAGCCCGCAGACGGCTGCCGCGTGGGCTTCGGCGTGGACGTTCACGCCTTTTGCGACGGCGACCACGTGACCCTCGCGGGGGTCGGGATACCCTCCGACAGGGCGCTTGCGGCGCACAGCGACGGCGACGTGGTGTTCCATGCCGTGACGGACGCCCTGCTCTCCGCCGCGGGACTGAAAGACATAGGTCACTACTTCCCCGCCGACGACCCCGAATGGGAAAACGCCGACAGCGCGCATATGTGCGCTATCGCACTCGGGGAGGTGAAAAAGGCGGGATATGCGCCCGTGAACGTATCTGTCTCCGTGCAGGCGGAAAAACCCCGCCTCGCGCCGTATATCGATAAAATGGCTTCAACGCTCGCGCAAGTGCTCGGCATTCCACATGAATGCGCGGGCATATCTGCGGGCACGGCAGAGCGCCTCGGCTTCGTAGGCGAGGGGCTCGGCATAACGGCATATGCCTATATACTTTTGAAAGAGATATAACCATGGCAAAACCTTTGACGCAGTTCGTCTGCTCCGAATGCGGGGCTACGAGCCCGCGCTGGCTCGGAAGATGCCCCTCGTGCGGGCAGTTCAACACCATGGCGGAAGAGATGACCTCTCCCGCCCTTTCCTCTGCGCCCAACAAACCCCGGCGGACGGCGAAGGCGAGACCCCTTTCCGAGATCTCGTACGAGAAGTACGACCGCACGCCCTCGGGCATATCCGAGTTCGACAACGTGCTCGGCGGCGGGATAGTTTCGGGCTCGCTCGTCCTCCTCGGCGGCGACCCCGGCATAGGCAAATCCACCCTTTTAACGCAGATTGCCGCCCACCTCTCCGAAGAGCACAAGGTGCTTTACGTCTCCGCCGAAGAGAGCTGTTCGCAGGTAAAGATGAGGGCGCAGCGGCTGGGCGTGAAGTGCGGGAACATGCTTCTTCTGAACGAGACGAATATCGACAACCTCGACGCCGAGCTCGACGGCGTGGAATTCTGCGTCATAGACTCCATTCAGGCGGTATACACCGAAGACCTCTCCTCCTCCGCGGGCTCCGTGGGGCAGGTGCGGGAGTGCGCCGCCAAGCTCATGCGGATAGCCAAGAGCCGCAACATAACCTTTTTCATAATAGGGCACGTTACAAAGGAGGGCGCCCTCGCGGGACCCAAAGTGCTCGAACACATAATGGACGCCGTGCTCTATTTCGAGGGCGAAAACCAGGAAAATTTCCGCATACTCCGCGCCGTGAAAAACAGGTTCGGCAACGTCGCCGAAGTGGGCGTTTTCGAGATGACCGAGACGGGCATCGTGGCGGTCACCGACTATTCGGGGATATTCCTCTCGGAAAGCCGCGGCGAGGAAGCGGGAAGCGCGGTCACTCCCGCCCGCACGGGCGCGAGGTGCATGAACGTTGAGATCCAGACGCTCGTCTCCAAGACAGCCTTCGGGCTGCCCCGCAGAATGCCCCTCGGCATAGATTACAACAAGCTCGTTCTGCTTATCGCCGTGCTCGAAAAGCGGTGCGGGCTCAACCTCGGCGGATACGACGTGTACGTCAACGCGATGGGCGGGATAAAGCTCGGGGAACCCGCGTGCGATCTGGCGGTGTGCGCCGCCCTCGCCTCCTCGTGTTTTGGCGAGCCGATAGATAAGTACACGGCGGTATTCGGCGAAGTGGGGCTGACGGGCGAGGTCCGCGCCGTCAGCTATTGCGAAAAACGCGTGGCTGAATGCGTGAAAATGGGCTTTAAGCGGGTGCTTCTGCCCGCAAAAAACATGAAATCGGTGGTGAAATACGCCGATAGGATAACCGTAGTCCCCGTGCTCTACGTCGGCACTATGATAAAGAGCCTCTTTAAGCAAGATAAGTGAAAAAAAGCAACAGCCGCGCGGCGCAAATTTTGCGCCGCGCGGCTTTTTTTATTGTGACTGAATTATTTATAAATATTATTGACGTAAATGCGGGCATTGACAAAGGGAGCGTACTTTTCCGTACGCGACCCGACGGCAAGCGCAGCCTGACGAAGTTACGCGACGCATTCACTCTATTTATGAATTTTGGCGCGAGATGCGAGCAGAACAAGGAAGGCGAGCAGTGACAAGGGGAGCGTACTTTCCCGTACGCGACCCGACGGCATGCGCAGCCCGACGAAGTTATGCGACGCATTTACTCTATTTATGAATTTTGGCGCGGAGATGCGA
>CANQXZ010000068.1 GCA_947627955.1 uncultured Clostridia bacterium
GCCACAAGCCCCAAAATTATGGCAAACGCCCAATTCCCCGCCGTTATTGCAATGAATATTATTGCGAACACGACAAGGGCAACTATTATGTCTATCATTGAATAGCATTTCCATACCGTGTTTTTGACCTTTACTTTTTTAGGTATTATTCTCATTCACTTCCTCCTTCCGAGCTTTCTTCCGTTCCGTCTGCGCTCTCCGAGCCGCTGTCCGAATATTTATCACCGTCGTCCGCCGATTCATTTGAACCGTTTGAGCTATTGTCGTATGTATGCTTTTTATGCGTTATGACTTTACCTATTGCTTTCACTCCCTTTGCCGCCAAACCGACTGTCATACCGCCGATAATTCTGCCGCCGTAGAACGCACTTCTTAAAAATCCGCCGCCCGCGTGCATATCGTCTGCCTGTCCGAATAGTCTTGCAAACAATGTCTGACCCGCAGGGATTATTAACGCACCGCCTATTATCATAAATATAACAAATATCGAATTAGCGAATCCGCTTGCACCCTGCACCTGCATATGTTGAATAATCGGTAAAAGCAGAACGAAGATATTAACCGACAATACCGCGCCGTAGGCAAGTATTATTTTCGTAATAAACATCTCGCGCCAATTCTTGAATTTTGCGCCGTCGTCCAACGGAAGCGTTGACATCGATACAGGCATACAGAAATAAAGGAATATTATCTCGTATATCCTCTTTGCAAGGTTTAGGATTGATATTATAAGCGCGATTAAAAGCGCGACGCCGGCAATAAGTGCAGGAAGATACATAAAGGTATTAGGATTTACCATTCCGTTGCACTTCCACGACTTGGGCCATATTCCGAAAAATGCGGCGTTATAGCTGCCGAATATGTCCCCAACCGAGTGCGAAGTTATATCTACGCCCGATATTGAATACCCGTTAATCCAATTCCCAACGCAGGCATCAAATATAGCGTTTGACAGTTTTATAGTGTTTTGAACTTGAAAAATCTTTGCAAGAAGCTGTAACAGCGAATTAGCGATAAGTATTCCGAGGAACACCACCGCAAGCATAGCAAGCGTACCGAGTAAAGCAAGGAAAAACTTGCCCACTATCGTTGACACGTTACGGTTGTTGGCTACCATATTTTTGACAAGCCCGACTATCGTGAAGATACAGGTCAACCCCACGGAAAGTATGAATATGCACCAAAATACAGCCGCTACGGTCGAATCCCCCGCCAAAAATTCGAGCATATTAACTTGCTGTCCGTGATAATTGACGTTCGTTACGCCCGATATGGCGGAAAAGATTTCCATAAGTCCGTCTATGAGCTGCAACATCCACAGGAACAGTTGCAAACCGAGTTCCTGAAAAAATATCAGCATTATTTCCTCCTTAAAGTTACAGGGCGGCGGCTTACTGCCGTCGCCCTTTGCTTATTACTTTTTATGCGCCCACCCATGCGGACAAGCCACTGATAAGAAGCGGTGCGCCCATTGCCACGACGAAGATAATTATTATGCCGATTATAAGGTTCTTTACCATATCTCTTGCATTTATCTTTTCCTCGTTGCGGTGTGCAATGGCAATCTTTATGCCTATATATGCACCCCAAATTACGACTACCGCTGCAAGCGCAAGCACTATGTATATCCAAAAGCTGTCCATAAGACTTTGGAGCTTTGCTACTATTTCGGCAAGACTGCCGTTTAATCCCTCATCTGCCGCCAAAAAATTCATATTCTATGCCTACCTCCTTGTTTAGTTTTTGTCTTTGTGTGATTTTCTTTTTTTGATAATAATTACCGCCGCAACACCGCCGCCTACAAGCAACAGGAACACAACAAGCAATATAGCCGTGGTCGCACCGTTATTCTTCTTGGGCGATTGCTGTATTTCGGGTGTATCGAGCGTTTCGGGCACGTCGGGTGTATCGGGTTCGGTAGGCTCGTCCGGCTGTTCGGGGTCGTCGGGCGTGTCGGGGGTATCAGGGCTATCGGGTGATTGCGGTTCGTCCTCTTTGGGCAATTCCCCGACGGCTATTCCGAACGACTTTAACTCAACACCTCTCTCGTCAAGCACGGTAATTGCAAACTCACCGTTCAATGCGGAATAGTCCACCTGCCCGTACTCGTTTATGGCAAGCTCGGATATTACACCGTTGCTGTCTTTGGCAAGCACGGTCATCTTCCCCGCCTCTATCTCGCCGCACTCGCATACGCGCAAGGCGATAAAATACCCGTCCTCGGCATTGTCCTGTGTGTATAACTGAAATTCGTGCTTATGTTCGGGCTTGGGAGGTTCGGGTTCGGGGATATACCCGTTGTCGCCGCTCGTTACGAAGTCCGAAAGATAGCTGTAATTACACTTGATACAAATATGCCTTGTATAGCCGAGCTTATCGGGCGCGGCTTCTATGACTATATCCATATACTCGTGCCCCGTCGCGCTCTTATAGTCTGTTACATATCTGTCCTCGCATACCGAACACTTATGCTCCGTGTAGCCATAGCTCACGCAGGTAGGAAGCGTTACAGTTTCTTCATAGCTATGCCCTTTCTTTTCGGTATAATCGGCTATATAGCTGTCCTCGCAGTTTGCGCAGGTATAGGTCGTATATCCGCCGTCCGTGCAAGTAGGTTCGGTTACTTCCTTTTCATATTCGTGTCCGAGCGCGTCTTGAAAGCTGTCGTTATAGTGGTATCCGCACTTTGTGCAGGTGTGCTTTGTATAGCCCTGCGCCGTGCAAGTCGCGGGGATTGTTTCGTCCTCGTAGCTATGCCCCGTTTCCGCAATATAGCTGTCTGAAAACTCATAGCCGCAAGTAGTGCAGAAGTGCGTTGTATAGCCCTTATGTGTACAGTTTTCGGGGACGACTATGTCCACGAAATGGTGTCCGAGTTCGGGCGA
>CANQXZ010000069.1 GCA_947627955.1 uncultured Clostridia bacterium
AGGTAATAGTTATGACGAAGCAAGAAGAAGTAATGCTGAAAGCAGAACGCGGCGAGGGATTAACGGTAGATGAAATTAAAATCTATCAGGCAGCGGTAAAATCCGTAAAACAAGTTTACGGAAAGTACGGTACGTTGAACAAGAAATACCTCGAAGATAGGGGCATAGATTGGACTATCGCTAACCTTCCCGAATATCTGCACGGAGTGGACAGGCAGGCGGACGAGCTGTACGAGGTTATGTACAATAAGCTCTCGAACAGCGAGCGGTACAAAAGGACGGGTAATTTTATGGAAGATTACCGACGTATCACCGAAATGCAAAAGGTCATAGAAGAAGAAATCTTGAATGAAATCGTGTATGTCGATTGAGGAGTTGATATGTCAAACAGAAAAGAGGATACGCCGAGCCGTATAGTAAAGCGTTCATATGAAGAACGCCATAGAGAGGAGCGCAAACAGAAAAACGCAGTTTGGGGAACAAGCATAGCCCGCGAGTATGCGGAAGAAATTGACAAGTTCCTTAAACAATACGGGCTGACGAAAGTGCGGCTGATAGTGGAAGGTTACAAAGCCCTTCAAAATCAGTATGGCCCGAACAAGATAGAATAAAAAGCATAAAGCGAGGACTACGGCCCTCGCTTTTAAAATTCAATAATGCAGTTAATCTGTGCATTTGAAGGGTGTGCAGATTAACAAGCGCACCCTTCTTAAAAGGGGGTGTAAGCAAGTTGGAGGAAAAGAGAATGAAACTTTCCGAATATCAGGATGCAATGGACATTAAAGATATATGCGAATTTTTAGGTATAAGTAGAGTTACGGCATATAGATTTATCGAAAAACACAATATAAAGCACCTAAAAGTCGGCAGGGAATATCGCGTATCAAGAACAGCTCTTGCCGAATATTTGGGAATAAATTTACAGGAGGAGTAAAACATGGTATCCGCATGGTTAAGAGAAAAGCACGATAATTATTATATCGCTATTCCCTATACCGCCGAGGACGGTCGCCGCAAACAAATTTGGGTATCTACCGGCTTAAAAGTAAAGGGGAACAAGAGAAAAGCAGAACAGATGCTTGCAGATTATCAAAATCGGTATAGCATTGAGGAGCGACGGTTAATACCCGAAACGGAAACGGCAAATGGACAACGGACAAACTCATTACAAAATGATATATTGTTCGGGCTGTATATGCAGGAATGGTGCGAAGCGCAAAGGGGGATTATAGAAGAATCTACCTATTGCAACTATAAGCGGCAAATCAACCGTGCAATAGCGCCGTATTTCAACCAACGTAAAATAACATTGCAAACAATTACAGCGCAAGACATTAACGATTTCTACAAGGCTCAAATAAAAAAGGTGAGTGCCGAAACGGTAAAGCATTATCATTCAAATATAAGGAAGGCGTTACAGGACGCATATGTGGAAGATAAAATTATCTGCAATCCTGCGGATAAGGTTAAACTGCCGAAAGCCGACCCGTATATCGGTGATTACTACAATAAGAACGAATTGCAAAAGTTGTTGGTTTCCGTGCAGGGAACGCAAATCGAATTTCCCGTATATATGGCTGTATATTATGGACTGCGGCGTAGCGAGATTTCGGGATTACAGTGGTCGGCTGTTGATTTTAATTACAAAACAATTACAATACGCAGGACGATAGTCGGGTGTGTGGTAGACGGTAAATACACCTGCATAGAAAAGGAAAGAACCAAGACAAAGAAAAGTCTGCGCACTCTGCCGCTAATGCCTGTTATAGAAGAAATGCTATTACGCATGAAAGCTAAACAAGGGGAAGAACGGAAGTTTTTCGGGAACAGCTATAAGAACACAAATTATATTTACGTCCACGAGGACGGCGAATACTATAATCCCAACTACATAACGTGCGCTTTTGTAAAGCATTTGAAGAAACAATGTTTCCGGCATATTAGATTCCACGATTTACGCCATAGCTGTGCAACGCTGATGAGGCACGAACACATAAAGATGGAAGATATACAGAAATGGTTAGGACATTCCCAGCTTGCAACTACGGAAAAGATTTATGCCCACTTTGAAGAAGAACAGCATATAGCTTCGGCAGAGATTATTGCAAAAACATTATCGTTTGCCGATGTATAATCAAAAAAGGCTTCCCTGATAGGAAGTCTTTTTTGTTAATTTATGCTAAATTTATCTATCTTAATCTATGTGAACTTATGAATGACTTTTTGCGTCTGCGGGACATTTGCGGGACGAAATTTGAATCGTTTGCGGGACATTTGCGGGACATTTTTATTGTAAGGCTCAAAAAAAGAGGGGTCGATACCCACCACGAGAGATGGGGTAAAATCGATTGTAGGGCAATCTACGAGGTTTTTCATTTTTGAAAAACAGAAAAACAGGCTATTTTTTGTCAAAATAGCCTGTTTTTGATGGCTGACCGCATTGGGGCGAATTAGAACTTTCAAGCTCATCAAGGGTAAATTCTTCGTCTTTGCCGTCGATATTGTAGACGATCTTGATATGGTCATCAAACACATAAATGCGCCCGACAAACGTGTCGATGAGCTTCGCTTTGCCCTCTTTGGTGGAAATGTCGATTTTTCGGAAGTTCAGAAGCGTCGTCTTGAATTGCTCTTTGGTAAAAGTCGGAGAGGTCTTGCG
>CANQXZ010000070.1 GCA_947627955.1 uncultured Clostridia bacterium
CGGGCTTGTGAGGAGCGAAGCGACGGAATAGCGAACCTCGCCTACCGAGGCGGGGTCGCGTCAAACCGTTCGGCTTGACGTTTGCGAACCCCTTCGCAAACCAAGCCGTCTGCATATCAAAACTTAATAACTATTTGCAGAGATGGCAGAGTGGTCGATTGCGGCGGTCTTGAAAACCGTTGAAAGGCAACTTTCCGGGGGTCCGAATCCCTCTCTCTGCGCCACAAACAGGCGGGCGCTTTGGCGCCCGCCTGCGCTGATTGAGGGGATGAAGAACCCACGCGGTTCGTGCGAGGCGGCTTGCCGCCGACGCTTTGCCGAGGGCTCCCGCCTGCGGGAAACGGCAAAATCCCTCTCTCTGCGCCACAAACAGGCGGGCGCTTTGGCGCCCGCCTGCGCTGATTGAGGGGATGAAGAACCCACGCGGTTCGTGCGAGGCGGCTTGCCGCCGACGCTTTGCCGAGGGCTCCCGCCTGCGGGAAACGGCAAAATCCCTCTCTCTGCGCCACAAACAGGCGGGGCGTTTATCGCGCCCCGCCTTTGACATTATAAATAAACGAATACGCGCCCGCCGTTTTGGGAAAAACGGCGGGCGCGCACATAAACAGCTTATATCATGACCGCTTTCGTCAGCCTTTATAGTTCCAGATAACTTTCGCTTTTTTCTTGGTAAAGACATTTCCGTTTTTTACTGTATCCCAATTTTCACTCCACCCTTGGGGCTTCCCCATGGCGCGGCAGTAAATTTTTATCTTTTTGTGGCAACCACTGAAAGTATATCTGCCTATAGAAGTTACGCTTTCAGGTATGATCACTTTTTGAAGATTTTCACAATAATAGAACACCCTCTCGCCAAGGGTAGTCACTCCGTCGGGAATGCTTATGCTTTCAAGACCTTTACACCAAAAGAACGACTCGTCGCAGATTTCCGTCACGCTGCCCGGAATGGTTACGCTTTTAAGGTTTTCACAACCAAAGAACACATCTTTGCCGATAGAAGTTACGCCGTCGGGTATATTTACGCTTGTAAGTTCTTTACAATAATAGAACGCCCGATCGCCTATCGAAGTTACGCCCGAGGGTATTATAACTTCTGTCTTAGCCGCAGGGACATGAATAAGTTCTGTCTTGTCTTTATTGTACAGGATACCGTCCTGGCTTGAATAGTTTTTATTATTTACATCGACTTCTATGCTTTTCAGTACTCTGCAATCGCGTAATGCACTTTCGCCTATCGAAGTCACGTCCGCGGATATTTTAACTTCTGTCTTGGTCTCGGGGACCTGAATAATTTCGGTTTTATCCTTATTGTACAGGATGCCGTCCTGGCTTGAATAGTTTTTATTATTTGCGTCGACCTCTATACTTTCAAGACTATGGCAAAACCTAAATGCTTCGCCGCTGATAGAAGTAACGCTTTCGGGTATGGTTATGCTTTTAAGTTCGTCACAGCCAGAAAATGCGGACTCGCCGATAGAGATTATGCTGTTCCCTAAGGCTACGTTTTCAATGTGACTATCATAAAACATTTTTTCACCGATAGAGGTTACGCCGTCGGGTATTGCTACGCTTTTGATTCTATATTTGCACTCCTTGAACGCCTCATTATCGATGGCAGTTACGCCGAGCGGAATTTTAACGTCATCGCTTTCGCCTGTATATTTTTTCAGCAAGGTGCCGGAAATTTTAAATGCCGATTTATTGTAATTTTTAAGATTGGGATAATTGGACAAAAAAACCCACGGTCTTAATCTTATCTCTTCCTGCCGCTTGCGCTCGGCTTCTTCGCGCTTTTTACTCGCGACTTCGGTAAGCGCGTGCGATAATTTAACGCTGACATCATGTCTGTTTTTCTCTTCTTCGCGTTTTTTGCGCTCGCGCTCTTCTCGGGCGCGCTCCATTCTCTCGAACAGCTCGTCGTCGAGTAATCCCGACGACGGGGCGGCGGAAATATTTTTCAGCTTATCCAGCTGTTCCGCTATCTGCCGCTGCTGTTCCTCGATAGCGCGGCGCTGTTCGGCAAGTTCCCTCTTCTGCTCTTCGGCGGCGCGCTTCTTTTCTTCGGCTTCGGCTGCCCTCTTTGCGCGGGCTGCGGGAGTGTGGCTGTCCACAAACTCAACTATCTGCCCGTCCGCAGAGCGCAGTTCGAAGTTTATTCCCTGCAACTTCCCCCGCTTGCCCGGCAGCTTTTCTATCGGCTTGCCCTTGAATACTATCGTTATACCGTCGCTGTCCTTTTCCTCGTCGTTCACAAGTTTCAAAAAGCGGCTGTATTCGTTCTTCACCCACTTGGTCTGTAAGTATTCCTCGTCGCTGCACACGACAAGCATACACTCCGAGGTGTAGAGGGCGTAGAGGATATGAGCCTCATAGTCCGCGCCCTGTTTGTTGCGTATTTCGTATTCAGAATAGAAGGGCTTATATCCCTTGTCCTTTAAAAGGTGATATATGTAATCTGCATCCTTGCTGTCCTCGGTTTTGGCGTGGGTCTTGTCGTCCGTCACCTTAACGCAGATAAAGCAGTCGTAGTCCAGCCCCGATTTCTTTAAATTATAGAACTCGGACTGTATGTAGTCTATATCCTTTGCCTTTTCCTCGTACACGGCGCGCTGTTCGGGTGTGGCTTTCATGTAAGCCCTCATGTAGTCGGGGTCGTC
>CANQXZ010000071.1 GCA_947627955.1 uncultured Clostridia bacterium
ATGGGATACAATCCCTCGCCGGGTGGCTTTGGGATAAAGTGTCCGGGTGGGTATCGTCCATTTGGGACGGTATAACCGACTTTTTCGGAATTGCCTCTCCGTCTAAAAAAATGGCGTGGGCCGGGGAAATGCTCGTGGAGGGCCTCGCCGGTGCAGTAACCGCAAAGGGCGATAAAGCGGTCTCCGCTATCGACAAAATGAGCGGGGATATGCTCGACGCGGTAGAGTCCGATATGAGCAAGGTAAATACCGCGCTCGCGGACTCGATAGGCGAGATCGAAACGAGCTTTTCCGCGAAAGCGACGATAAAGCAAGTCGCCGCCTCCGCGCCCTCCGAGGCCGACCGGCGCGGGGTGAGCGGGCAGACCGGCGACGGCGGCACGGTGACAAACCATTTCCATATTGAAAAGCTCGAGGTACGCGAGGAGGCCGACGTTAAAAAGGTCGCTAAAGAGCTCTACAATATGCAGAAAAAGAACTCTCGCGGAAAGGGGGTGCCGTAAAGTGAGCCTCGGCTTTACGTTCAATAACCGGCACAGCCGGGAGCTCGGGGTAGTCTTTCGGAGTACCGATAGAACGCTCCTCCCGGCGAAACGAGTCACACAGTACACCATACCGGGCAAAAGCGGGACGTATGACATTGAGGACGGTTACGAAAACCGGGAGATCACTTGCGAGGTATCTTTCGTCGGAGAGGGCTATCACTATCCCGGCGTTCGCTCGAGGGCTCGAGCGGTCGCCGGGTGGCTCTCCGGCGAGGGTTTGCTCGTTTTCGACGACGAGCCGGAAAAGGCGTACTCCGCAAAGGTGATAAACGGTATCAGTATCGAGCAGATCGCCGTAACGGGCCGGTGCGAGGTCGTTTTCTTGTGCTCCCCGTTCGCCGAGTCTATCGACTATAACCAGCAATCCGTAAACTCCGTCTCCCTCCCTCACTCGGAAACCGTCAACGTAAACGGCTCGCAGGAAACGGACTGTTTAATCTATATCACGGCCCGAGGCCGGATAACAAATCTCACCATAACACGGATAAAAATTGATTAACGGAGGTATGAAAAATGTCGGCTCTTTCTAACGTACACGCGGCGAGCTTGCTCAATACGTCTTTGCGGAGCGGGACGTACTATCTCGCGCTCTTTCTTACCGATCCCACGGCGGGCGGCACGGGCACGGAGGCGAGCGGCGGCGGCTATGCCCGTAAGGTTATCGCGTTCGACTCCCCCTCGCTCGTCGGCGGGCGGCAACAGGTCAAAAACACGGAGGCCGTAGACTACGGCGTTATTTCGGCGGATATTGGGACGGTCTCCTATTGGGGGATTTTCGACTCGCAGACGGGCGGCAATCTCTTGTGGTTTGGCGCGTTCGCGCGGGGAAAGAACGTCCTAAACGGCGACGCTATCACGGTCTCGGCGGGGGCTATCGTCTGTAACCTCTGGTAAGGGGGCGGCGATATGTATAACCGCACGATCTACAATCGGACAGTATATAACCGAAAAGCGCGGTTTGTTTTCGAGTGGACGGCGACGGCGACCGCCGAGAGCGGGAGTAGCGGCGTTTTACTCGTCGTCCGGCGGCTTGAGGGCTCGGCGGAGGCGAACTCGGAGGCGAGCGGGCAGATCGTCCGCGTTATCCTCCTCTCCGCCTCCGCCGTGGGCGACTCCGAGGCGCAAGGCGACTATATCCGGCGGTTATTCTTCGAGGCCGAGGCTATCGCGGAGTCCAGCGCGAGCGGGACGGGCGTATCTACCTACGGTCAAGATGTTATGACTATCGAGGGCGTGAACATGGAGCCCGGAGACGAGCTTATTATCGACACGGAGCACATGACGGTAACGCTTAACGGTGTAAACATCATCGACCGCGTAGAGGATAGCTCGATTTTCTTCAAGCTGAAAAGCGGCGAGAACGAAATCATAGTAGAGGGCGGCACGTCGGCGGATATTCGTATCCTCTGGAAAGACAGGTGGTTATAATGGCAGTACCGCAAGTGTTCGACCGAAATATGAAACGGCTCGCGTACCTCGATAACGCTATCGCCGTGAGCTACTCGCTCGAGGTAAATACCATTTGGACGGCTACGTTTACCATGCCCGCCGACGACAAGAAAAATCTGTATTGTGCTCCGCTAAACTACGTCGAGATTTTCGACGGGGACGAGCGTATCGACCTCTTTCGTATCATCGGGGAGGACTTGGAGCGGAGCGACGGCGCGACCCGGTTTTATAACTGTGAGCACGTCCTCGCTACCCTGTTAAACGACGTACTCTTCCAGTACCACCAATACGGCGGGACGGGGATTAGAACGGCGCAGACGCTAAACTATATCCTCTCCCGGCAGACTACGCGAAACTGGACGCTCGCGGAGTGCGATTTTACCCGGTATTTTGAATATAACTGGGAGAATACGACGTTACTCGCCGCGCTCTTTGCGGTGCCGGAGTGTTTCGATAGTGAATACCTCTGGACGTGGGATACGACCGGCTATCCGTGGTCTCTATCGCTCGTCGCGCCCACTGCGGGTTTACACTTTACCGAGAGTCTGCTCGACAAAATAAAGGCAATGGGGGTGGAAGTG
>CANQXZ010000072.1 GCA_947627955.1 uncultured Clostridia bacterium
GGAAATCGAGGAGGAGTGCCCGCGCCCGTCCGCCTTTTCCCTCGAGGTTTACGACTACGAGGGCTCTCCCGCCGTCGGCGTATTCTATAACGGGGAGCAAGTCGGCAATATCTCCCGGAGCGATCTCCCCGCGCTCCTCCCGCGCATGGAGCGGTACGCGGGCTTTTCCGATTTCGCCGTTACCGGCGGCGGAGAGGCAAAGCGCGGACTCGAAATCGCCGTTTACTTCAAAAAGGCCGCATAGCCGCACAAAAGGAAAACGGGCGGAGCCGTCAAGCTCCGCCCGTTTGTTTTACTCCTCCGGCTCCTCGTCCGCCGGGTCGCCGTCTGCTACTGCGCCCTCCCTCTCCCGCGCCTCGTGATAGAGCGCGGCGACGATAGCCGCTTTCAGCGTCTCGCGCCGGATATTGAGGTCGGTCGCGTTGACCTCGGCGGAAGTGCCCCCGTTGATAGCCCCCGCGTCGAGGAGCATAGCGGCGGCGCCGCGCCAATAGTCCGGGACGTTCTCGAGGTCTTTATAAACCGGGTTCTCCTCGTCGATAACCTCGCGCACGACCTCGCGCACGGTCGCCTTGAGCTCCGCTTTCACGGTCTCGCTTACAAGAGCCTTGATTTCTTTCTCTGTCATTTCGTCGCCCTCCTCATAATTTACATAGGGGATTTTTCCCCATTTAGTCCAAGTCCGGGTATCGTACCCGGCCTTTTTCCCGATGTTTCCGACGGCGGTAATCTGCACCTTGTTTTTGAAAGCCGGAGTACACTCGACCGCAAGCCCGCCGCCGATATACACGCCGATATGTCCGGGGAGCCACACCGCCGCGCCGGGTACAATCCGGGAGAAGTCCGTCGACACGCCGGAGCAAACTTTAATCATGGAGTTGGCCCCAATATCGGGACACGCCCCCGCGAGAACGTCGGCGGTCGTCGGATACGTCGCCCCGCCGTACACTCTGGTTTTGTCGCCGTTCCAGCCCCACAAAAGCCCCTTGAGTAAATTAACGCAATCAAAGCCGAACGTATCGGCGGAGGCCGCGTTAATCATAGCGGTACGGGCCGCTCTCATGTTATACTCGTGGTTTTTCGTGTACCGGGCCTTATTCGCCGCCGTCATGGGAGCCCCAAAGCACCCCATAACGTAAAGCGTTTTATAGTTCTTTGCCACGTCGACGAGTTTATCGACGAAAACGCTCGCTTTCATCATTTTTTATTCCCTCTTTTCCGTTTCTGTGTCGTCCCCGGCCCCTTTTTCGCCGGTCTCCTCAATCGTCTTTTTGAGCTTTTGCGTGATTTTCAGAAGAAACGCCGGGACGGGTACGCCGATCTCCGAGATATTCTCCAAAATCGAGATACACTCGTTAAGTACGAGCCAAATTGTAACGAGGAGCCCGAAGAAATAAAACCCGGAGAGATTAACGCCGAGCTCCGTTGCCGCCGTCTGTACCGCCCAATCCGCGACAATAGCCACGGCGACCGCCAAAAGGTACGCGACCTTTTTCACAATCCCGATCACGCCGACGCGGGAGGAGAGCTCACTCCTCACCCACGCGCTCACCATGCCCGAGATATAGTCGATAAGCATAACGAGCGCGAGAATAATCACCGGGCCGATAAGCTCCCGGAAATAGGCGGACGCTCCCGCGAGCGCGATAGTGATAGCGGCTTTCAAAGTGTTTTCTTTCATGGTGTAATACCTCCGTTTAGTTTTCGATATAGTCGAGCTTTACCGTTTCTTTCCCCGGCAAAAAGGCGCACCCGCGAACGTGGTATATTTCCCCGTCCACGAGAACGCCCTCGCCGTCCTCCTCGCCGCACACGAGATATACTCCCGGCTCCGCGAGTCGTACCCATATTAAAGACTTGAGGCGGGCGATAATCTCGCCGCCCTTTTCGACCGTGTAAACGCCGTCGCTCATTCTACGAGCTCCCAGCCCTCCGGGTAAGCCTCGGGAGTCCAGACGTTATTATCTATTTTGGAGCGGTAAAGGTCGTCGCCCCAATAGCCGAGCTCGTCTTTCGAGAACATGAGCCCCGGCGTAAAAACCTCCGGGATAATGCGCTCCCCGTTCTTATAGAGAATATCCTCCCAAAGCGCCGGGGCCGCGTCCGGCGTGTTCTCCGCCGTGTCCCAAAGATCGACCGCCGCCCGTTTGAGCGTCCCTTTCCAGTTAATCCGCGTCCCGCTCTTTACGAGCTCGCCGGAGCCCGTGAGCGAGGGCGCGATTTCCGGGGCGGCGGAGGCGGTCTTATCGTCGAGCCCTGCCGCCGCGACCTCTACGACGGCCCGGATAGCTACGGCCCGCTTTGCGCTCATGGTAGCGGCGGCGGGGCCTACGAAAGCCTCGGCGACGGCCTCCGCCGCCGCCATCGTGAGCGGCCCGCTCGTCTTATCGAGCACCGCCTCGCCCGCCGCGCCCTTGAGCGAGCGACCAGGGAGGCTATAAAGCGTGTCGGCGACGGTCTGCACCGTTTCCCCGCCGTCGTCCTCGTACTCATAGGGGATTTTAACGCATACCCCCTCGGCCTCCGGCTCGTCGCAAGGCACATACGCGCC
>CANQXZ010000073.1 GCA_947627955.1 uncultured Clostridia bacterium
TGCAAACGGTAAAGAAGAAACCGTATCGCTTGAAGAACTCGAAAGTTCAATCTTGTTTTCAAGCGGTGCACCAGAAATTTAAAAGCGGGGAAAAGAAATGAATTTCCCCCGCTTTTTTCGTGTTTGGGTAGCAGAACCATGATAAACACGACCGCATTTATCCGCTTCCGCGATTTTATCTGACTTCTATCCGACCCTGCGGCTCAGCGTATTCATCCCCCACGGTTCCGTTAAGAATATCCGTGAGATAGGTTATAAGTATCTCGTAATCCGTCATTCCCCCGTCGATCGTCGGCTTTTCGCGCATAAACATGTTCAGCCCGTCGCCGCCTTCCTTGATAAGGTAATTGTGGGAAGCCACCGTATATGACCCGTCGGGCTTGAGCTCCGTGTAGCTGCCGTTCTCTTTGAGGACCATGACGTCCTTTACTCTCCGCTCGGCTCCGCAGGAGAGGAAATTCCCCTGCTCGTCCGTCTCCACCGTGGAGAGAACAGAGGTGTCTATCACGTATTTGAGCCCCGAGACCTGTAAAAAGCCTCCGTTTTCCCCCACTGCGTTTTGTCCGTCGTTGGAATTCGGCAGACAGAAACGGCTTGCCATTTCCAGCGCGTCAAGTATTTGCTGCCCTGTCGCGTTTACCACGCACAGAGAATTTCCATAGGGGTGCACGTCCAGAATATCGCCATAGGTGATCTCTCCCGCCGCAATATCTGCGCGGATGCCTCCGCCGTTCACAAGCGCGATATCCGCCCCCGATACCAGCCGATACGCGTCCGCACAGAAATCCCCCAGATTGGTCTCCCTGTTGCGGACAAGCCGCATGCCCGAGTCGGAAACGGTAGTAAGCGCGACCTCCGACACGCCGACTATTTTATTCAGCCCGGCATTGAAACTTTCCTGCATGCTTTCTATAAAGCCGGACATCTCGCCGTCCTTATCCGCATACGTCCCTATAAGTCCTGTTTGTATATTCCCGTTTGCGGTTATCGTGAGGCGCCCGATATTGCCCAGCCCCGTGCCTGTGGAGGACAACAGCACGTTTTCGCCATCCGCATTTTTTATCACGTTGCAGGAGATCTCGCCGGGGGAATGTCCGTCCAGCACGGCGTCTATCCCCCTCGTATTTTCGATCAGCTCCCGACAGGTAAACGGCGAAGACGACTCTGCCGTTCCGAGATGGGCAAGGACAAACACGTGCTCCGCGCCGCCTTTTAAACAGGCGTCCACGCTCTCCTGCACGCGCCCGTACAATTCTTCCCCGCTTTTCCCGAAGAAATCGTAAACGTAGTTCCCGCTCTCGTCGCAGAAGTAAGAAGGAACGGATTTTACGATGCTCTCAGGCGTAGACACCCCGATAAAGGCGACCTTGACATTGCCGTAGGATACGATTTCGTACGGGAGAAGCCGCGACAAAAACGCCGCTTCCCCCTCTCCCGTATAGCGGATATTGCAGCCGAGATACTGTGCGCCGCTGATATCCATGAGTCTGTCGAGCTGTTCCAT
This sequence comes from uncultured Clostridia bacterium, assembly GCA_947627955.1. GTDB lineage: Bacteria > Bacillota > Clostridia > Christensenellales > Borkfalkiaceae > Coproplasma. The sequence continues at coordinate 1,505 of CANQXZ010000073.1, forward strand.
TCCATAGCCGAACTCCTGATCGCCGAGCACCGCGAAGTCATATCCCGCGCGTTTCATGATCTCCGCCGGATATTCCCCATCGGAAACCGTACCGATGGCGTTCCCGTGCAGGGCGTCCCCGCAGTCCACGAGCGTAACAAAAGCCGTATTTTGCTCGCACCACTTTTTGTATGCCGCGAGCCCCGCGTAGCCTATGCCGTCATCAATGGCGCCATGCACGCCGCCCGTATATAAAATGACTATGTCGTCGGCTTTTGCGTTATCTTTTAAGTTGCACCCGCCCAAAAGGAGCACGACCGCAAGCATAAAAGCCAAAATTGCCGAAAAGCACGACCGCTTCCGATCATTCGCTTTGATATCCATTTTCTTTTACTCCGAAAAACAGTCTTAAAATATAATTGTAACCGTGTTGACCCCGTCGGCATAGGTGTGAACGCTGCTCTTCGTCCTGCTTAAAGCAAGGGACACGCTCAGCTCATCTCCCTGCGACAACGGATCGAACTCTTCACCGTTCCAGCGGATGACGGCTTCGCACTCGCTTCCGTCCTCGCTGCAAAGGGCGTCGAAGCTGAGACCGCACCCGTCGTCCGGCAAGGTCGGCAGAACACTCGCAACGCACAGCTCTTCAAAGAGCTGCTGATATTTGAGCGACTGCCGCGCGCCCAGCAGCTGTTTGTGGGCAAAGAGGTCGATGCTCTCCGCCGCGCCGATAAAGTCGAACTTCTTGGAGGCGATATCGATATGGAGGGTTTTCAGACGGTGGATAAACGCACGGCAGCGTTCGGTCTTAGGGTTATCGAATACCTGCTTGGGCGTTCCATCCTCGTAGATAACGCCTTCGTCCATGTAAAATACCCGCGTGGATACGTCATGGGCAAACTTCATCTCGTGAGTGACAATGAGCATGGTCAGCCCCTGCTCCGCCAAACTGCGGATGACTGCCAGCACCTCGCCCACCATGGTGGGATCGAGCGCGCTGGTCGGTTCGTCAAAGAGTACGACCTCCGGCATCATTCCGAGCGTACGCGCAATGGCGACAC
>CANQXZ010000074.1 GCA_947627955.1 uncultured Clostridia bacterium
GCTTATCGGGCCAAGTGAACTGATAGCGAAGCTCCCGCTCGTCGATGAGGGTGTCGGCAAGCTCCTGTTTGAGCACGTCAAAATCAACGGCAAGCTCTACCTTGTCGCCCCGCTTCACTTCCGTCACCGCATTCGGGAACATCTCCCGAATCTTCTCGATATTGTATTGCACCTTATCCATCGATTGCATTTTTAATTTTTCCATTGTAGTCCTCCGATAAATTTAGGGATTAGGAGTTAGGGTTAGGGGTTAGGGGTTAAGACTTCATTAAATTGTCCATATTTTCCTGATCCCTATTCCCTAATCACTGATTTCTTCCAACTCCTTTTTCTTTTGTTTTAATTGGTCGTTGTACTCAAATCGGCGGCGAGGCTGGATCTCCTTATCCACCAATTTTTGCAGTTTCTCGATTTCCTTTTTCAATTTCATCACCGCGTCGTACCGTTCGACAAACGCCCGCGTCGTCTCGCCTTTCCGCGCCGAGATGGGGATGAGCTCGTCGATGAAAAACGTGTACATTTCGTCGAGCGACGTGACGGGCGGGAGCGGCGTTTCGCGTATTTCCGACCACTCCGTCTTGTAATACTTTCCGATCTTCATGCCATTTTCGCCGTACTCCTTATACGCGCCGTAGAGCATTTCGCTCTCCTCGCACCGCAAATAAAATACGGTGTGGAACTGCGTCGCCTTATCGAGCGCGGCGAGGAACAGGGTCGGCACCTCTTTCACGGAGAGCACAATTTCAAAGACATAGACCTCTTTCGTGGCACCCATGTCCGAAGATAGGTTGAGCGTTTCGCTGTTTAGAACGTTTGTGAGCGTGACGGAGAGGATGTCCTTCGCGTCCGCCTTCACATCCTTGTCTGCGCCCATCACCTTATAGAGTTCGGACAATTTGAATTTGCGGTCAACTTGTGTTTTACTGCTGAATAGGTACATTATTTTATCACCACAAAGGAGATGAGTTCAAAGTCGTCGAGGCCGTCGATGCGCTGCTGGAACAGGACTTTGCTCCCGCTCTTGAAAAGGGAATTGAGGTCGCTCTCATCCTTGACTGCAATGATGCTTGCGACGGCGTCATCCAAAAGGGCGTTATATTTCTCCATGCGGACGCCGTCCTTCGTCTCCTTATTGAATTTACGGCAAAGCTCGGCAAGCGGCTCTGTCTTGCCCTTAGAGGAGGCGCGGAGTACGTCGAGAATGCTCTTTACATCAAGATGATTATACCTTACTTCGCCGCTCTCCGTCAAGTAGACAAGATAATAAGGATGCAGGCGGTTTTGCTTGTTGATATTCACGCCGTCGTTTCGGTTGCGAAGTACAAAGATGACGCCCGACTCAATTCCCTTGCTCTCGTCCGCCGCGACAACGGCGTGCAGACCCGTCGTGACACCGCGCGGTTCGCCGTTCGCCTTGATATAGGCATTCAAGTCCATGACGAAATCGTTGAGCCCCATGTCCGTGATGGAAATATTGCCGTCCACATCTTCCAAGTCTTGGAGCGTCCCCTCTTGCAGTTTTTTGAGCTGCTCTTTGCGGTAGTCCATCTCCTCGTCTTGCTCAGAGAGAAGGTTGTCATCCGCCGTGGCGGTGGCATTCACGATAGTCATGCGCGCGGAGACGCGTTTGCTCAAATTGATGTATTCGTCGAGAGAGATATTCGGCCAAAAGTTCACGAGTTGAATTTTGTCGTTTTTGCTTCCGATACGGTCGATCCGCCCGAACCGCTGAACGATGCGCACGGGGTTCCAATGAATATCATAGTTGATGCAGATGTCGCAGTCCTGCAAGTTCTGCCCCTCGGAAATGCAGTCGGTACCGATAAGCACGTCGATAGTAAATGGATGCGCTCTCTGCGAAAGGTCGCGCTGCTTGGAAATGGGCGAAAAAGATGTTAAAATGCGGTTGGTATCGTAAGAGCCGCCGTCGTTCGTCTTATTCTCGTTCCCGCCCGCAACTTTGGCGGTATACAGCCCGTATTCAGAGAGCATATAGGGCGCGATCGTCTGATAGAGATAGTCCGCCGTGTCCGCGAACGCCGAGAAAATCAAAATCTTCTTATTGCCTTCGTTGATGGGATGGGCGAGCTTGTCATCGATAAGTTCTTTTAAGGTTTGAAGCTTTTTATCCTCCTCTATCGTGACTTTTTGCATCTCGTTATAGATACAGGTCAAAATTTCCACATCGTGAAGAAGGTCGCGCTTCCATGTCACCACGTCGATGTCTGCAAGATCGATCGTGATCGTTTTGCCCGATGAAACCTTTGTAAACGAGTACATTTCATCCTCGTCGGGGTCTTCGATCCACGCTTCATTCACTTCTCGCTGAATATTGACGTGCTTTTCGCCATTCAGAAAATCCTCGATTTTTTGCAAAGTGGCGTTGTTGAGGTCAAGGAGTTTTTTTAGGGTAATGCGGAAGGCATAGACGCTGCTTTCGAGCCGCTTCAAGAGGCTGATCGTCATGAGGCGTTTTAAGCCGCTTTCACGGTTGAGCTGACGGGTCAGCCCCTGTCCGAGGGCGTTCGCATTCT